>JAGCVY010000094.1 GCA_017962105.1 Lachnospiraceae bacterium
CAGTCGGTTACGCTCCGCATCATCAGCGACCGTGAAAACGAGATCGCGGAGTTTGCACAGAGAGAATTCTGGACCATCGAAGGAAAATTCTTCGACGGCGTTCACAAGGAGCCGATCACCGCGGTATATACCATCGACGGTCACCGTGCCGAACTGGCCTCCGGGGAGGATGCACAAAAGATCATCAAGGCGGTCAACAACTCCGTCTTCAGCCTGACGGATCGGAAGGTCAGCGAGCGGAGACAGAAGGCGCCTCTGCCGTATACGACCAGTACGCTGCAGCAGGACGCTTCCCGCAAATTGAATTACAGTACGCAGAAGACCATGCGCGTTGCGCAGCAGTTATACGAAGGCGTAGAGATCAAGGGCCACGGAAGCATCGGTCTGATCACTTATCTCCGAACCGACTCCACCCGTGTCAGCGAGGAGGCTGCCGGCGCTGCTGCAGCTTTCATCAAGGAGCGCTACGGGGAGGAATACCTCGGCGCCGACCGCTCCGAGACATCTTCCGGAAAGAAGATCCAGGATGCACACGAGGCAATCCGTCCCACCTATATCGATATCACGCCGGCTTCCGTGAAGGATCAGCTTCCGAACGAACAGTACCGCCTGTACCAGTTGATCTGGAAGCGTTTCATTGCCAGCCGGATGGCTGACTGTGTCTCCAGCGTCACGACATTTACCATCGGAAACGGAAGCCATACCTTCGCGGCAAGCGCAACCAAGACGGTGTTCGAGGGCTACCGCAACGTTTATTCCGATTCCGAGGATGAGACAAACAACGAGAAAAGCGCCCGCTATGTGCCGGAGACCGGCGCGAAGTTCGAGCGCGCCGAAGTGGAAGGGGAGCAGCATTTTACACAGCCGCCCGCCCATTATACCGAGGCGAGCCTTGTCCGGACGATGGAGGAACTGGGGATCGGACGTCCGAGTACCTATGCGCCTACCATAACCACGCTTCTCACGAGACATTATATCGCGAAGGACGGCAAGAGCCTTTTTGTGACGGAGCTCGGCGAAGCGGTCAACGAAATGATGAAGAAGGCGTTCCCCTCCATTGTTGCGGTGGATTTCACGGCCAACATGGAGCTTCTGCTCGACGGCGTCGAGGAGGGAAGCGTAAACTGGAAGAATATCATCCGGAATTTCTATCCGGATCTGACGTCCGCTGTCGCAGATGCCCAGAAGGAACTGACAACGGTTAAGATTGCCGATGAGGTTTCGGACCAGCCCTGCGATGTATGCGGCCGCATGCTCGTGGTGAAATACGGCCCCCACGGCAAATTCCTGGCATGCCCGGGATTCCCGGAGTGCCGGTTCACAAAACCCTATGTGGAAAAAACGTCCATCGCCTGCCCGAATTGCGGCAAGGAACTGATCATCCGCCGCACAAAACGGGGCAAGCGGTATTACAGCTGTTCGGGATATCCGGACTGCGAATATATGTCCTGGCAGGCACCCAAAGGGACATCTGCCGGGGAGAATCCCGCGGATCAATAAATGTATATAGATGTGCGAAGACGGGGCGGTACACATGGAACAGTTGAGGGTGGCAGGGACTCATCCCTATGACCTCTGGTTCGGTCATGGCGTACTCGGAAAGCTTTCCCTTCTTTCCGAATTGCGCCCGGACTGCAGGTCGGCATGTTTGGTATGCGATGAGACTGTGGCAGCGTTATATGCCGGGCAGACGGAGCAGGTGCTCCGGGGGCTCGGATATGCGGTGTCACGCTTTTCGTTTTCGGTGACGGAGGATCCCAGAGGGATTTCCGTGTACGAACGACTGATCGGGCACCTTCAGGAGACTGCCTTTGACCGTACCGGGATACTGATCGCACTCGGGGATACGGAGGTGCAGCATCTTACAGGATTTACTGCCGCAACCGCGTCGGAAAATGTCTCCTGGGTATCGGTACCGACAACGCTCTCGGGCATGATCGCGCCGCGGACAAGCGAGCGGTACAGCCTTCGCATCAACGGACGTGAAAACGCTGCGGGCGTAACGCATGCACCCGTATTGACTCTCTGTGACATGGATCTGCTCGCCACGCTTCCGGACTCCGGGATCCGCAGCGGATATGCCCAGGTGATCCGGTATTCCCTCATGGGATTCAACGCGGTCACCGCAAGCCTTCCGAAAATCCGGGACGTACGGCTGCCTGAGGCGGGAAGCTCCGCCGAGCTTCCGTCCGACGAGACTGTCGCCGCATGTATCCGGGCTTCCGTTTCTTTCCGAAGCGATGAGGGAGAGCCGAAGGAGCCGGGAACCGAGATTGTATTTGCCGACGCTTTTGCAACAGCGATCGAGGAGTGTTCCGGATTTTCCGTGTCGAGAGGTTATGCGGTTTCCGCAGCCATGGGAATCCTTGCCCAGATGTCCGTACAAACAGGCAGCTGCGACCGGAAGAGATACCGGTATCTGGCAACGAGGCTGATGCAGACAGGACTCCCGACAGGCCCGTCCTTTACTGCCGAGGAACTTCGGGATCATATTGCGGAAATTGAAAAGAAATACACCCGTATCCGGTTCCTAAAAGATGTGGGGTGCGCCCCGGTAGAGACAGAGGGGATCGGAAAGCGCTTTGCAGAGGCTATGGAGACCTGCAGGATCGTCCACGCCGTACCGGTGGGACAGTCGGAAGTGTATCTTCCCTACTCCAAGGAGCTGGTCATCCGCACGGCCTTCGCCTGGTTTTTGGACGGCTTTTCCCTCCTGGATGTATCGGAGATGCCGGGAGATGACATCAAGGCTATGGATGCCTGCCTGAGGGCTTTGTTGACAGCGGAAGAGGAGCCTCTCCGATGCGGCGAGAGCGCAACCGTGCTTCGGTTACTGCTGCCCCTGATCGGTGTTCTGGATATTGAAAATGTAAAGTTCCTTCTCGGGGAGGGATTGTTCCTTCGGCCGCACGAGGGCTTTCTCAAGCTTCTTCGGGAGCACGGGATGACCGTTACCGTGAACAAGGCCGAACGGGAATTTGTCGTCGGCGGAAAGCTTGTGCCCGGCGAGTATGTGATCACCGACCGGAATGCCGCAGAGCAGGTGTGCGGACTTCTGTTTATCCTTCCGCTTCTTCACGGAGACAGCACGATCACGATCCCCGAGGGGCTTCTTCGCAAAAACATCATTCATATGACCATCAATGTCCTTCATATGGCCGGAGTCAATGTGTTTGTGACTCCGGAGGGATACTCCGTTCCCGGGGAACAGCGCTATGACCGTTTCGGCCTTCGCGGATTAACTCCGGAGCGGGACTGGTCCATTGCAGCGGTGTTTAAAACCCTGTCCTATATTACCGGCGAGGAGATTCCCATCGCGGATCTTCCCGAGGTTTCCCTGCAGGGCGACCGCGTCATTACGGACCTTCTACGGAACCTTCGCGAGGCGTCTTCGGAAGGGGAGAGCGAACTTCAGATCGATCTCTCCGACGTGCCGAACCTGATCCCGTGCGTTGCGGTTGCAGCATCCCTGACCGAAGGGGTAACAACCACGATCACGGGACTTGAGGTGCTTTCCGACCGTGAGGGAAATCGGATTCAGAGCATCGCGACGGTTTTGTCCGTGCTCGGTGCGGACATAAGCATCACAACGCTTCCCGGGGAAGAACAGGCGGGAGAGGTCTATGTCATCCGCGGCCGCAGCGCCCTCGACGGCGGCGTCGTGGACGCTATGGGAGATCATCGGATCGCAATGATGGCAGCTGTCGCGGCCTGGGGCAGCGAACAGCCTGTGACCGTTACCGGGGCAGACGCCGTAGACCGTTCGTTCCCCGCATTTTTCGATACCATAAACTGATACTATGTAACTCATACGGAGGATTCCATGAGCGTTATTCTTCTTGATAAAATCCGCAGGATCAACAACCTTCTGCACGACAAATCCAACGCGGAGAAGGTTGTATTTTCCGACATCTGTAAAATACTCGGTGAGATCCTGAACGCCAATGTGTTCGTCTTGAGCAAACGGGGGAAAATCCTCGGCGTTTCGCTGCGTTCCGACGTTCCGACGCTTCCGAGCCTTCTCCCCGGGGAGGTCGGCCAGTTCTCGGATACCGCCCTCAATGAGCGTCTCTTAAATATTCTTTCCACAAAGGAAAATATGAGTATGCCGATGCTCGGGTTTGAGGAGGAACACGCCGCATCCCTGTTCGGGATTGCTTCTCCGATCGATGTCGCGGGAGAACGCCACGGGACGCTTCTGTTGTTCCGAAGCAAAGAACCCTTTACCATCGACGATATCATCATCAGCGAATATGCGACGACCGTTGTGGGGCTTGAGATCATGCGCTCCGTCAACGAGGAGTCCGCAGCGGAGGTGAGAAACCGCCAGAACGTCCGCAGCGCGATCAACACCCTGTCCTTCAGCGAGCTTAGCGCCGTCCGTGAGGTTGTGAGCCAGATCCGCGGCATCGAGGGAGTGCTGGTGGCGAGCAAGATTGCCGATGAGATCAAGATCACGCGATCGATCATCGTGAACGCTCTCCGCAAACTCGCCAGCGCGGGCATCATCGAGTCCCGTTCCTCCGGAATGAAGGGAACCTACGTCAAGATCGTGAACCCGTATTTCCTTGACATTCTGGAGAGCAGCGCCGCAGAGCGCAGGGAATCCTGAAACCGTTTTTGATCAGGGGCACGCAGCAGAAGGTATGCGTGCTCTTTTTTTGCGAAAAAACAATGCATTTTCCGAAAAATCCGCTTGCAACCTTGAAAGACGTGTGCTATACTGCCAAAGTCACGAATCACGCGCTGTCGACGGAAGGCCGGTTCCCTGCGGGGTTTGCCTTTTAGGGGCTGCGCGGAAGAACAAACCAATTGGAGGTATTATCATGAGTAACGTAATCTCTATGAAACAGCTTCTGGAAGCCGGCGTACATTTCGGTCACCAGACAAGACGTTGGAACCCTAAGATGGCTCCGTACATTTATACCGAGAGAAACGGTATCTACATCATCGACCTGCAGAAGTCTGTCGGTAAGGTTGATGAGGCTTACGCAGCGGTGAAGAACATCGTTACGGACGGCGGCAAGATTCTCTTCGTAGGAACGAAGAAGCAGGCACAGGATTCCATCAAGAGCGAGGCTGAGCGCTGCGGTATGTACTATGTAAACGAGCGTTGGCTCGGCGGTATGCTCACCAACTTCAAGACGATCCGCTCCCGTATCGCTCGTCTGAAGGAGATCGAGAAGATGTCCACGGACGGTACGTTCGACGTACTTCCCAAGAAGGAAGTTATCGGCATCAAGAAGGAGTGGGAGAAGCTTGAGAAGAACCTTGGCGGTATCAAGGAGATGACCAAGATCCCCGAGGCAATTTTCGTAGTAGATCCGAAGAAGGAACGCATCTGTGTTCAGGAGGCTCATTCCCTTGGCATCACGCTGATCGGTATTGCCGATACGAACTGCGATCCTGATGAACTTGATTATGTAATCCCGGGCAACGACGACGCTATCCGCGCCGTGAAGTTGATCGTCGGCAAGATGGCTGATGCCGTTATCGAGGCGAACCAGGGCGAGGAGCTCGTGGACAACAGCGCTGAGGCATCGGAAGAGGCTGCAGAGGAAGTTGCAGAGCAGTAATTCAGATATAACACAGGGTGAACGCCCGGATAGGAGAATATAACTATGGCTACAATTACAGCAAGCATGGTGAAGGACCTCCGTGAGACAACCGGTGCCGGAATGATGGACTGCAAGAAGGCGCTGACCGAGACGGACGGTGATATGGAGAAGGCGGTTGTTTGGCTTCGTGAGAACGGACTTGCCAAGGCTGCCAAGAAGGAGAGCAGAATTGCTGCAGAGGGTATCTGCGCTGCTTTCGTTACGGATGATTACAAGACCGCAGCAGTTGTCGAGGTTAACTCCGAGACCGACTTCGTTGCGAAGAACGAGAAGTTCCAGGAGTTTGTTGCAAAGGTTGCTAAGCAGGCTGCTTCCACGGATGCCGCTTGCATCGACTGCTTCCTTGCTGAGCCCTGGTGCGAGGATCCTTCGATTTCCGTTAAGGAAGCTCAGGCAAACCTTGTTGCGGTTATCGGAGAGAAGCTTTCCATCCGTCGTTTTGAGAAGATTACCGCTGAGGACGGCTTCGTCGTGAGCTACATCCACAACGGCGGCAAGCTCGGTATTCTTGTTCAGATGAAGGGTGAGGCTAACGACGCTACCGTTGAGTGCGCAAAGAACATTGCAATGCAGGTTTGCGCAATGAAGCCCGCTTACGTTCGCAAGGAGGAGATCTCCGCTGATTTCATCGCTTCCGAGACCGATATCATCACGAAGGAAGCTCTGAAGGAAAATGCCGAGAGCGCTAAGCCGAAGCCTGAGAACATCGTTATCGAGCGTATCGTTCCCGGCCGTCTTGACAAGGAGCTCAAGGAAATCTGCCTTGTTGACCAGATTTATGTCAAGGATCAGGAGAAGAAGGTTGCAGCTTACATTGCAAGCGTTTCCAAGGATCTTGACATCGTGAAGTTCGTTCGCTTCGAGACCGGTGAGGGTATGGAGAAGCGCGAGGAGAACTTTGCAGAGGAAGTTGCAAAGCAGATGGGTATGTAATTCCCGACCAAACCCGCGGGGGCGTCATTCGACGCCCCCGTTTTTGTATTTAATCAATTGTGCAGCGGACGGAAGTTATATGCAGCTGTGCGCGATACTAATTGCCTCGCGTGCGAGAAAAATCGCACGCTGCGACAATTGTTCGCGCCGCCGTATGCTTTTGTAATCTGACCGCTGCACAATTGTTATAAAAACCACAAATTATCAATACATGAATAAATCAACACAAAAAAACAAAGGCGACTCCCTTGTCATATACGCCTTTGCCGGTGTGTATTTGTGGTTGATTTGGTCAGATAAGTATGGTAGAATGAGCAATGGAAATGAGAGGGGTAACCCGCGTGATATTTCCGGAAGGAGCAGAGTTGTGGGAAGATACGGAAGAGTGCTTTTGAAATTGAGCGGAGAAGCCCTTGCGGGGGATAAAAAGACCGGATTTGACGAAGCGACCTGTATGGAAGTCGCGAAGCAGATTGCAAAGCTGGTTGCG
This sequence comes from Lachnospiraceae bacterium, assembly GCA_017962105.1. Taxonomy (GTDB): domain Bacteria; phylum Bacillota; class Clostridia; order Lachnospirales; family Lachnospiraceae; genus ISDg. Next base: position 7,042 of record JAGCVY010000094.1, read on the forward strand.
GACGGAACGCAGGTGGCGATCGTCATCGGCGGGGGCAATTTCTGGAGAGGAAGAAGCAGCGAGACCATCGACCGCACGAAAGCCGATTCCATCGGTATGCTGGCGACGGTCATGAACTGCATTTACATGTCCGAGATCTGCAGGTGCTGCGGAATGGATACGGAGATTTACACTCCCTTTGCATGCGGTACCGTGAGCGAACTGTTCTCCAAGGATAAGGCGGTTGCCGCAATGAAGAAGGGAAGCGTGATCTTCCTTGCCGGCGGAACCGGACATCCTTATTTTTCGACGGATACGGCTACGGCACTCAGGGCGATCCAGCTTGACTGCGATGCGATCGTCATGGCAAGAGCGGTGGACGGCGTGTACGACTCCGATCCGAAGACGAATCCGAATGCAAAGAAGTATACCACGGTGACGTATCAGGAAGTGCTTGATAAGAAACTGAAGGTGCTCGATCTCACGGCGACCGTTATGTGCATGGAGAACCGCATTCCGACGCTGGTGTTCTCGCTGAATGAAGAGAACGGTATCGTCAACAATGTGGAAGGTAACAACACCGGTACCATTGTTACGGCAGACTGACGTGCCTCGGGTGATAACAACAATTGCAGATAACCGTTTCGGCGGTTGAAACAATAGACAGGGCGCAGGAGCCCGGACAGGAGGGTTTACTATGAATGAACTTTTGAAACAATTTGAAGCTACCATGACCAAGACTTTGGATTTCCTGAAGGAAGAGTATGCGAATATCCGCGCGGGACGTGCGAATCCGCATCTTCTCGACAAGATCCGCGTTGATTACTATGGAACACAGACCAATCTTCAGGGCGTTGCCAACGTATCGGTTCCCGAGGCCCGCGTGATCGCGATCCAGCCGTGGGAGTCGAAGATGATCAAGGAGATCGAGAAGGCGATCATGGCTTCCGACATCGGGATCACGCCTTCGAACGACGGTAAGATCATCCGCCTGACATTCCCGGAGCTGACCGAGGAAAGACGTAAGGAACTGGCCAAGGAAGTTAAGAAGAAGGGCGAGGCTGCAAAGGTTGCCATCCGGAATATCCGCAGGGATGCGAACGATGCGATCAAGAAAGCCGGCAAGGAGATTTCCGAGGACGAGACGAAGAAGATGGAGACGGATGCGCAGAAGATGACGGATCGCTTCATCGAAGACATCGACAAGGTTGTCGAGGACAAGACGAAGGAGATCATGACCGTCTGAGTTCGTTCCGTCACGGATGGATCACGGATTGCAAAGGGCGTCACAGACGCCCTTTTCGTATGGTACAGTAACAGTAAGAAGATTGAGGAAACAGTATGGCATTTTCCAAGAAAGCAGAAACCCCGGCCGGAGCCGTGCCGAAGCATGTCGCCATCATCATGGACGGAAACGGACGGTGGGCGAAAAAGCGGTTCCTTCCGAGAAACGCCGGTCACGCCCAGGGCAGCCGTGTCGCAGAGCAGATCTGTGAGGACGCGTGGAACCTGGGGATCGAATACCTGACCATCTATGCATTTTCCACGGAAAATTGGGCGCGCCCGAAGGATGAGGTGGACGCCTTGATGAAGCTCCTTCGGAAGTACATGAAGGACAGTATCGCGCGGAGCAGCAAGAACAATATGCGTGTGCATGTCATCGGGGATATCTCGGCGCTTGACGAGGATCTGCAGGAGAGCATCCGGAAACTGGAGGAGGTTTCCTCGGTCAATACCGGACTGAAGTTCCAGGTTGCGATCAATTACGGCGGCCGGGATGAGATCCTGCGGGCAGCGAAAGCCTTCGCGACAGAATGTGCCAATGGAACGAAAAAACCGGAGGACCTGAACGAGGCGCTGTTTTACTCCTACTTCGACACCGCCGGGATCCCTTATCCGGACCTCATGATCCGCACCAGCGGCGAGATGAGGACATCCAACTTCCTTCCCTGGCAGCTGGCCTACACGGAGTTCTATTTTACAGATGTGCTGTGGCCGGATTTCAACAAGAAGGAACTTCAGAAAGCGATTGCATATTATGCGGGAAGAGACCGTCGTTTCGGCGGTGTCACCGAGGAATAATCGGAGGAAACTATGTTTAAAGAACGATTGATCAGCGGAATCCTGCTGGTGTTGATCGCAATCGGTGCCATTTACGTGGGAGGATGGGTCCTCTGGGGCGTTCTGCTTCTCATTTCGGTGATCGGAATGGCGGAGCTGGAGCGCGTCTTCGAGATGCACCTTTCCGTGCCTGCGGCGCTTTGCCTGCTGGCGGCGATCGGGTACTATCTCCTGATCAAATTCGGGCAGGAGAGTTATACGGTACCGCTTCTTCTCGGGTTGATGCTGGCGCTTTTGATCACCTTTGTGATCGGGTACCCGCGCTATGAATTTACCAAGCTGCTGGTGTGTTTCTTAGCGCTGTTCTATGTGGCAATGACCATGTGCTGTCTGTACCGGATCCGAATCCTGTCCGGCGGCGTCTATCTCGTATGGCTTGCCTTCCTTGGTGCGTGGGGATCGGATACCTGCGCCTACTGTGTCGGAAGACTTATCGGAAAGCATAAGGCATTTCCCGTACTCAGCCCGAAGAAATCCTGGGAGGGCTGTGTCGGCGGTGTGCTGGGCGCAGCACTTCTCGGCTTTGTTTTTGCCCTGGTATTTGAGGGGAAAATAACGGCCGTGGGAAATCCTTTGCTGGCTTGTCCCGTGATCTGCGCCTGTGCGTCGATACTGTCCCAATTTGGCGATCTTGCGGCTTCCGGGATCAAGAGACAGCACAACATCAAGGATTACGGCAAGCTGATCCCCGGTCACGGCGGCGTGCTTGACCGGTTTGACAGCGTGATCTTTACCGCACCGGCGACGTACCTTCTGTTGTCGCTGGTGTTCGGCGCCTGATTGTTATACATTCTGTTTGAATTTGTGAGGCAATAAGGAGCGGCTATGAAACGATTGTCCGTCCTCGGTTCGACCGGCTCGATCGGTCGTCAGACAATGGAACTGGTGCGGCGTTATCCGGAGGAGCTTTCCGTGACCGCACTGGCGGCGTTTAATAAAACCGACATTCTGGAGGAACAGGTGCGCGAGTTCCGGCCGAAGGTGGTCTGTGTCTATGATCACGACGCCGCACAGGACCTTCGCGCGCGGATCCATGACTGTGAGGGTACCGTGGTAACGGAGGGCATGGACGGCCTTCTTATGGCTGCTGCTTTGGAGCAGGCGGATATGACGGTTGTCGCTGTGGTCGGCATGATCGGTATCCGTCCGACGATTGCCGCCATCGAAGCCGGAAAAACGATTGCTCTCGCCAACAAGGAAACCCTTGTCACGGCAGGACATATCATCATCCCGCTGCTTCGGAAACACAGCGTTTCCCTCTATCCCATCGACAGCGAACACTCGGCGATCTTCCAGTCGCTGCAGACGCTTTCCGGGGAGAGGGACTCATTTTTCGACGGAAGCCCTTCGGTCAGGCGTATTTTGCTCACCGCTTCGGGCGGACCGTTCTTCGGGCGTTCCAGGGAGGAAATGGAGAAGTTTACGGTGGAGGATGCATTGAAGCATCCGAATTGGTCCATGGGACGGAAGATCACCGTCGACTCCGCGACAATGGTCAACAAGGGACTTGAGATGATGGAGGCGCGATGGCTGTTCGGCCTTCGCCCGGATCAGATCCAGGTGGTGATCCACCCGCAGAGCGTTCTGCACTCCGCGGTGGAGTTTACCGACGGAGCCGTGATCGGGCAGATGGGGACGCCGGATATGCGGCTCCCGATCGAATATGCGATCTGTTATCCGCAGAGAAAGGAACGGATTGCTGACGCTCTGGATCTTTTCTCTGTCGGCAAAATGGAATTCCGCAAGCCGGACGAGGAGAATTTTCCGGCGTTTGCGATGGCCGGCGAGATCCTTGCGGAAGACGTGTCTCACGGACAGATGACGGGGACGACGCTTCCCGTTGTCTACAATGCGGCCAATGAATATGCGGTTGCGAGATTCCTGTCCGGAGAGTGCGGATTTATGGACATTCCGAGGATGATCCGCAGGGCGGTGGACGCGCATCGCCTGACAGAGGCGCCGACACTTGCGGAAATCCTTGCGGCGGAACAGGAGACCTATGATCTTCTCGGAGCCCGCTGATAAATGAATTGCGTACGGTATATCGGGGAGGAAGTTTGACGGATGAAAAAGAAATCCAATTCATCGACAATCCTTTCGGTTGCCCTGCTGATCGCGGCCATTGTGCTTTTGGTTGTGACAGGGCATCTGAACATTCTGCTTGCGATCTTCATGATCGGGGTAGTCATCTGTTTTCATGAGTTCGGCCATTTCCTGATCGCGCGCCTGAACGGCGTGACGGTGAAGGAGTTTTCCCTCGGCCTCGGACCGCGCCTTCTTTCGTGGAAAATGCTCGGCACCCGCTGGTCTTTGAAACTGCTTCCTTTCGGTGGTTCGTGCCTGATGCTCGACGACGGGGAGCTGGCCGCATTTGAGGAGGAAGAGACGGAGGAGGATCCCGAAGAGGAATCCCCGAAAGAGGAGGACGGGAGCAGTCCGGAGGTGGAGGAGAACGCGGACGCGGGCACTTCCGCTGACGAAGAAACAATCGGGAAGACGAAGAAAGCCGGCCTGAAGGAGGATCCGGAGAACGGTTCCTTCGCTTCGAAAAATGTATGGCAGCGAATCAGCATCATTTTCGCAGGTCCGTTCTTCAACTTTTTACTGGCGTTTCTGCTTGCCTGCATCATCCTCGGGTCCATCGGTTACGACCCGTCGGAGGTCAGGGCGGTAAGCGATGAGGTGGCGGATCAGACCGGCCTCGAGGCGGGAGATATCATTACCTCGTATCAGGGACACTCGATCATGACAGGGCGCGATCTGGCTCTCTACGAGTCGCTGGACGGGGTTCCGCGCACCATCTCCATCACGTACGAGCGTGACGGAAAATCCTACTCTAAGACATACGATGCCCTGTTTATTCAGAAATATCTCTGCGGCATCTCCTACACGGAATACCGGGAAGGCACGATCGTCCCGATGACGCTTGAGGGAGTTACCGGAGCGGCTGAGGAGGCCGGGCTTAAGAAGGGCGACATCGTCGTGCGCTTCAACGGAGTTGAGATCAACACCGCCACCGATTTCCGGAACTATGTCGAGGAACACCCCATCGGGGAGGATCCGGTGGAATTTGTCATTTCAAGGGACGGTGTGGAGCAGACCGTGCGTCTGACGCCGAAGCTTACGGAAGAGTATCAATTCGGCTTTGATTACAACACAAACAGCCGGAAGAAAGTCGGAGCCCTCGGTGTCATCCGGTACGGCGTCCACGAGGTCGGTTACTGGATCAAGGCAACCGTAAAGAGTCTCGGATACATGCTTCGGGGAAAGGCTTCCCGGAAGGATGTCGGCGGCGCGGTGCGCGTCGTCAGCGAGATGAGCGACGTCGTTGAGGACAGCTACAAGACGGACGGAGCATTTTACGTATTTTTGAATCTGATCAACTGGGCGATCCTGTTGAGCGCCAACCTCGGTGTCATGAACCTTCTGCCGATACCGGCCCTCGATGGAGGACGGCTTCTGTTCCTTTTCGTTGAGGCGATCCGGGGAAAGAAGGTGAACCCGAAGGTGGAAGCCACGGTGACCATGATCGGGTTTATGCTTTTGATGATCCTGATGATCTTCATTTTATTCAATGATATTTCCAATGTGTTCGGCATGATCCTGCCGAGATAACGGAGGCTTTCCATGAGAGCGGGAACAAAAATCGTAACCATCGGTGGCCGCGTGATCGGCGGCGGAAATCCGGTGCTGATCCAGTCGATGTGCAATACCAAAACGGAAAATGTGCAGGCTACCACGGAGCAGATCCTTGCACTCGAGAAACTCGGATGCGACATCATCCGCGTAGCCGTTCCGACTCCGGAGGCTGCGGAAGCCATCCGGGAGATCAAGAAGGGGATCCATATTCCGTTGGTCGCGGATATTCATTTCGATTACCGGCTCGCACTCGCTTCGATCGCGGCAGGGGCGGACAAGATCCGCATCAACCCGGGCAACATCGGCGGCGAGGAGAATGTGAGAGCGGTGGCTGCGGCAGCCAAGGCGGCAGGAATTCCCATCCGCGTCGGTGTCAACAGCGGATCCCTCGAGAAGAATCTTGTGGAAAAATACGGCGGCGTTACCCCTGAAGGCCTTGTGGAGAGTGCCTTGGACAAGGTCCGCATGTTGGAAAATGCCGATTTTGACAATATTGTCATCAGCATCAAGTCTTCCAATGTCATGCTTTCGGTGAAGGCCCATGAGATGATCCGCGACCTCACCGATTATCCGCTTCATGTGGGGATCACCGAGGCCGGAACGGTCAATATGGGCAATATCAAGTCCTCCGTGGGGATCGGGATCCTTTTGTATGAAGGGATCGGCGACACCATACGGGTTTCCCTCACCGGGGATCCGGCAGAGGAGGTCCGCTCCGCCAAGGCGATCCTGCGGGCGTTAGGCCTTCGCAAGGGCGGGATCGAGATGGTTTCCTGTCCCACCTGCGGACGCACCCGGATCGACCTGATCGGGCTTGCGGAGAAGACGGAGAAGATGCTTGCGGAATATGACGACTTAAATATCAAAGTTGCGGTGATGGGATGCGTTGTCAACGGGCCCGGAGAGGCCAGGGAGGCGGATCTCGGCATCGCGGGAGGAAAAGGCGAAGGACTGTTGTTCCGGAACGGGACGATCCTTCGAAAAGTTCCCGAGGAGGGGCTTTTAGAGGCTCTTCGGGAAGAGTTGGAGAGAGTGCGTACGGAGGCAGGGAATGCAGATTGAAAGTGCCATCCGCGGACTTCGGCTGCCCGCGGAACTGCGCAGCGACGCGGCGAAACTCGACGTCAGAAAGATTTCGGCCAATCGCAACGACAACACGATCACCATACACGCCGTATCGGAGGAAACCATCCCTTACGGCGTACTTCGTATGCTTTCGGAAACGGTACATGATCAGGTATTCCCCGACATCGCAGCGTCCGTATGTATCTGTGCGAGATTTGATTCCATCGAGAACAACGACGATGAGAACGAGGCGTTCCGTCTTCTCCTCGCGCTGATCAACGAGGAATACAACGAGACGTTCCGGCATGTTTACAACGCAATACTTCGCACGGCGGCATTTTTCGTCGAGAACGGTATCGTGAAGATGACTCTGCCGGGGGACCGCTTTTTCACCACGACCCAGGCGGATTTTCAAAAGGATTTTGAGGCGTCGATACGGTTCTGGAGCGACCGGTTCAAACATCTGAACGTGGTATACACGGAGCCGGACGATCTGTCGGAAACCTATTCGGCGGAGCGGGTTTACAACGCGGAGGAATACATTGCAAAGGGACTTCGGAACCGTTCCGCGGAGGGACATGCCGGGGCGGAGTCCCGGAAACCGAAGGATCTCACGGTGCCGAAGAAACAGGAGCCCGTCGCGGAGGAGCAACCGAAACAGGGCTTCCAGAAGCGGCGCAAGATCCCCGAGGACCCCGATCTGTTCTACGGAAGACCGTTTGATTACTCGTCGTTTACGGCGATTTCCGGCATCCTCAACCAGTACCAGAAGGTTGTTGTCCAGGGGCAGGTATTCAAGATCGAGACGAGGGATCTACCGAGACGGAAATCCCAGGACGACCGACCTTCCAAGGATGTTCCGAAGAGCATCGTGACCTTTAACATCACGGATTTTGAGGACTCCATCTCCGTGAAAATGTATATCCCCAACGAGGAGCTGGGAGCATTTCTCGAGAACCTTCGTGAGGGCAGTTTTGTGTGCCTTGCGGGTGAAGCGGAAAATGATCCCTACATGCACGAGATCGTCATCAGCAAGATCTCCGGGATCCGCAAGGGTGAGGATACCCGCGTAAAAAGGATGGATTACGCCTCGGAGAAGCGTGTCGAGCTGCATTGCCATACTCAGATGAGCGATATGGACGCCGTCGTGGACACGGCAAAGCTTGTGAAGACAGCCTTCGCATGGGGCCATCCCGCCATCGCGATTACGGATCACGGCGTCGTGCAGTCCTTCGTGGACGCAGCCCACGCCATCGACCCGAAGAGCTTCGGGGATGATGCCGAGAAGAAGGCCGCATACGCCAGATTCAAGATCATCTACGGAATGGAAGGCTACATCATCGACGACGAGGGCGCGCGGAAGCCGGACGGCAGCCCGTATGATCTTGAGGCGGACAAAGAGGAAATCCGCAAGATGCCGTGCTACCACATCATCCTTCTGTGCAAGAACGATGTGGGCCGGAACAATCTCTACCGCCTCGTGTCCAAATCCCATGTGGACTACTTTAACAAGAAGATCCCGAGGATCCCGAAGAGCCTTCTGCGGAGACACCGCGAGGGTCTGATCGTGGGATCCGCCTGTGAAGCGGGAGAACTGTTCCGGGCAATCCTGTGGAACAAGCCGGAGGAGGAAATCCGCAGAATCGGGGATTTCTACGATTATTACGAAATCCAGCCCATCGGCAACAACGCCTTCATGATCGATTCCGAGAAGATCCCGCAGGTCACCGACAGGCAGGATCTGATCAAGTTGAACAAGAGGATCGTGGATCTCGCCGACGAGCACGGGAAAATGTGCATCGCCACCTGCGACGTGCATTTCATGAACCCGGAGGACGAGATTTACCGGCGTATCATCATGGCCGGCAAGGGCTTTGAGGACGCCGACCGGCAGCCTCCGCTTTACTACCGGACGACCCAGGAGATGCTGGAGGAGTTTGAGTATCTTCCGGAGAAGAAGGCGTATGAGATTGTTGTCACCAACCCGAACCGCGTGAACAACATGATCGAGAAGATCAATCCCGTGCGTCCCGACAAGTGTCCGCCCGTAATCGAGAATTCCGACAATGAGCTCCGAGAGATCTGCTATGCGACAGCCAAAGGAAAATACGGCGAAAACCTTCCGGAGATCGTCAGCGGACGTCTGGAGAAAGAACTTTCCTCCATCATCGCCAACGGATTTGCCGTGTTGTACATCATCGCGCAGCGACTGGTCAAGCATACCAACGACGACGGTTATATGGTCGGTTCCCGGGGCAGCGTAGGCTCCTCGTTCGTGGCGACCATGGCCGGGATCACGGAGGTGAACCCGCTTCCGGCGCACTATTACTGCAAAGAGTGTCATTTTACGGATTTCGATTCCGATACGGTGAAGGAATACCGGCTGATGTCGGGCTTTGACCTTCCTCACAGAAACTGTCCGAACTGCGGGAAACCGCTGATGCGGGACGGCCAGAACATTCCTTTTGAGACGTTTCTGGGCTTCTTCGGCGAGAAGGAGCCGGATATCGACCTGAACTTCTCCAGCGAGTACCAGAGCCGCGCACATGCGTACACGGAGGTCCTGTTCGGAAAGGGACATACCTTCCGGGCAGGTACCGTAGGAACTCTTCAGGACAAGACTGCCTTCGGCTATGTGAAGAACTATTACGAGGAGCACGGCATCCCCAAGCGGACGGCGGAGATCGACCGTCTGGTGATGGGGTGCGTGGGCGTCCGGAGAACCACAGGACAGCATCCCGGAGGGATCATCGTTCTTCCCCACGGGCAGGAGATGGACACGTTTACGCCCATACAGCATCCGGCCAACGATATGACCACGGATATCGTGACCACCCATTTCGATTACCATAAGATCGACCACAACCTGTTGAAGCTGGATATTCTCGGCCACGAAGATCCGACGATGATCCGAATGCTTGAGGATATCACAGGCATCGATGTGCGGACGCTCCCGATGGACGATCCGAAGGTTGTGTCCCTCATGAGAAGCACGGAAGCGCTTGGGATCACGCCGAGTCAGATCGGCGGGTGCGAAACCGGCAGTCTCGGACTGCCGGAGCTCGGTACCACGCTGGTCATGAAGATGTTGACCGAGCTTCAGCCGAAGAATTTTTCGGACATGATCCGCATCTCCGGACTGTCCCACGGAACCGGCGTGTGGGCGGGCAACTCCCAGGATCTGATCCAAAGCGGAAAATGTACCCTCGCCACGGCCATCTGTACCCGTGACGACATTATGACCTACCTGATCTCCATGGGAATGGACAATCAGCTGTCCTTCAACATCATGGAGAAGGTGCGAAAGGGAAAGGGACTCATCCCGGAATGGGAGGAGGAGATGAAGGCCCACGATGTGCCGGAGTGGTATGTGTGGTCCTGCAACCAGATCCAGTATATGTTCCCGAAAGCGCACGCCTGCGCCTACGTTATGATGGCGTTCCGTGTCGCGTGGTTTAAACTGTACGAGCCGCTTGCGTATTACGCTGCGTATTTCTCCATCCGTGCCAACAATTTCAACTACGAGATGATGGCCATGGGACAGGCGAAGCTGGAGGCTCTGATCCAGGAGTACAACCGGCGGAGCGAAAGCCGCAACAAGGATTTCGCGCTTACCGATAAGCAGCAGGGCGAGCTGAAGGATATGCGTCTTGTCCAGGAGATGTACGCCCGGGGCTTTGATTTTATGCCGATCGATATCTACCGAGCGAAAGCGACACGGTTCCAGGTGATCGACGGGAAGATCATGCCGTCCCTGGTTTCCATTGCCGGTCTTGGCGCGGTGGCCGCACAGGCCATTGAGGCCGCTGCCGATCCGTCGGATCCGTTCCTTTCGAGGGAGGATTTCCGAAACCGCTGCGGCGTCGGCAAGAGTGCGACGGAACTGTTGAAGGATGTTGGTTTGCTCACGGATCTTCAGGAGACAAACCAGATGAGTTTGATGGAGTTTTTAAAGGAAAGCCAATGATAGGTGTCTTGTATTTAGTGTTGTGCATGATCGCGGGCTTCGCGCTGGTCCTTCTGCTGGTGCCGCGGGTCATGCAGCGGAAAATCCTGACGGTGGCGGGAGAGCGGGCACGCAATCCCTTCTTCGCCCTGTTCCCGGCATGCTTTCTCTCGGGAACGGCGCTTGTGACGTGGCTTGTGTATATCGTCGGATGCGCCTTCCGAAACAGCGCGCATCCTCTGATGTATTCCAACGCCGTGGTGATGCCATCGGTAGCGGTGCTGTCGGCGGTGTGCATCTTTGCAGTCAGAAAGCGCGTAAACTTCCGGGAATTTGCGAAGGCGTTGAAGCCCACCACCAGCGAGATGGTGTATTTTGCGGTCTCCCTTGCGGTGTCCGTCGTCCTGATGATCGCTTCGTTTCGCGTGATCCACGGGGAGATCTGTATCGCCAAGCCGGTGATCGAGGATTTTGCACTTCATGTGAACCTGATCCGGTCATTTTCCGTGTGGGAGAAGCTGCCGGCGCAGTTTCCGTACTTTACGGATGCGGGGATCAACTATCATTTCATGATGGATTTCCTTGCGGGAAACCTTGAGTTTCTCGGACTTCGGATCGATTTCGCATACAACCTGCCGAGCATTCTCGCAATGACCGCCTTCTTCTGCGGCATTTATGAGATTTTCTTCCGCCTCTGCGGGAAAAAGAACTATTGCCATATCGTGTGGATGCTGGTAATGTTCCGGTCCTCCATGGGCATTTTCCGTTTTATCTCGGATAACAAGGGGAATCTCCGGGAGGCGTTCCGGACGAATGAGACGTATATGGGCGTGACCGAAAACGAGTGGTGGGGGATTTACCAGTCCAACTCGTTTATTAACCAGCGGCATCTGGTTTTCGGCTATGCTGCCGCTTTGTTCTGCGTGAGCCTGTTCCTGCCGTATCTGATCCGCGGGATGCAGGAGAGAGGGGAGATACGAAAGCAATGTGTCGCCTCGGGCAACAAGGGCTTCTTCCCCTACATCAAGGCTGTGCTGGCTAAGGAGGCTTTTCCTCGGAAGCGGTCCGCGGTGCTGACGGCCGTGTTTGCGGGCTTAACCCTTGGAATGTGCGGGCTGTTCAGTGCCCACTCCGTCATCGCGGCACTGCTTCTTCTGTTTGTGTTTGCGTGGTTTTCCTCCGACCAGCTGGCGTTTCTTCTGACGGCAGCGATATCGGTTGCGCTCTCCGTTACGGAAACGGCGCTGTGCACGGGAAGCATGAGCGGTTTTCAGGTTAAACTCGTGAAGGCGTGGGTTCTGCCGGAAACCGGCATCGGTGCGATCTGCAAGCACTTCTGGCTTCTTCTCGGAGTGATGATCCCGGTGTTGATCGTATGGTTTATTAAGACGGACGGCGTGCGGAGGATCGTGCTCGCCGCTTCGGTACTTCTTTTTGCCTTCGGCTTCCATGTGCAGATGTCGCCGACGATGCTCCAGAACCACAAATATATGCTCCTTGCGATCTACCTGTTCGGGCTGCAGGCCGGCATCGCACTGTGTACTCTGATCAGTGCAGGCCGGAAGAGGATAACGAGGTTCGCCTGCCTTTTGCTTGCTCTTGTCCTGTTTGTCCCGCTGACGGCTACAGGACTTTACGACTTCTATCTGGTACTCGACAAATGCAAGGTCAAGGATTCGTACCGGTATGAGCTGTACCCGCCGCTTTTGGAGTGGGCAAAGGCGAATCATGTTACCCGGGATACCGTATTTATGGCTCCGGATAATTTCATCAGCATGATGAACACGGCCGGGCTGCAGAATTATATGGGATACTACGGGGTTATCGTCGATGCGGGATATGAGACTGCTGAGCGAGCCGATGTGGTAGACCGGATCATCCACGGATTGTATCTCGAATTTCAGCTGGAAGCCATCGAGGAGAGCGGCGCGGATTATCTTGTGATCCAGCGGAGACTCCGGGCAGGGGATTCCCGTCTGCAGGAGGGTTTGATCAGAGAGCGGTTCCTCTGTGAATACAGCCGGTATGAGGGCGAGAGCGAATTTGCGGTATACAATTTGCACGTCGTGATCGGCGAAGAATAATTCTGCTCAATTTTTTAAAAAAAAGTGCTTGCATTTTCCGTTTTCTTTTGGTAATATCATTAACGCAGCATTTGGCTTGTTGGTCAAGGGGTCAAGACGCCGCCCTCTCACGGCGGAAACGGGGGTTCGATTCCCCCACAAGCTGTTTTCCGGACCGGGTTTTGTCAAATCCGGTCCGTTTTTTCTTTCTATGGCGAAAGGAGGTCCCTATGAAACGCTTTCGGAAACTCATTGCAATGGTTCTCTGTCTGACGCTGGTCGGTGCTTTTTTTACGGCATGCACGAAGTCCGGCAACGGGTCGGATGCGACGCCTGCACAGGAAGCTACCCCAACGGAAGTTCTCACACCGACGCCCACGGAAGTCCCTGCGACTCCTACTCCGACGCCGAATCCGTTGGATGACATGACGCTCAAGGACCTTTACGCCGATGATTTCAAGATCGGTATTGCGGTTCAGACGGGTTCCCTCGGAAGCAAGCCGGTCATGGATGAGATATCCTCGCAGTTCAACAGCATGACCCTTGAGAATGCTTCCAAGCCGGATGCACTGCTTCGCATGAAGGAGAGCAAGGAAGGACTTCCCGGGACATATACCAATCCCGTAGTTGATGTCGACGGCTTGGCTTCGTATATGAAATTTGCCAAGGAGAACGGAATTGCAGTGCGGTTCCACACTTTGCTCTGGCATTCCCAGACTCCGGCCTGGCTGTTCACCGAAGATTACACCGTAGGCGGTGCGAAGGTGAGCCGCGAGGTGATGCTTAAGCGGATGGAGAGCTATATCCGCCAGGTGATGACCCTGATGGAGGAGAAGTACCCCGGACAGGTTTACTGCTATGACGTTGTCAACGAGGCGATTGACCCCGGGCACGGGGATCCGGACGGCCTGAGAACGGCAAGCCTCTGGTACGAGGTGGTCGGTCGTGACTTTATGAATTATGCCTTCGAGTACGCCAGAAAATACGCTCCCGAGGGTGTAGATCTCTACTACAACGATTACAACTGCTATATGAAAACAAGCCAGATTATCAATGTCCTTAAGCCGATCCTTGAGGCAGGTAACATTGACGGCATCGGGATGCAGAGCCATATGACCGCGTCCCAGAATGTGGACAGAACCATTGTAGGCCCCGCTGCAGAGTTCACCGCTGCCGGGTTCAAGGTACAGCTCACGGAGCTGGATATCGGAATCGAAAAGGAAACCGAGACCAACCTCGAGCTTCAGGCGATCAAGTATAAGGTTCTGTTCAAAAAGGTCCGGGAGGCGAAACAGAGCGGCAAGATCGATCTTGACTGCATCACTGTTTGGGGATTGTACGATTCCGCTTCTTGGAGAGCCGACGAATACCCGCTGATGTATAAGATGAAGGCCGGCAAATTAGTGAGAAAACGTGCCTGGTACGGAGCAATGCAGGATCCGTCCATAAAGGCAATTGAAATCTAGGAGGAATAGTCAGCATGAAAAAGTACAGTGTCAATGAGCTTCGCGAGATGTATCTCTCGTTCTTCGAGAGCAAAGGACATCTCCGCATGAAGAGCTTTTCCCTTGTTCCGCAGAACGATAAGAGCCTTCTTCTGATCAACGCCGGTATGGCGCCGCTGAAGCCTTATTTTACGGGACAGGAGATTCCGCCGAGACGCCGTGTGACGACGTGCCAGAAGTGCGTCCGCACCGGTGATATCGAGAATGTCGGTAAGACGGCGAGACACTGCACATTTTTCGAGATGCTCGGAAACTTCTCCTTCGGCGATTATTTCAAGCATGAGGCCATCGCTTGGAGCTGGGAGTTCCTCACCAAGGTGATCGGCCTTGATGAGAACCGCCTGTTCCCTTCGGTTTATGTTGAGGACGACGAGGCCTTCGACATCTGGAACAAGGAGATCGGTGTAGCGGCAGACCGTATCTTCCGCTTCGGCAAGGAGGACAACTTCTGGGAGCACGGCGCAGGTCCCTGCGGCCCCTGCTCGGAGATTTACTATGACCGCGGCGTGCGTTTCGGCTGCGGCAAGCCCGACTGCAAGGTCGGCTGCGACTGCGACCGCTATGTCGAGGTGTGGAACAACGTGTTCACCCAGTTCAACGGCGACGGCAAGGGCGGTTATGTAGAACTCGAGAATAAAAACATCGACACCGGAATGGGTCTGGAGCGTCTTGCCATGGTATGCCAGGATGCAGACTCCGTGTTTGATATCGATACGATGAAGGCGCTTCGCGACCGCGTGTGCGAGATTGCGGGCGTTACCTATGAGACCGATCCGAAGAAGGATATCTCCATCCGTCTGATCACGGACCATATCCGTTCCGTGACGTTTATGACCTCCGACGGTATCCTGCCGTCCAACGAGGGCCGCGGATATGTTCTTCGAAGACTCCTTCGCCGTGCAGCAAGACATGGGCGTCTTCTCGGCATTCAGGGCGCGTTCCTCGCGAACCTCTGCGAGACCGTCATCCGCGATTCCAAGGGCGGATACCCGGAACTCGAGGAGAAGAAGGATTACATCTTCACCATCCTCAACAATGAGGAGGAGAAGTTCAATAAGACAATTGACCAGGGTCTGGAGATTCTCTCCGGCATGGAGGAGGCTCTCGTCTCGGAGGGCAAGACCATGCTCTCCGGCGATGATGCGTTCAAGCTCTACGATACCTTCGGCTTCCCGCTTGATCTCACTGAGGAGATCCTCGCGGAGCGCGGCATGACCATCGATATGGACGGTTATAAGAAGGCCATGGAAGCGCAGAAGACGCTGGCCCGCAACTCCCGCAAGAAGACCAACTACATGGGCGCTGACGCCACCGTGTACGATGAGATCGATCCTTCCGTGACCTCCGAGTTCATCGGATATGACAAGGACACCTGCGACGGCAAGGTGCTTGTCATGACGAAAGAGGAGGACGGCAAGGGAAGTATTGTGACTAGCCTTTCCGAGGGCGAGAGCGGAGCCGTCATCACGGATGTAACGGTTTGCTACGCCACCATGGGCGGACAGCAGGGCGACTGCGGCCGCATCTACATCGAGGAGGAAGGTGAGACCACCGCAGAGTTTGATATCGTTGACACGATCAAACTCAAGGGCGGCAAGATTGCTCATATCGGAACCGTTGTCGGCGGAACATTTTCCGACGGCGACACCGTGACCATAGCCTACGACAAGGCAAAGCGCACCGCGACGGCGAAGAACCATTCCGCAACGCACCTTCTTCAGAAGGCTCTCCGTACGGTTTTGGGAACCCATGTCGAGCAGGCAGGTTCCTTCGTGAATCCCGAGAGACTCCGCTTTGACTTTACTCATTTTTCGGCGATGACGAAGGAGGAGATTGCAAAAGTTGAGGAGCTTGTGAACGAGGCGATCGAGGCCGATTATCCGGTTGTGACGAAGCTCATGAGCATCGACGATGCAAGAAAGACCGGCGCCATGGCGCTCTTCGGCGAGAAATACGGCGACACCGTCCGCGTGGTTGATATGGGTGGCTACAGCATCGAGCTGTGCGGCGGTACCCACGTTGCCAACACCGGAAGCATCGCATCCTTCAAGATTGTCAGCGAATCCGGTATTGCTGCCGGAACCCGTCGTATTGAGGCAATCACGGCGGGCAATGTGATCGCATACTACAAGACCCTCGAGAACGAGCTTCAGGAGGCAGCCCGTGCTGCCAAGACCGAGCCCGCAAACCTTGCTGCAAAGATTGAGTCCCTCACGGCAGAACTGAAGGCCGCGAACACGGAAAATGAGAAACTCAAGGCCAAGCTTGCTGACGCTTCCCTCGGTGATATCACGAGCGAGGCGGCTGAAGTGAACGGCGTCAAGGTGCTTGCGGCAAATATTCCGAACATGGATATGAACGGACTTCGGAACTTCAGCGATAAGATGAAGGCGAAACTCGGCGAGTGCGTTTTGGTGTTTGCTTCCGTTGTGGACGACAAGGTAAACCTTGTTGCTGCTGCCACCGACGGTGCTGTTGCCAAGGGAGCCCATGCAGGCAACCTCATCAAGGAAGTTGCACCCATCGTCGGAGGGGGCGGCGGCGGACGTCCGAATATGGCTCAGGCCGGCGGAAAGGATCCGTCCGGTGTGGATGCATGCATCGACAAAGCCAAGGAAGTTGCCGCATCCCAGATTCAGTAAAAAAATCGTTGACATATGCCCGTTATGTGGTAAAATGATAGCGTTCGCACCCGAAGACTATGCTTTTCGGGGGACGAAAGCGCTCGGCGAGCTCAGCCGACGCTGTGGGAAGGCAGGTGAAATCAAGTGTCAAGTGTTATCGTGAAAGAGAACGAGTCTCTGGACAGCGCTCTTCGCAGATTCAAGAGAAACTGCGCTAAGGCAGGCATCCAGCAGGAGATTCGCAAGAGAGAGCATTACGAGAAGCCCAGCGTACGTCGCAAGAAGAAGTCTGAGGCAGCTCGCAAGAGAAAGTACAAGTAATTCGTCAATCAGGGAGAACCGATGAGGTTCTCCCTTTTATTTATTCAACGGATCCTGTTGACAGCGGTGGAACAGATATGGTTTCACCGCTGTTTCCATGTAAAAAAACAGTGGCATTCTCAAAGGGATTTTGCTATAATATCTCTGATTGTGCTGTAAGGAGGTTCGAATGGTTACAACACTTACGGGAATTCCGGTTTCCAGGCAGAAAACCATCTTCGGTGAGATGGATGAATTTGCCAAACAGATTGAAAAAACTCTGCACGTCACCATTGTGACACGGGAGGAAGAAATCCGCGTGATCGGGGAGGACGGTCCCTGTGAGCGTGCGAAGAGTGTATTGACTACTCTGATGGCCCTCGCGGAGCGCGGTTCGGAAATCAACATTCAAAATGTAAACTATACCCTGTCACTTGCCAAGGAACATGATGAGGACAGTGTTTTGGCCGTGGACAGCGATCTGATCTGCCATACCATAAACGGCAAGCCGATCAAGCCTAAGACAGTCGGACAGAAGAAATACGTGGACAACATCCGCGATAACATGATCACCTTCGGCGTAGGCCCTGCGGGTACCGGCAAGACGTACCTTGCCATGGCCATGGCGGTCACGGCCTTCAAAAACGACGAGGTGAACAGGATCATCTTAACCCGTCCTGCCATTGAAGCGGGAGAGAAGCTCGGATTTCTTCCCGGTGATCTTCAGCAGAAGGTTGATCCATATCTCCGCCCTCTGTACGATGCGCTGTTTCAGATCATGGGCGCGGAATCCTTTAACAAGAATATGGAGAAGGGCCTGATCGAGGTTGCACCGCTTGCCTATATGCGAGGCCGTACCTTGGACAATGCGTTCATCATCCTGGATGAGGCTCAGAACACGACACCCGCCCAGATGAAGATGTTCCTCACCCGTATCGGATTCGGTTCCAAGGTAGTGGTCACCGGTGACCGGACGCAGAAGGATCTTCCTTCCGACCAGATTTCCGGTTTGGATGTTGCATCAAAGGTGCTTTCCGACATCGAGGGGATCGCATTTTCCGCATTGACAAGCGCGGATGTGGTAAGACATCCTTTGGTGCAGAAGATTGTCTCTGCCTATGAGGCGTACGAGGAGAAGACGAAAGCAGGCAAAACGAGAAACAGCCAGTTCGGCCGGCCGGTTCGGGTAAGACGTCCCGCGAAGCCGTCGGACGGGGAGGAATAATATGTCATTTTACTTTGAATCCGAATGGGACGGAGAGGTGTTCCCGGATTGTGAGGAAGTGCTTCGCACCGTGTTTGAAAAGGCCTGCGATTATGTCAGATGTCCTTATGAATGTTCGGTAAATATGCTTCTGACGGACGATACGGCAATCCATTCGATGAACAGCGAGTTCCGCGGCATTGACCGCGCCACCGATGTCCTCAGCTTCCCGATGGTGGATTATGCTGAGGCAGGCAATTTTGACGGGCTCGAGGACCATCAGGAAGACTACTTTGAGCCCGACAGCGGGGAGCTTCTCCTCGGCGATATCGTGATCTCTGTGGAGCGCGCCATCGCACAGGCCGAAGAGTACGGCCACTCGCTAAAGAGGGAGATGGCATTCCTCACGGCCCACAGCATGCTTCACCTGTTTGGCTATGACCATGAGACGGACGCCGAGCGCGAGGAGATGGAGCGGATGCAGGAAGAGATCCTTGCGGAGCTTGATATCCGCAGAGACTGAGAGTAATCCTGATACCGACAGAGAATAAAACACCGTAAACCCGCCGGAACAAAACGGGCTTACGGGGAAACATACAGGGAGCATAGAAGGCTTTGGCGAAAGAGCACAGCGGAAAATCAAACAGCATTCTCGTACAGGGATCGATCCTTGCTGCGGCATCGCTGATGGTGCGGTTTATCGGGTTGATCTACCGTGTCCCCATGCGTGCGATCCTCGGCCCGGAGGCAATCGGATACTACGGAAGCGCTTATGAGTTTTATAACCTCGCGTTGATCTTATCCTCCTACAGCCTTCCCCTCGCGGTTTCCAAGCTGGTGAGCGCGAGAAGGGTACAGGGACAGCATCGGAATGCGAGAAAAGTGTTTATCCTCGCCCTTACCTTCGGCGCGGTTGTCGGAGCCATCGGAACCTGCGTGTGTCACTTCGGAGCGTACTGGTACGGAGCCTACATTGACCAGCCGGGAGCCGTTCTCCCGCTGCAGGTGCTTGCCCCGACCATTCTGGTCTTCTCGGTGATGGGCGTGATCCGCGGGTATTTTCAGGGATACAACAACATGGTTCCCACCGCGATCTCACAGGTGATTGAGCAGATCATAAACGCCGGCGTCAGCGTCGGTGCAGCTTACTGGCTGATGCAGAAATATGCCGGAACCGATCTTCAGTTAACCAAGGGAGCTGCCGGTGGTACCTTCGGTACCTTTATGGGCGCGGAAGCCGCTTTACTCACCCTTTTGATCGTGTATTTCATGCACCGCAAGGTGTTTCAGAAGCTGATCGCGATCGAGAAGGAAAATGCCTCCGAATCCGAGACGGAGCGGCCGGTTCACATCCTGAAACTTCTTGTCCTTACCGTTGTTCCGGTTATCGTGTCCCAGACGGTGTATCAGATTTCCGGAATGATCGACAATGTGGTGTTCAACCGTGTGCTTTTGGGCCGCGGATATTCCGCATCGCTCCGCGCGGAGTGGTGGGGTATCTATACCAACGAATACAAGCTTCTCACAAATGTGCCGGTCGCGATCGCATCGGCTATGGGAACCGCCATCGTACCGGGTTTGGTTGCGGTCTATGTGAAGGGGCATAAGGATCAGCTGCGGGAGAAGGTTGCCTCGGCAGTGAAATTCAACATGATCATCGCGTTTCCGTGCGCAGCCGGTATGGCAGTGCTCTCCGGACCGATCCTTCGGATGCTTTGGGGGATCACGGGAACGCTCAACCGGAATATCCTTCAGCTCGGAAGCGTCGCCATCATTGTGTTCGCCCTCTCCACGCTGACCAATGGAATCCTTCAGGGCATCAACCACTTAAGCATTCCCGTTTTGCACAGCGCCATCGCGCTTGTCATCCACGTGATTGTTTTGGAGATCCTCCTGCAGTTTACAAACCTTGACGTATATGCACTGATGATCTGTAACGTTCTGTTCGGACTTGTGGTGAGCATTCTGAACTGGATTTCCATCGGACATTATCTCGCTTACAAGCAGGAGATCAAAACGACATTTATTATACCGTTCATCGCATCAGCTTTCATGGGCGTATCGTGCCGCTGTCTGTATGACTGCCTGTTCCTGTGCACCAACGTGACCATCTCGTGCGTCGGCGCGATCCTGCTTGCGGTACCTGTTTATTTTGCGGCACTGATCCTTCTAAAGGGCGTGTCCAAAGAGGAACTTCTGAATATGCCGAAAGGTCATATTCTCGTTAAGATACTGACCAAATGCCGGTTGCTTCGGTGACCTGCGGGAAGGAGGGCGGTATGGTTGTGATCATCGGCTGCGGGGCATCCGGAATGCTTGCTGCGATCATGGCGGCGCGTCAGGGTGTGTCGGTCACTGTCCTCGAGCACAACGACCGTCCCGGAAGAAAACTTCTCGCCACCGGCAACGGCAAATGCAACCTGACCAACGACAACCAGTCCCTTGACAATTTCCGAAGCAGCTATCGCGAGGAAATCAAGGATATTATAGATGCATTTTCCGAGGAGGAACTCCTGCGGTTCTTCCGTGAAATCGGGATTATAACCAAGGAGCGGAAAGGCTACCGCTATCCCCGCTCGGAGCAGGCGTCATCGGTGGTGACGGTTCTGGTTTCGGAGATGCAAAGACTCCGGGTCCGCGTGATTTGCGGAGCGGAGGTCACGAAGGTCTCCGGCAACTACAGCGATTACGAAGTCAGCTATACCATGGACGGACAGAAGTATACCCTGAAGTCGGAAAATGTGGTGTTCGCCTGCGGAGGTCCTGCAGGAGAGCGCCTCGGACAGAGCGATTTCGGTATAAAAATGCTTCGGAACATGGGAGTGTTTGTCGGACACTGTGCCCCTGCATTGGTGCCGCTTCTCTTGAAAAATCCCTGCGCCAAAACCGTGAGCGGCGTCCGGATGGAAGCGGATGTAACCCTCACCGTGGGGAAGGAATCCTATCGGGAGCACGGGGAGATCGTATGGACCGATTACGGCGTCAGCGGGATTCCCGTGATGCAGCTGTCACGGTATGCGACCTTTGAACTGGAAGATGATATGATCCCGGTGCGGATCGCATTCCATTTCCTGCCGGAGATGACCGATGAGGAAATCACCGGGGAATTGACAAGGCGAGTGAACGGGGAAGCCTTCCGGACACGGAGCGCCGAGGATGCGATGGAGGGACTTGTCCCGAAGAAGCTTTTGTATGTCCTGCTGAAAGAGGCCGGGATCGATCCCGAGGCCCCGGCGGGAACAATAACGGAGAAACAGCTGAAACTTCTGAAGCTTCAGCTTACAAACAAGGAGTTCACGGTGACCGGCACAAGGCCGTGGGAGTTTGCTCAGGTGATGAAGGGCGGCGTTCCGCTAAGCGCCATCGACACCAAAACCTGTGAAGTGCGGGGCCATGAGGGCCTGTACATCACCGGGGAACTGCTGGATATGGACGGAAATTGCGGCGGATACCACCTGCACTGGGCGTTTGCAACAGGTGCGGTTTGCGGCCGTGCCCTTGCAAAGAAATCACGGAGCGTGGAATGAAACCGGTAATACTTAAGTTGTCGCAAATGCATTTTCCAATCACGGTTTCGCCGGAAGAATACCGTGCCAGGGCTGCTTCGGTGCTTCGCCTGCAGTCTTCGGATATCGCTGAATGCCGGCTGCTCCGTCAGTCTCTCGATGCGAGAAAGAAGACGGAGATCACATGGTCCTGCGACCTGGCGGTGACCCTGCGGGACGGCGTGCGGCCCAAGGGAAAACCGAACGGACGATGGGCTTACTATACCGAGGTTGTCTACTCCCCGAAGGTTACCGGGACAAAGGCGCTTCCCACGAGGCCCGTTGTGATCGGTGCAGGGCCCGCAGGTTTGTTCGCGGCGCTGCTGCTTGCGCGGGAAGGATACGATCCCCTTGTGCTGGAGCGCGGCAAGGCGATCGAAGAACGGGCGGAGGATGTGGAACGGTTCTTTGAGACCGGCGTACTGGACCCGAACTCCAATGTGCAGTTCGGCGTCGGGGGAGCAGGCGCATTTTCCGACGGCAAATTAAACACGCTGATCAAGGACCGGGAGGGACGAGGCGCGTATGTGCTGAAAACCTTCACGGAGTTCGGGGCACCGGAAGAAATCCTGTACAAGAACAAACCCCACGTGGGAACGGACCGGCTTCGCAAGGTCGTGGCCGGGTTGTCCGCAGAGATCGTAAGGCTCGGCGGAACGCTTCGGACAGAAACCACGGTCCGGGACTTTAACTGGGAGGACGACAGGCTTACGGGACTTACCTGTGAGCATGATGGAATAGTAGAGACCATCCCTGCGGACGTGGCAATCCTCGCCGTGGGACATTCCGCAAGAGACCTGTTCGAGACCCTTTCGGGAAATCTTTTGATGGAACCGAAGGCATTTGCCATGGGCGTGCGGGTGCAGCATGAACGCTCGTGGGTTGACCGGACACAGTACAGGGACGCAGCTTCGCAGCTTCCTGCTGCGGACTACAAGGTGACCCACACCTGCGACGACGGAAGGTGCGTGTACTCCTTCTGTATGTGCCCGGGCGGATTTGTGGTCAACGCCTCCAGTGAGCCGGGTAGACTCGCCGTAAACGGCATGAGCAATTTCGACCGCTCGGAAGCAAATTCCAACGCTGCCGTCGTCGTGACGGTGACGCCGGAGGACTGTACCGCAGACTATAAGAGAATCGTCCGGGAACACCCGGAACTGAATGCACCGGCCCCGGAATCCATCCCGACGGAGCTCATCGGGATGGAATACCAACGAAGACTTGAGGAGCTTGCTTTCCGCGCAGGCGCCGGAGCGATACCGACTCAGCGCTATGCGGATTTCCGGGAGAATGTAAAATCTTCGGAATTCGGAAAGATCAAGCCGGTCAACAAGGGGGCGGTTGCCCTCGCCGAGCTTCATGAGGTGCTGCCGGAGTTCATGGCCTCGGCAGTGGATGAGGGAATGCAGGCATTTGACCGGAAAATGCCGGGCTTTGCCGACGGGGATGCGCTTCTTCAGGCGATAGAGTCGAGAACCTCGTCCCCGGTGCGGATCGTCCGGGATGCATCCCTCCAGGCGGAGGGAAGGACCGGATTGTATCCATGCGGTGAAGGGGCCGGCTACGCCGGCGGGATCATGTCGGCGGCCATCGACGGACTCCGGGTTGCGGAAGCCGTGATGAAGGTGTATTATCCGAAGAAATGAGAAAGCCGCAGGGCTTTACCAATACAAAATCAACAGCAGGGAGTGCTTACTTATGAATCGTCAGGAGATCATGGCGGAAAAAAAACGAATCGTCATCAAGATCGGTTCCTCAACGTTGACCCATCCGGAAACCGGTGATATGGATCTGGTGAAGATGGAACGTCTGGTGCGGATCCTTACGGACCTGTCCAACAGCGGTAAGGATGTTGTTTTAGTGTCTTCCGGTGCGATTGCCGTAGGAAGAAAGACCATGAAGATCGCCGAGCGGCCGAAGGAAAAGTCGGTGAAGCAGGCCTGTGCAGCCATCGGACAGACCCGTCTGATGATGGTTTACCAGAGACTGTTTGCGGAGTACAACAAGGTCCCGGCGCAGGTGCTGATCACGAAGCTTACGATGATCCACGATGAGAACAGACGGAATGCGAGAGCAACATTTTCCGAGCTGTTGTCCATGGGCGTGATCCCCATTGTCAATGAGAACGATACGGTTGTTACCGATGAGATCGAGTTCGGCGACAACGATACGCTGTCGGCTATCGTTGCAGCCCTGATCCATGCGGATCTTCTCGTGTTGATGTCGGATATCGACGGACTGTACGACGACGATCCGAGGAAGAACCCGGATGCAAAGTTCATCGAGGAGATCGATTACATAACCGACGACCTGGAAGCCATGGCAAAGGGAGCCGGGTCGGATGTCGGAACCGGCGGAATGGTCACCAAGATCGCGGCGGCAAGCATTGCCAACGACGCCGGTGCGGATATGGTGATCTGCCACGGAAACGATATGAAGAATCTGCGCCATGTGATCGAGGGGCGCAATGTAGGAACCTTGTTCCGCGCCCATAAGAACGAGAATTTCCACCTGATCGATTATCTTCAGGGGAAGAAATAATACCGCCGTATTACGGCACTGAAAGCAGGAGTACTATGACAGAAGAAGGAATCAAGAGGATCAACGAGCTCTACCACAAATCCAAGGACGTCGGCCTGACACCCGAGGAAAAGGAGGAGCAGGCGAGACTGCGGCAGGAGTACATTCAATCCGTCCGCAACAACTTAAAGAGCATGCTCGACAACATTGAGGTCGTGGACTGATTATTTTATTCACACGGAGGATTTCCCCGGTATGGACAAGTCAGAACTTCGGAAGGTAATGAAACGCAAGAGAAGCGGTCTCTCAGCAGAGAGGATCCTGATGTACAGCGGCTGCATCGCTGAGAATCTCATTCAGAGACAGGAGTATGCCGACGCTTCGGTTTTGCTTGCGTATGTGTCGTTCAGCTCGGAGGTGAACACGCATTTTCTGATCGAGAAGGCATGGAAGGACGGCAAGAGGGTTGCGGTTCCGAAGTGCATGGATGACTCCAAATTGGAGTTCCAGTACATTCGCTCCTTCGACGACCTTGCCCCCGGCAAATTCGGCAGTCCCGAACCGGTGACCGGCGAGAGCGTCGAGTACAACGAGGACGACAAATGCCTTCTGTTGCTGCCAGGGGTTGCCTACACGAACAAGGGAGACCGCCTCGGCTACGGCGGCGGTTACTATGACCGGTATCTGAAAAAACATGATTCCATCCCCAACGCCATGCTTGCGTACAGCCTTCAGCAGACCGAAACGCTGCCGGTGGATGAGATGGATGTTCCGGCGGATATGATCATCACGGAGATCGGATGCATTGAGACAGGAAAGGAGAAATGGGCATGAATCTGATGATACAGGGGCGGAAAGCCCAGGATGCGGCAACGGTGCTTGCAATGCTTGCCACCGAGGATAAGAAGAAAGCGCTTCTTCACATTGCAGACCTTCTGTGCGAAAGCACGGAAGAGATCCTTTCGGAAAATGCACTCGACGTTGAAAAGGCAATCGAGCGCGGCGTAAAGGATTCCCTTGTGGACCGTCTTCGTCTCACGGTACCGCGGATCGAAGCGATGGCGGAGGGCCTTCGCCAGATCACGGAATTAAAGGATCCCGTGGGCGAGGTGCTTGCCCAGTGGAAACGCCCCAATGGCCTTCGGATCCGCAAGGTGCGCGTGCCCTTCGGCGTGATCGGGATCATCTATGAATCCCGTCCCAATGTGACCGTGGATGCCTTCGGCCTGTGTTTTATGTCCGGCAACGCCGTGATCTTAAAGGGCGGAAGCGACGCCATCAAGAGCAACCTTGCGCTTGGTGCCATACTGCGGAAAGGTCTTGCGGACTGCGGCATCACCGAGGACGCCGTGTACGTTGTGGAGGATACGGACAGAGAGACCACGAAGCAGCTGATGAAGCTCAACAAATTCGTGGACGTATTGATCCCCAGAGGCAGTGCCAACCTGATCCAGACGGTTTTGGAGAACAGCACGATCCCGGTGATCGAGACCGGTACCGGCAACTGCCATATCTATGTGGATGCAAAGGCCGACCTGAAGAAGGCCATCGATATTATTGTGAACGCGAAGACCCAGCGCATGGGTGTTTGCAACGCCTGTGAATCGCTTGTCGTAAACCGCGCGATCGCCGGCAAATTCCTCCCGATGCTCGCAGAGGCTCTTGCACCGTACAACATCGACATCCGTGCGGATGAGGAGGCGAGAGCGGTTGTGGGAACATTTTCCGAGGCAACCGAGGAGGATTTCGGAACGGAGTATCTCGACCGCATCATCAGCGTGAAGACCGTGGGAACTACCGAGGAGGCCATCGAACATATCAACCGGTATCACACGAAGCATTCCGACGCGATCATCACGAAGGACTGCAAGGCGGCGGATCTGTTCCTGCGCGCCGTGGACAGCGCCTGCGTTTATGTCAACGCGTCCACCCGCTTTACGGACGGTTTTGAGTTCGGCTTCGGCGCCGAGATCGGCATCAGCACACAGAAGCTTCATGCGAGAGGACCCATGGGTCTTGAAGAGCTTACCTCCTACAAGTATCAGGTGGTGGGCAACGGACAGGTCCGAGGCTGATCCTTCGGAAAATGTGACCGGATTTAACGCAACAAAACGTACTGCGGGGCGGGAGACCGACCCGCAGATTTGTCGGAGGGAGTATGGAACAATCGAAAGAACTGTATGAGCAGCGCGTCCGTTCGCTGGCTCCCGCCGAAGAGCCGGAGCGGCAATACTATTTCATTGATGTGATGCGTTCCGTGATCGCGGAGAAGGAAGCGCGTAAGGGCCGGAAGCTCACGATGCATGTGGAGACCTTCGGCTGTCAGATGAATGCGAAGGACTCCGAGACGCTCTCGGGAATCCTTTCCTCCATCGGGTTTGAGGAGTCGGACAGCGAGGATGCGGATCTGGTTCTGTACAACACCTGTACGGTCCGGGAGAACGCGAACACGAAGCTGTACGGACGCATCGGATATCTCGGAAACCGCAAGAAACGAAACCCGGATAAGCGGATCCTTCTGTGCGGCTGTATGATGCAGGAACCCCAGGCGGTGGAGAAAATCCGGAAGAGCTACCGGTTTGTGGATGTGATCTTCGGCACCCACAACATCTATAAGCTTGCGGAGCTTCTCTTTGACCGGGAGGTTGCAGGGGAGCTTGTCATCGATGTGTGGGACAAGCCCGCAGGCATCGTGGAAGACCTGCCCAGAAGAAACAAATACGGCTTCAAAGCCGGCATCAATATCATGTACGGCTGCAACAATTTCTGCAGCTATTGTATCGTTCCCTATGTGCGCGGCAGAGAGCGCTCCCGAAACCCCGAAGATATTGTGGCCGAGGCACGGCATCTTGCGGAGAACGGCGTAAGGGAAGTGATGCTTCTCGGGCAGAATGTAAATTCCTATGGGAAAACCGATCGCATGGATGTGTCCTTCGCAAAGCTTCTTCGGATGGTCAGCGAGGTCGAGGGAATACGGCGGATCCGGTTTATGACGCCGCATCCGAAGGATCTGTCGGACGAGCTGATCGCAGAGATTGCCGCAAACCCCAAGGTGTGCAGGCACGTGCATCTTCCGTTACAGTCCGGAAGCAGCCGAATTCTCAAGGCGATGAACCGGCACTATACGAAAGAGCAGTATTTGGACCTTGCTTCGCGGATCCGGGAGCGGATCCCGGGAGTCGCGATCACCACGGATATCATTGTTGGATTTCCCGGGGAGACGGAGGAGGATTTCCGGGAGACGATGGACGTTGTCCGCAAGGCAGGGTTCATAGCGGCTTACACATTCCTTTACTCGAAGAGAACCGGGACGCCTGCGGCATCCATGCCGGATCAGGTGGACGAAGCGACGGCGGGAGAGCGGTTCAAGCGTCTTCTGGCGGTTGTCGGGGAGGTCGGAGCCGCACAGGCCGAGGCTATGAACGGGCAGACCGTAGAGGTTCTGTGCGAGGAATACAAGGCGTCGGAAGGAACAATGACAGGGCGGCTTGACAATAATCTGCTGGTACATTTTCCGGCGGATGAGTCCCTGCTCGGAGAGCTCGTCAGCGTGAAGCTTACGACCTGCAAAGGCTTTTATTATCTCGGCGAAAGAGCATAAGAAGCGGATAACACAACCTGTTGATACAGTTGTATCACGGGTTGTGTTTTGTCGTTCTACAGTTGTATAATTTTTCATAATCGCTTCTTGACAATTGCATACCGTTAATATATTATAGTACTGTTGGATTTTTCTGACTTTGTAATTACAATTGAATATATGGAGGTGCATTTCAATGCCAGAAGCATTTTTCCCGATTCTGGTTGCGGCGCAGGGCGGCGTTTTGGTACCCGTTCTGATTGCTGTGTTTGTCACCCTGATTGTCACCGCCATTGTTGCTATTATCGTGAGCTTGAAGGTCCTCGTTCCTCTTCGTATGAAAGAGTATGAGGCGGAGGTAGGATCCGCGGAGCAGCGCTCGAAGGAAATCATCGACGACGCGAACCGCAGTGCTCAGAAGATTGCCGCAACGGCGAAGAAAGAGGCTCTTTTGGAAGCAAAGGAAGAGGCTCTGAGGGCAAAGAATGAATCGGATCGTGAGATCAAGGAGCGCAGAGCCGAGGTTCAGCGATACGAGAAACGAGTGACACAGAAAGAGGAGAATCTGGACAGAAAGCTGGAGTCCTTAGAGAAGAAAGAAGCACGCATGACGCAGAAGGAGCAGGATCTCGACCGCAAGATCGAGGAAGCGAACGAGTACTGCGAGAAGCAGATTGCGGAGCTGGAGAGAATCTCGGGACTGACCTCCAATAAGGCGAAGGAATATCTTTTAGAATCTGTCAAGGAAGATGTAAAACACGAAACCGCGGTAATGATACGCGATCTGGAGACTGAGGCAAGAGAGACGGCAGACAAGCGCGCGAAGGAATTGATCGTCAATTCGATCCAGAAGTGTGCTGCCGATCACGTAGCTGAGGCCACCATTTCCGTTGTACAGTTGCCGAACGACGAAATGAAAGGACGCATCATCGGTCGTGAAGGACGAAACATCCGCACGATCGAGACGCTCACCGGTATCGACCTGATCATCGACGATACGCCGGAAGCCGTCATTCTGTCGGGCTTTGACCCGATCCGACGCGAAGTTGCGAGAATCGCTCTCGAGAAACTGGTCGTTGACGGACGTATTCATCCCGCGCGTATTGAAGAGATGGTCGATAAGGCGCAGAGAGAGGTTGAGAACATCATTCGTGAGGAAGGTGAGGCAGCCGTCATCAAGACCGGCGTTCACGGACTTCATCCGGAGATGGTTCGTCTGCTCGGCAAGATGAAGTATCGTACCAGTTACGGTCAGAATGCGCTGAAGCATTCCATTGAGGTTTCCTTACTGTCCGGCCTGCTTGCCGGAGAGCTCGGGGCTGATGTGCGTCTTGCAAAACGTGCAGGTTTACTTCACGACATCGGCAAATCCGTCGATCACGAGATGGAAGGCACGCATGTGCAGATCGGTATCGACATTTGTAAGAAGTATAAAGAATCCCCCGTTGTTATCAATGCGGTAGCGTCTCATCACGGAGACTGCGAGCCCACATCCATGATCTCGTTCATCGTGCAGGCTGCGGATACCATTTCCGCTGCACGTCCGGGTGCGCGCCGCGAAACCTTAGACACTTATACCAACAGACTGAGTCAACTAGAAGATATTGCCAACAGCTTTAAAGGAGTGGAGAAATCTTTCGCTATCCAGGCAGGCCGGGAAGTCCGCGTTATGGTTGTTCCCGAGCAGGTCAGCGACGACGATATGGTTCTCATTGCAAGAGAACTGTCGAAGAAGATCGAATCCGAGCTTGAGTACCCCGGACAGATCAAGATCAGCATGATCCGGGAGTCCAGAGTCACCGATTACGCCAAGTAATCTGAATCGACGTACAAAATCAGGGGCCGAACAGCTTTGTTCGGTCCCTTTTTCACGCTCTTGGCAATAACCGCTAAAAACCTATGGAAATTCCTTATTTTTTCGGTACTTTGCCGATGACATTTTTCGGAAAATACACTTGCCTTTTTCGAGAATGTATACTAAAATGCAATTTGTATTGTATACATGTCGACACTATATGTCGACCGGAGTAAGCGGCTTGCCGCAATAGTATGAGAATAAAGTGAGGTACAGGTTCCATGTCGTTATCCCTATCGGTCAAAGGTCTTTCGGTTAAACCTTCTTCCACATTGGCAATCACAGCAAAAGCCAAGGAGCTCCGCGCACAAGGGCTTGATGTTGTCGGCTTTGGTGCGGGAGAACCGGATTTTGATACCCCGGTAAATATCCGAGACGCCGCAAAGGAGGCTCTGGACCTGGGCGTTACCAGATATACGCCTGCAGCCGGTATGCCCGAGCTTCGCAAGGCGATCAGCAGAAAGTTTGAAAGAGTCAACGGACTTGCGTACGCTCCGGAGCAGATCATCGTCAGCAACGGAGGAAAGCATGCTCTCACGAACATTTTCCAGGCGATCCTGAATCCCGGAGACGAAGTGATCATCCCAAGCCCTTACTGGCTGAGTTATCCAGAGATTGTTAAGCTCGCGGACGGCGTTCCGGTTTTTGTAAACTGTGATGCGGATGCTCACTTTAAGATCACGCCCGAGAAGCTTATAGCTGCCTGCAACAAAAACACAAAGGCGCTGATCCTGAATTCCCCGAACAATCCTACGGGTATGGTATATACCAGGGAGGAACTGGAAGCCCTTGCGAAGGTGATCGTCGAGAAGGATATCTATGTTGTCTCCGATGAGATCTATGAGAGCCTTGTATACGGAAATATCGAGCAGGTAAGCATCGCGTCCCTCGGCGAAGACATTTACAACCATACGATCACCTGCTGCGGTATGGCGAAGGCCTACGCCATGACAGGATGGCGCATCGGTTACACCGGAGCTCCGCTTCCTGTTGCCAAGGTTATGGCGAGCATCCAGAGCCATCAGACCTCGAACCCCAACTCCATCGCACAGTACGCATCCGTTGAGGCGCTTGACGGCCCTCAGGAATCCGTACAGGCCATGCGCAGGGAGTTTGACAAGAGACGCGTTTACATGTGCAAGCGAATCGAAGCGATGCCCTATGTCGATGCCGTGACGCCGAAGGGAGCCTTCTATGTTTTCGTGAACATCGGCGAGGTGCTCAAGAAGAAGTACAAGGGCGAGACCGTCGGAACGGTTGAGAATCTTGCTAAGATCCTGATCGAGGATTACCTCACGGCGGTGATCCCGTGCCGTGACTTCGGACGAGAGGATCATGTCCGTCTTTCCTATGCAATCAGCATGGAGCAGATCGGAAAGGGGCTTGACCGGATCGCGCAGTTCCTTGCAGCTGTCACGGATTGATACTCGTTGTGAAATATGATAAACTGTATGCGGGCAGAGGTTATTCTGTCCGCATTTTCCTTTTATGAACTGTATTTCGTCGAAACCGTATTTGGGGAGGTGGCTTTGGATGCGCATGTATGATGTCATTACCGCGAAGAAACACGGTATGGAGCTTACGGATGAGCAGATTGCTTTCGTTGTCAAGGGGTTTACCGCCGGAGATATCCCGGATTATCAGATGTCGGCTCTGCTCATGGCAATCTGTCTGAAGGGATTGAATGAGCGGGAAACCGCAACGCTTACCATGGAGATGGCGCAAAGCGGCGATATGCTCGACCTTTCGGCCATACACGGGAAGAAGGCGGATAAGCATTCCACCGGCGGCGTCGGCGACAAGACAACGATGATCGTCGCACCGATCGTTGCTTGTCTGGGGGTTCCCGTGGCAAAAATGTCGGGACGAGGTTTGGGACACACCGGCGGCACCATCGATAAGCTGGAGAGCATCCCGGGCTTCCGGACCACGATACCCGCGGAGGAGTTCATCCGGAACGTCAATGAGATACAGATCGCGGTTGCAGGCCAGAGTGCCAATCTTGCGCCTGCCGACAAGAAAATGTATGCGCTGCGGGATGTCACGGCTACGGTTGACAATATTTCCCTGATCGCGTCCAGCATTATGAGCAAGAAGCTTGCCTCGGGTGCCGACGTGATCGTGCTGGATGTAAAAACAGGAAGCGGCGCGTTTATGAAGACCGTGGAGGATTCCGCGGAACTTGCCCGCGCGATGGTATCCATCGGAAACCACTGCGGAAGAAAGACCTACGCGGTGATCACCGACATGAACCAGGTGCTGGGAAGATATGTTGGGAACTGGCTGGAGGTGCGCGAGGCAATGGAGGTGCTCTCCGGCAGAGGCGATGAGGAGCTTCGCATGGTAAGCGTTACGCTGGCATCCTATATGCTTTACGGAAGCGGAGCGGCGAAAACGTTAGCCGAGGCGGAAACTATGGTAAACCGGGTGCTGGATGACGGTTCCGCATTCCGGAAGTTCCGGGAGTTTGTGGAACGGCAGGGCGGAGACGTTTCGGTTGTCGACGATCCTTCTCGCATTCCTCCGGTAACCTATGAGGTGCCTGTGACGGCACCAAGAAGCGGTTACGTCGCGGAGATCAACGCGGAGGAAATCGGAACGGCGAGCCTTCTCTTAGGCGGAGGCAGGGAGAAAAAAGAGGACACCATCGATCCTCTGGTAGGGATCCGCGTGGATAAAAAGGTCGGAGACCGGGTGAACGAGGGCGATGTTATCGGTGTTTTGTACGGTAACGATGAGAAAATAATTGATGCAGCAAGAGAACGTTTCCTCGGTGCCTACCGGTATTCCGACACTGCGACGAAGCCGGTGGTGCCGATCTACGGATTTGTGGATGAGAACGGGATCCATTTGAACTGAGCGCAGTACGGCGTTTCTATTCGGAACAACACAAAACGAAACGGGGGACATGCGGAAGCGTGTCCCTTTTTCTGTGCTTCCGGCCATGTCAGCCCTGTGGTACGGTGAACACTATATGTTGTGTTCCCGCTTCAGGGACGAAAACTCCGGAAAATGTGCATTTGTCCGAAAAAATACCACAAATCCTTGCGCTTTTCGGCGGTTTATCCACCACATATAGTTGACAAATCATCCCCGATTGTTTATAATTTTTATGATACGGGTGCGTATATATGGAGATTTGAAATGATCCGCTGGATATTGTTAGGCATCGGCATATTGATTGTCGTATTTGTTATCTATCAGCATTTGATTCAACGGCATTTGCAGGTGGTTCACCTCACCGTGAAACCGGCGAGGGCGGGAGCGTTTGCAAAGGAGCTGCCGGGTCGGATTTTGGTGTTTGCGGATCTGCATAACGACACCTTCGGCAAGGACAACGTAAGACTTACGGAACGGATCCGGGAACAGAATCCCGAGATGATCCTGATCCCCGGAGATCTGCTGATCGGAAGAAGAAAGAATTTTCATGTTGCTTCCGACCTTTTGCGGAAACTGAACGAGCTCGGCGTTCCGATGTATCTCTCCCTCGGCAATCACGAGACCGGTACGATGGAGCATAAGCCGGAGCTCTATGAGGAGTTTCTTAAGGAAGCTTCCTGCGAGAACCTGCATGTCCTTGACAACCGCTGCGAACACTGCTCCGAACATGTGGCGATCTGCGGACTGACGCTTCCCATGGAGGTCTACGGTAAGCGCGGAAGGCGATACCGGGTCACGGATAAGGAATTGTCGAAGATCTCGCCGGCTCCGGCAGGAGATGATTTTATTATTCTCTTAGCACACACGCCGTACTATTTCGACTCTTATGTGTCCTACGGCGCCGATCTGGTCGTGTCGGGGCATGTGCACGGAGGGATCGTGAGGCTTCCGTTCCTCGGAGGCGTGATCTCCCCGCAGATGGAACTGTTCCCGAAGTACGATGCCGGGATTTATGAGAAGGACGGAACGGTGCTTGCGGTTACGAGAGGGCTGGGAACACATTTTCCGCCGATCCGGATTGCGAACCGGCCGGAAATTCTTGTACTTGATATAGAGAAATGAGAAACGGGACGGAAGACTCAGGGATTCCCGGGGACCCGTCCGGAAAGGAGACTATCGTGGATATTTCGTTTTCCCTGGAAGCGTTTGAAGGTCCGCTTGACCTTTTGATCCACCTGATCGAGAAGAATAAAGTAAATATCTATGATATTCCCATTGCGATGATCACGGATCAGTATATGGAATATGTCTCCGAGATGCAGCGCCTGCAGATGGACAACATCAGCGAGTTCATGGTGATGGCTGCCTATCTTCTCAAGATCAAATCCCAGATGCTTCTTCCCGCGCCTGCAGCCGAGGAAGAGGGAGATCCCCGCGCAGAGCTTGTGGAGCGCCTGCTGGAGCACAAGATGTATCAGCATGCGTCCCGGGAGCTTAAGGACCGTCAGGTGGATGCTGCAAGACACCTCTACCGCGAGGCTGACGTTCCCGCCGAGGTCGCAGCCTACGAGGAGGAGATCAAGGCCGAGGATGTCATCGGAGACCTTCCGTTGTCGGAACTCAGCCGTATCTTCCGCGATATCATGAAGCGGCAGGATGCGAAGATCGATCCCATCCGTGCTTCCTTCGGCCGTATTGAGAAGGAAGAGGTGAATTTCCGGGATAAGGTCATGAAGATCCAGGAATACGGACTGGAGCACAGGCATTTTTCGTTCCGTAAGCTTTTGGAGAAGGCGGCGGACCGCATTGAAGTCATCGTGACGTTCCTGGGTATTCTTGAGCTGATCCATCTTGGCAGGGTTCTGATTCGTCAGAACCGGTTGTTCGATGATTTCGAGATTGATTTTGTGGCAAATGATGTTGTGCCGATAGAAAGTTTTGCGTAGAGAGGATATGACCATTGGCAATGACGGATAAAAAAGCAGCCATCGAAGGAATCCTCTTTACCATGGGGGATGCCGTCGAGGGCGAGCGGATCGCGGAAGCACTCTCACTGACGGAGGATGAATTTCAGCAGCAGATCGATGAGCTGATACAGGAGTATGAAAATCCTTCCCGCGGTATGATGATCCTCCGGCTCGGAACAAAGTACCAGATGTGCACGAAGACCGAGTGCTACGAGGATCTGATCAAACTGTGTCACGTGCCGAAGAAACACGTGCTCACGGACGTAATGCTGGAGACGCTTGCGATCGTCGCATACAAGCAGCCGGTGACGAGAGCCGATATCGATGCGATCCGGGGCGTGAACAGCGATTTTACGATTAACAAGTTGTTGGAGTACCATCTCATCTGTGAATTGGGACGATTGGAAGCTCCGGGACGTCCGATCGTATTCGGTACAACGGACGATTTTCTTCGAAGTTTCGGAGTATCCTCGATTGACGAGCTTCCGTATATCGGACCGGAGATGGTAGAGGAATTCAAGCAGGAAGCGGAAGAGGAAGCAACGATTGGAGTTTAGGGATTTCTTAACCAAATCTTTTATCAAAAGCTATGCGCAGAATGACGAAGTCTATGCGGATGGCTTTTCCTATTACCGCAACGGCCGTGTGACCCACGCCGTGGCCTCCAAAGACAAGAGAATCTATCAATTTACGGTCAAGGGTAACTACAACTATAAGGTTACCATCCGTCTGACGGATGCGATGAACTGCACCTGCACCTGTGCCAACCTTTCCAAGAACAGCGGCATCTGCAAGCACATCATTGCATCCCTTCTTTTCCTGAATCAGTTTGAGCGCACGGCGAAAGCCAACGCCGATCTCACGCCGGAAGATCAGAAGAACGGGCAGATCCTGGATTATTACAGCGAACTGGAGCCGGGCATCGCGCATTGCGTGACCGGTCATCTGGAGCTGACATTTTTCTACAACGGCATTCTCCGCCAGCCCAAGGATCATATTGTCATGCGGATCGCCATGGGCTCCGCCCGTTGCTATAAGATCCAGTCCGTGAAGAAAATGTTAGAGATGGTACGGGCGGGACAGAGCTTTGCCCTCGGCAAGGATTTTACGTTCCGGAGGGACATCGTCGAGTTCGATGCGAGCTCGAAACGCGTTCTGGATTATCTCTCGGAACTCCTGGAGCTGGAGGAGCGCTTTGAGATCACCGGCGAAAAATCGGTGTTCCAGAGGAACGACATCGTCCTTTCCAAGACCATGTTCCTGGAAGTCCTTCTTCGCTTGGGCGGTGACTCCTTCAACCTTGTGATCAACGACAGGACGAATCTTGAGGACGTCCGTTTTGTGGACGGCAATCCATATATTTCCTACGATATTGATGCGGATGAGAACTTCGTTTCCATCGGATATGCGGACACCTCCCGAGTGTTCCCGCTTGCCGCCGACGGAAGCCTGCTTTTGTATGACCGCGTTTTGTATCATCCGTCCGCATCGTTTACGAAGAACTATCTTCCCATTTACAACAACCTCTCAAAAGACGGGTCGCCTATGACCTTCCGCGGGGAACATGCAAGACGGTTCCTTGAGGAGGTTCTCCCGAAACTCAGCAACTCCATGAACGTGGAGATCCCTTCCGCGCTGGCGGAGCGGTATCTTACGCTGCCTCTCTCCGCAGTAATGAACCTCGATTATGTCTACGGCGATATCCGGGGCGAGCTTTTGTTCTCCTACGGGGAATATACCTTCAACAGTTTCGCGGAGCCCGATATCCGGGAGCATATCCTTGTCCGTGACAAGGAAGGAGAGCAGGCCATCCTGAACAAGCTGAACACCCTCGGCTTTGAACCGCACAGCGGATATTATCTCCTTCATGAGACCGAGGCGATCTTTGATTTCATCTCCGGGGAGCGCGACGGACTGGATTCCATGGTGGAACTGCGGTATTCCGATTCGTTCCGCTCGCTCCGGATCAACAAGGGCGAGAAGGTCTCCTACGGCGTTCATATGAAGTCCGGCGAAGACTATATGACCCTCGAGGTTTCGTATGATGACGTTCCGAAGAAAGAACTCGCCGACATTTTCCGGTCGATCAAACTGAAGAAGAAGTACTATCGGTTAAAGGACGGGAACTTCCTTCTGCTGGATTCCGATACCCTGCAGCAGTCGGTTCAGTTCCTTCGCTCCCTGTCCGGATCAACGGTGCCGATCCGCGAGAACGGCATTGTGGTCGAACGGTCCCAGGCAAGCTATCTGGAGCAGATGCTTCGCCGGATGGACTCGGAATATCATATCGATGACTGCATCTATAAGCTTCTCGATACATTGAACAATCCGCCGCATCGGACATGTCCGCCGGAGATTGCCGCCGATGTCCGGTCCTATCAGATGGCCGGCTTTGAGTGGATGTGCAATCTTGCGGACAACCGTATGGGCGGTATCCTCGCCGACGACATGGGTCTTGGCAAGACGTTACAGTCCATCATGTATCTCGTAACGCTTCCGAAGGACAGCCGCCGCATGGTCGTCTGCCCGACATCGCTGATGTACAACTGGAAGGATGAGTTCGAGAACTTTGCCCCGTCCCTCAAGTGCGAGATCGTTTGCGGTCCTCCGGACGAGCGGAAGCGGATCATAAAGGAGAGTGACGCCCAGGTGCTGATCACGTCGTATCCTTTGATCCGACGAGACCTTGCATACTATAAGGACATTACATTTTCCGCGGTCATTATCGACGAGGCGCAAAACATCAAGAACAGCGCTTCCATGAACGCCCAGAGCGTGAAGAACCTGAAGACGGAGTCCAGATTCGCACTCACAGGTACGCCCATCGAGAATTCGCTGTCGGAAATCTGGTCGATCTTCGATTTCGTCATGCCCGGCTACCTGTTCTCGCATCCGAAGTTCGTCAAGGAATACGAGAAGCCGATCATGAACAACAATACCGAGATCCTCGACCAGCTGAACCTCCGGATCCAGCCCTTCGTGCTTCGCCGTATGAAACAGGATGTGCTGTCGGAACTTCCGGAGAAGACCGAGGAGAAGATCCTTGTGGACCTTTCCGAGGAGCAGAAGAAGCTGTACGCCTCGTATCTTGAGAGTTATCGAGGCGAGTTCGATCTCGACAACGACGCAAGTATCAACGAGAACCGGATGCAGATCTTGAGCGCCTTGATGCGTCTGCGTCAGATCTGCTGCCATCCGTCCACCTTTATGACCAACTACGAGGGCGGCAGTTCCAAGATGGATCTGTTGATGGAACTGATCGAGCAGGCGATCGCCTCCGGACACAGAATGCTTGTGTTCTCCCAGTTTACCTCCATGCTGGAGCTGGTTGCAAATGCGCTGGAGGAGAAGAACCTGAGCTATTTCTGCATCCGCGGAGACACCAAGGTAGCGACCCGGAACGATTATGTGCATCGGTTTAACGACGGGGAGAACAGCATTTTCCTGATCTCGTTGAAGGCCGGAGGAACCGGTTTGAACCTGATCGGTGCCGATACGGTAATCCATATCGACCCGTGGTGGAATCCTGCGGTTGAGGATCAGGCCACCGACCGGTGCTATCGGATCGGTCAGACGAAAAATGTCCACGTCATCAAATTGCTGACCAAGGGAACCATCGAGGAGAAGATTTACCGGTTGCAGCGGAAGAAACAGCAGCTTGCGGAAGCGATCATCGGTGCGAAGGAAGACCTGATCAACAAGCTGACCAAGGAAGAGCTGATCGAGATCTTTTCGTGAGGAATCCCGCTGCGTAAATCACATTGACATATTTGTATCACTGTGATAAAATGATGAAAACGCGATGCCGGGCGGTTGCGTTCGGAATCGCGTTTTTCATGAGTACTTCGGAAAATGGGGGAGGTAAAACCATGGTTGGATGTCCCGGATGCGGCGGTAAACTGATTTTCAACATTGAGTCCCAAAAGATGAAATGCAGCTACTGCAGCAAGGAATATCTTGTGGCGGAGGTTGCAAAGCTGGCAAAAAATGCAGAGGAACACACGGCGGCAGATCTCGATCCCTTCGAGGCAGAACTGCCTGCTTTGCCGGATGAGCCCACGATGGAAGTCATGATGTATACGTGCAGTCAGTGCGGCGGCGAGATATCGGCGGATCCCGATGTTGCTGTCACCTGGTGTAGGTACTGCGGTTCCCCGGCGGTCCTTCAGGGACGTCTTCGCCGGATACGGAAGCCGGACACGATCATTCCCTTTAAGATTACACGGGAAGACTGCGTGAATTCCTATCGGAAGATTGCGAGAAAGCAGATCTATGCTCCGAGTGCGTTTCACAAGCAGGGCCATGCCGACGGTTTCCGAGGCTTTTATATGCCGTTCTGGTGTTATGATTTCCAGAGAACCGGCGTGTTCCGCTTCATGGGAGAGACGGTAACGCCGGAGGGAGAGGATAACGTCATCCGGAAATATACCCTCAGCGGTCTTTTGGAGAGCAAGTTTGAGAATATTTCCCATGATGCGTCTCTTTCCTTTGACGATTCCGTGAGCGAACATATTGTTCCGTTCTCTTCAAGGGATGCGGTTCCCTTTGAAGAGTGTTATCTGAACGGATTCTACGGAAACGCTGCGGATATGAACGAGTATGAGTATCGCACAAAGATGCTTGCGGTGGAAAATAATCTGATCTATGCTGACGCCTGCACACATTTCTTCAACCGTGAGGTTTCGAAGGAATCCGTGGTTTCCAACCTTTCCTCGGCGATCCGGAAGAAAGAGGAACCCGAGGGGGAAGCAGGTTGGATGCAGCGAATGCGGGAGAAGGCGGAACCCGAGCTGTATCATTCTGCCGAGGATGAAGATTTCAACAAACAGAAACTGACAGTGAAAAGCAGGATGTCCATGTTCCCCGTATGGTTCCTTTCCTATCGGTGGGGTGACCGGGTTTCCTATGCGACGATCAACGGACAGACCGGGAAGACCTATACCGAGTTCCCGGCATCCCCGTACAAATACCTGCTGTTTTCCATTATCTGCGCGATACCGTTGTATTTCCTGTTCAGCGCGGTACTTGTTCCGTCACCGTCGTTTCTTGTGTTCCTCGCACTGGCCGGATCCTTTGCAATAGCAAGAATGTATAAGCGGGAGGTTCAGGAACTATACCGAAAGCAGTTCCATATACAGCTGCCACCGGAGAAGAAGCGAAAATGGAAATCGATCCTGGGGACGATCGGCGCAATCGCGTTGGTGCTTTTCTTTGTGATAATCATCCTCTCTGTCGGGGTTCACGATAATCTCTTTGCTGGATTGCAAAACCTGTTTGCTTCGATCCCGATGCAGTATGTGTATTTTGCACTGGCTGCGGCTTTGGGCGTGCAATATGTAATCCGCTTTGTAAAAATGCATAACGAGTATCAGGCGCTCAAGGAAATCCGGCTGAATCTGACAAACGGTATGTTTGTCGCAACAGCGTTGGTTTCCGCTGTGGTGTTTCTGATTAATCCTGCTTCGGATATGGTCTTCTACATGATTTCCTATGCGATCCTTGCAACAGTAGGCTTGTCCGTGATCAGTCTGATTCACGGATACAACCTGATTTCGTCAAACCGGCCGAAACAGTTTGAGAGAAGCGGAGGTGACTATGACAATGCGTAAGAAACCTCTATTCCTCATTCTTATTGTTTTTGCTGCCGTTGCTTTGGCAGGATGTACCTTCGGAGCAACGAAACCCGCGTCCAAAGGAAAATGTTATCTGAACGACGGGGCGAACCTTATGCCTTCGGAAGACGAGGCTCAGGTGCAGGAGGCGATGGAAAAGCTTTCCGAGTACGGAAATGTGGCAGTGGTCACAACGAACAGTGTTGCCGGTACGACAGCAGCATATGCCTCGGATAAATACGGATCCCTGTTTGGGACGGAGAGCGGTCTTCTTTTCGTAATCGATATGGACAACCGTGAGATCTGGATTGAGACGGATGGCTATATCGGACGGTATTTAACCCGCGGCAAATGCAGAACGATCGCCGATAATGTATATGTATATGCATCCGCAGCAAACTACGCCAAATGCGCCATCCTTACTCTCGAGCAGGCTCTTGATGTTATGGAAGGCCGTCAGATCCCGGAGACCATGGCTCACATGTCCAACGCTGTTTTGGCTGTGTTGGCAGGACTGTTGATCAACTTTGTAGTGCTTCGTATGTTGAATCGGAAGCCGGAAGTTTCGACCACCGAGCTGACAACGGCAAACCGGGGACGGGCAACGTTCCGTTCGGTAGACGAATCCTTGAGTTCTGTGGAGAGAAGGAAACGGCCGGCTATTGTGATACTGCAGATCCTATGGGCAATCCTTCGGGCTGCAGGAGAAAGCGGAGGCAGCAGCCATTCCGGCGGCGGAGGACGTTCCGGAGGCGGTGGCGGACATCACGGAAGTCACGGCGGCGGGCACAGATTCTGATGAATTTATGAGTATTGCCTTGATCCGAAATTAATCAGGTGTTCAAAAAGGAGTTCCCAAATCGGGAACTCCTTTGTTTTGTTGCGATGAAGTTTTGGAATCGGCTTACTCATCCAGGAATTTGCTGTAGTAGCGTTGTACCAGACTGTCAAGGAAGACTTCGTTGATCTCGCCGAAGTTGTCGGTAAGAAGCTTCTTGATGCCTGCGATCTTAAGATCGTAATTTTCCGCGTCGGTGGCGCCGTCTTTCTCGTAAGCACGAACCGTCTGAGTCGTGACATTGAGCATCATCCAGCTGTTGAACAGCTTGGAGAGACGCTTACCGCTCATGTTGATCAGGAAATTTGCATTCTTGATCTCCTGCGGCTTCAGAACCTTCTTGACAGAACTGGGAACGTGGGAGATGAACAGGCTTTCTACCTCGTCGTCGCTTGTCAGACGCATGAAACCGTTGGTGCGTCCGCTGCTTGCCTCGCCTGCACCGGGCTTGCTGCCTTTCTTATACTTTGCGTAGCTGGAAACCTGATGCGGTTTGTAGAAGTCAAATTCTTCCTCGTTGTTTGTGTTCGGCGTATAATCCGGAACAAATCCTGCGTAGTTATCCAGATCATCGGTGTCTTCGAAGACAATCTTGCCTTTCTTTCCGAAGTCCTTTACGAGGTTCGCCTGACGGGTAGCCTCGGCCTTGATCTGTGCGTTGATTGCTTCGTTTTCTTCCTTGCGGGCATGAACGCGTTTCTTGAACTCGTCATACTCGGAGATTTCCTGAGGTTCTGTGTTCTCCGCCTCCGGAGAGGTGGGAGAGTAATCCGGAACGAATCCGCGGTATGTGGAATCCTCCAGCTCAATTTCTTCGTTGGCTTCGAACTTCCGGGGAGCAGGTTTCTTGCTGTTGAATGCAGCGTCTACCGGTTTCTCCGGATTTGCAAAGGAAGAACTCTGGTCAATGTTGGGAAGAACTTCCGCAGCAGGAGAGTCGGAGATTACTTCCTCAATGATATCGCTGTCAAACGAAACCTTGATCTTGGTATCCTGAATGTCTGTAGGGCGGGACGGTACCGACTCGTAATCCGATACGTCCTCATTGCGGTACTTGCCCTCGGGGATGATGTCCTCAACAACAGTCTCCGTATGAGCGGCGGCGACATTTTTCTTGATCTCGGAAGCAGCTTTGCTCTTCTGGATCTTGGAAGCGTCGGAGACGTCTGCGGGAACCGGCTTCTTGGCGGCCGGCTTGGACGACTCGGGAACTGCAACCGGAGTGGGATGCGAGGAGGCAAATGTGCCTTTGCCGCGCTCCGTGCCTTCGGACTTCTTCATGCTCTTGGAAAGGCTGGCGCGCTTAAAGTTGTTCAGGAAATCGGAAAATGCATCCTCATTGCCTTCCGTTTCACCGTCTTCCGAGGACTCATAGTCAGCAGGATCCTGTGCGGAGTTGACCGGGGAGACATAGGTTTCGTCAGCGGAAGAGTGGTTGAACGAACGGATATCGGCTTCGTCGATGATCTTGTCATCGTCGATATCGTCATTGTTCACACGTTCCGTCTCTACGAAAATGGGTTCGCCGGAGTCCGCGGAAGTCTTCCAATCGGTTACATCTTCAGCGCCTGCACCCCAGTCGATCTTCTTGTCGGGATCGGAGTAAACCGGAGTGGGATCGTTATCTTCATAAGTCGGAACTTCATATTGCTGCTCATAGTTGGAGAAGGAGATGTTGACCGTTCCGTTATCCTCGATGACGGTAGGCTGCTCCGGTGCCGCTGCGGCAGCTTCATGCTCCTGTGCGTAGTGCTCCAGATCTTCCTGACGTTTCTTCTCGAACTGATAAGCAGTGAGAGGACGCTTGGGCGTAAAATCGAATCCGGAATCTTCGGAAGCAGCTTCCTCGTTCTTCTCCATCTCGGCAAAGAGGGTAGTGCGCTTCTTGTTATTATTCTTGGCGGCGAAGATGGACTCGAAATCGGATTCGTTATCCGGGGTCTCTCCATCGGTGTTCTTCGGGTAGTAAGGACGTTTTGTGCGGGTGGCGGCGTTTGCTACGAACTCCGTCTCATGAGCTTCCTCGGCAGCCTTCTTCTCAGCAGCCTTGCGTTCTTCCTCCGCCTTCTTCTCTGCGGCAAGACGTTCCGTCTCAGCTTTTTCGCGTGCTTTGCGTTCTTCCTCGGCTTTGCGCTCCGCCTCAGCCTTCTCCCGCGCGATGCGTTCTTCCTCGGCTTTGCGTTCTGCTTCAGCCTTTTCGCGTGCTCTGCGTTCTTCCTCGGCTTTTCTCTTGGCCTCTGCCTTTACCCGGGCGATCCGTTCTTCCTCGGCTTTGCGTTCTTCCTCAGCACGGCGTTCTGCTTCGGCTTTCTCACGGGCTATGCGTTCGTCCTCAGCCTTGCGTTCCGCTTCAGCCTTCTCGCGGGCAATCCGTTCTTCCTCAGCCTTGCGTTCCGCCTCAGCTTTCTCACGTGCGATGCGTTCTTCCTCAGCACGGCGTTCGGCTTCCGCTTTCTCGCGGGCGATGCGTTCTTCTTCAGCCTTGCGTTCCGCTTCAGCCTTTTCACGTGCGATGCGTTCTTCCTCTGCACGGCGCTCGGCTTCCTCTTTTTCGCGTGCAATGCGTTCTTCCTCGGCACGGCGTTCCGCCTCAGCCTTCTCACGGGCGATGCGTTCTTCTTCAGCCCTGCGCTCAGCTTCCTCTTTCTCACGCGCGATACGTTCTTCCTCAGCTTTACGCTCCGCCTCAAGACGTTCCTCCTCGGCCTTGCGTTCCGCTTCGAGGCGTTCTTCCTCGGCCTTCTTCTCGGCTGCAATACGCTCGGCTTCCGCCTGCTCGGCAGCACGGCGCTCTTCCTCGGCCTTTACGGCTGCGGCAATGCGTTCCTGATCCGCCTTCTTCTCAGCGGCGATGCGTTCCTCCTCGGCCTTCTTCTCAGCCTCGATCCGCTTTCTTTCCGCGCGTTCTTCCTCAGCCTTCTTCTCGGCAGCAGCAATGCGCTCGGCGTCCTTCTTCGCAGCTTCGGTGTCCGGAGCGTTCTTGCCGGATTTGTTGCGCTTCTCGGCAGCCTGGAATGCGATAAAGCACTTCATGGCAGCCTTCTTGTCGTATTTGTTGACGTAGATGCGGTAGACGTCATCACGGATACCGTACTCCGAAACGGCTTTGATATCGTGATTCTTGAGGTACTCGATAAAACGAT
This sequence comes from Lachnospiraceae bacterium, assembly GCA_017962105.1. GTDB lineage: Bacteria > Bacillota > Clostridia > Lachnospirales > Lachnospiraceae > ISDg. The sequence continues at coordinate 51,428 of JAGCVY010000094.1, forward strand.
CGGAAACCTCCTGGTTCTGAAGGGATACAAAAGAAACCAGATCGTTGATATTGTTATCAACGAGGGAAATATTGCACTCTGCGCATATTGTTGTTCCCATCGGATATTCTTTTTTACAGGTAGGACAGTAGGGCATGATTTCCTCGTTTCTGCGCTGCTGATGATTTTCTCTCCTCTGAGTGCGAAAGAGCGGCGCTTCCTTCGCATTTCAAGCCTTGCGACAAGGCGTGCGGCATGCGATACACACTTTCAGAGACCGCAAAACCGCAATAATACGTACACTGATTAATTATAGTCAAAATTCACGAAGTATTCAAGAATATTATTAATTTTTTGTTAATATTTTTCAAACAAAATCCGAGCTTTCCTCGTCTGAGGGCTCCTCTTCAAACAGGCTGTTGTACCATTCGTCGGAAAGGTACAGAAGAAGAGTCTCGTCAACGTTCGGGAAATTCTCCCGGAGCTGCGAGATGCAGTACTCCTGACGCAACAGATCAAGCTCCGGGCCCTCCGCAGTACTGTCTGGAACGGCAATCTCGATGCGTTCCTTCGAAAGAGCATCGACGAGAAAATCACGGACCTTGTCTTTGACTGCTTCCTCCTCTGCGGCTGCGGAAGCCAATTCCCTGCTTCGGCGAAGACTGTGGAAGCCGTAGAAAACCATCGCTGCAGCCATGGCACCGAGGACGATGACCGCATAGTTCGTGGAGAAGGAGGTAAAGGCGTACCCCACATCGATGCAAGCAAGAAGACATCCGACGACGATCAGGGTGAATGCGGAATCCAGAGTGTCTTTACGTTTGTCCTCTGCCGAAACATATTCCGTCGGTTTGGATGAGCGGTGCAGAAACGCAGGGGCTGTCAACTCGGAAACCGCATCCTCGCTCATGAGCTCCTGAAGCATATTGTCGGCATCGTCGGATTCCCCTGCGGAGGCTAAAGCGTCCTCCCAATTATCCGGAATGCTGAGCTGTTCCATGTCGTCAACATCCGGAAGAAATGTGGATTCCTCCAGCGTGGTGTTGCCGGTTGCGGCAGCCGCATTTCCCGCTTCCACTGCGACAAACACGGAAAATGCGCGCTTGACGCGCTCGTTATCCTGCGGATCGCAAAAAAGATCATGCTTGCCCGTCTCTTCATTGTCCGAAACGGTCACCTTGATGCCGGAATAGGAGAGATAATCCACAAACCGCTTTGTGATGGATGCGCTTTTTATGGAAACGATCGGCGGATTCGTTTCGGTGAGCGTTTCCACAAGGTTACAATTGCAATCGGGACAGATCAAAATGCCTTCACGGTATTCGTTTTTACAGACTGGACAGATCGGCATTACTAACACCTCCGGATGTTGTTTTTATACGGAATTCATAGTCTTCATTATATGCCATGACACCTTGATTGACAAGGGAAACGGACGGAAAATTCTTTTGCAATATCCGCATTCGTGTAGTAAGATGAAAGTTGTGGAAAACATGGCGAAAGGCCTGCTTTTCCGAGGACGATACAGGAGGTTTTGAGTATCATGAGCTATCCTCTTGCTCTCAGTGATGACATTTTACTGCGCGTGGAAAAACCGGCAAGATATATCGGCGGTGAGATCAATATGGTCAAAAAGGATCCGGCTTCCGTCGATGTCCGTTTTGCCATGTGCTTTCCGGATGTCTATGAGGTCGGGATGTCCCATCTCGGCATTCAGATATTGTATGACATGTTCAACCGGCGTGAGGACACCTACTGTGAGCGTGTGTATTCGCCGTGGGTAGACCTTGATAAGATCATGCGGAAGGAGCATATTCCGCTGTTTAGCCTGGAGACCCAGACCCCGATAAAGAACTTTGACTTTTTGGGCATCACCCTGCAGTACGAGATGTGCTACACCAACGTTCTGCAGATCCTCGATCTTGCCGGGATCCCGCTGCATGCGGAGGATCGCACGGAGGAGGACCCTATTGTGATCGGCGGCGGCCCCTGCTCCTACAATCCCGAGCCCATCGCGGATTTCTTCGATTTCTTCTATATCGGTGAGGGGGAGACGGTCTACGGTGACATTATAGAATTGTATAAAGCCAACAAGGCTGCCGGCGGAGGGAGGAAAGAATTCCTTCGTCAGGTATCCCATATCGAAGGCATGTATGTGCCGAGCCTGTACAACGTGGATTACAACGAGGATGGCACGATCCGTTCGATCCTTCCGATCGCTGAGGATGTGCCGGCGAAGATCCGGAAACAGGTTGTGAAGGACCTGGACGACTGCGTCTACCCGGAGAAGCAGCTTCTTCCGTTTCTGCGAGTCATTCAGGACCGTGTCGTTTTGGAGCTGCAGCGCGGCTGCACCAGAGGCTGCCGGTTCTGTCAGGCAGGAATGATCTACCGTCCGAACCGGGAACGGTCCGTGGAGCATCTGCTGTCCATGGCGCGGACCATGCTCGACGTCACCGGGCAGGATGAAATGAACCTGAGTTCCCTGAGTTCCAGCGATTTTTCGGGACTTCAGGAGTTTGTCTACGCCATGATCGACGAGTGTCGTGAGAGACACGTAAGCCTGTCGCTTCCTTCCCTGCGAATCGATGCATTTGCCGTGGACGTCATGCAAAAGGTGCAGGATGTCAACAAGAGCAGCATCACCTTTGCCCCGGAAGTAGGGACGCAGCGCATGCGGAATGTTATCAACAAGGGATTGACGGACGAGGATATTCTCGACGGCGCGGGCAAGGCGTTCAACGCCGGATGGAACAAGGTAAAACTCTACTTCATGCTCGGCCTTCCCACGGAGACGGATGAGGATGTGAAGGGAATTGCACAGCTTGGCAACTCCATCGCCGCCAAATACTATGAGCTTCCGAAGGACAAGCGGCACGGGCGTGTCAACGTTACCATAAGCACATCCTATTTCATCGCGAAGCCTTTTACTCCGTTCCAGTGGATGCCCATGATCTCTAAGGAGCATTTTCTGGAGAACCAGCGCCTTCTGAAAGCGACGGTCAATGAACAGCTGAACGCGAAAAGTCTCGAATACCATTGGCATGACGCTGAGACAAGCGAGCTGGAGGGCATCTTCGCAAGAGGCGACCGCCGTATTGCGCCGGCCATCGAGGAGGCTTACCGGGCCGGATGCATCTACGATGCCTGGACTGAGCATTTCCACTACAACGTATGGAAAGAAATTCTCGACAGACACGGGATCACGATTGAATTCTATAACCTTCGGGAGAGATCCAAGGATGAGATCCTTCCGTGGGATCACATTGATATCGGCGTTACGAAGGAATTCCTGTACCGCGAGTATGAGAACGCGAAGCAGGAACAGATCACCCCGAACTGCATGAAACAATGCTCCGGCTGCGGCGCGGCGGCGTTCGGCTGCGGGATCTGCAGAAAACCCCGGAAGAAGGAGGCGGAAGAATGAACATAAGAGTGTGTTTTTCGAAATTTGACCGTCTTCGCTTTTTGGGTCATCTTGACGTTATGCGGTTCTTCCAGCGGGCGATCGCGAGAAGCGGGCTTCCGATCGCTTACAGCAACGGATTTCATCCGCACATGATCTTAAGCTTTGCACAGCCCCTTGCGCTTTCCATGACAAGCGACGGGGAGTATTTCGACTGCGAGCTCACGGCGGATTCCGTGGATCCCGCAGATGTCCGGGAGCGGCTCCAAAAGGAAATGTGCGACGGTTTTTTCATTAACAGCGTGACTGTGCTCCCCGAGAGGGAGCCGAACACAAAAAAGCAGACAGGCATGTCGCAGATTGCGGGTGCTATGTATCTCTGCGAACCGCTTTCCGGCTGTGAGGAGATCCTGATGCAGTCGGTCCGTGCCCTTGCAAAGAGCAAATCCTGTACGGTGCTGAAGCAGGCGAAAAACGGCGAGCGTATGGTGGATGTGCGAAGCGGGATCCATGCCATCGGACTGGTCGATGAGAGCGGTGAGGTGACCTGCCTTTCCGACGACGGGGTATTTTCCGTACCATCCGAAATCAACTCCGGATGGGGACTCGACCACAGCGTCCACGCATCCCACAAAGACGGACAGGCACGATTTTTGTTCGCGGTGGATGCCGGAAGCGAAAACAATATTTCCGCGGAGCTTGTGGCGTCGGCCCTTCGGCGGGTCGCGGAGGAAAGCGGGGAGGAACCTCTTCCGGAGAGGTGCGTTTCCTCCCACAGAATGGAATTGTACGGCATGAAAGAGGAGCATATGGTCTCCCTCGCATCACTTTGATCATCAGATAAGGAGTGCGGCGTCTTGGAAACGAGAATCATTTACAAAAAAGGGGATGCCATCGTCTGCGCAGGGGTTGCGGACAATCGGCTCACCGATCTCCGGATCACAGGCCCGGAAGGGGATCTGACGCCCGGGGATATTTACGTGGGCCGCGTGGAGAGCGTCGTGGACGGTATCGCAGGCATGTTTGTGTCGATCGGCCGGGACCGGAACTGCTTTTTGAAGCAGAGCAGAGCTGCCGTTCCGATCGCAACGCCTGTTCACAAGGACGGAAAGCTTCATGCGGGCGACGTCCTTCCCGTTCAGATTGAGCGGGACGAGGGACGAAACAAGCCGGCGACCGTGGTGACGGATTTCTCCCTGACCGGCATTTTCCTTGTACTGATCCACGGAAAGAAGGAAGTGCGGACATCCTCGAAGATTACCGATGAGGCATGGAAATCCGCCATGAGAAAAGAGATCGGCGGATGGATCGACGGGGAGTACGCGCTCATGCTCCGGACGAACTCGTATCGCGCCGATGTGGAGACCATAAGGGCGGAATTCCTGCGCCTGCGGGACGCCTACGAGACGGTTGTGACCGGCGGAAACACCCGTGCCATCGGAACCAAGCTGTTCTCGGGACTTCCGGATTACCTTTGCGATATGAGGGATTCCGGGCTTGACCTGCAGAACCGGATATTGACGGAAGACGATGACATTTTCCGGTCGGTCACCGACTTTGCCAAACGGTTCCGGCCCGACCTTTACGATAAGATCGAACTTCGCGACAAGTCGGTATATCCCCTTGAGGCGGAGTTTAATATGCGGACGCGTCTTGAGGAGCTGACATCGAGGAAGGTCTGGCTTAAGAGCGGAGCCTACCTTGTCATCGATCCGGCGGAGGCAATGACCGTTATCGATGTGAACACCGGGAAGGCCTCTGACTCCAAAGCGTGTAAAGCCGGATTCCTGACTTTCAACCTTGAGGCAGCAGCGGAGATTGCGTATCAGATCCGCCTGCGGAATCTATCGGGGATCATCATCGTGGACTTTGTGGACATGGACAGCGAAGAGGACCGGAGGACACTGATGCAGACCCTTCGAAACCTTCTGGAATCGGATCCCGTGAAGACGAAAGTGGTGGATATCACTAAACTGAACCTTGTGGAGATCACAAGAATGAAGAAACATCGGCCGCTCTCGGAGGACGTGCGCAAATACCATGTGGAATAAGGGCTTGGAACCTGCCGAATTGTTTCAAAAAAATGTTGACATTACGCCGGGACTGTGGTAAATTATCACAGTATGCCGCACAGTAAGGTATAAGTATGCCCATTTTTCGACGAGGGCATCGCCGAAACTGGCGAGTAATGATAATGGAGGTACCTGTATGTACGCAATTATTGCAACCGGTGGTAAGCAGTACAAGGTAGCGGAAGGCGATATCATTAAAGTTGAGAAGCTCGGCGCCGCAGAAGGCGACAGCTATGTATTTGACCAGGTTCTCGCCGTTAATAACGGTGAGTTGATCGTCGGAACGCCCGTTGTATCCGGTGCCAGCGTATCTGCAACCGTTCTCGGCGATGGAAAAGCAAAGAAGGTTATTGTTTACCGTTACAAGAGAAAGAGCGGATATCACAAGAAGAACGGTCACAGACAGCCGTTTACTCAGGTTAAGATTGACGCCATCAACATGTAAGAGGTTTGTGTTTGTTCCAAGGAGATTTTACCGATGATCACTTTGGTATTTTACATGAAGGACGGCAAATGTTGCGGGTTTCACTGCACGGGTCATGCGGATTATGCCAAAAAGGGCCGTGACGATATCGTGTGCGCCGGTGTTTCGGCACTGGTGATAAACTGTGTGAACTCGATCGAGAAGCTGACAGAGGATCGTGCGGACATCGAACAGGCTGACGGAAGCGTTTTCTGTATGATAAAATCGCCGGTCAGCACAGAGAGTGAACTTTTCCTCAAGTCGTTACGGCTGGGGGTTGAGTACATCTCGAAAGAATACCGCAGATATGTCAGGATTGTGGAAGAAGAGTAGTTTTATCAGTTAGGAGGTAAATAGTCATGTTGAAGATGAACCTTCAGTTATTCGCTCATAAAAAGGGTGTGGGTTCTACCAAGAACGGTCGTGACTCTGAATCCAAGCGCCTGGGCGCTAAGAGAGCTGACGGCCAGTTCGTAAAGGCCGGAAACATCCTTTTCAAACAGCGCGGGACCAAAATCCATCCCGGTGTTAATGTTGGACGCGGTGGCGACGACACTTTGTTCGCTCTGGTAGACGGGACGCTTCGTTTCGAGACCAAGGCGGGCGGAAAGAAGCAGGCCAGCGTATATCCCGTTGCCGAATAATTGGAATCGATCTCAGGTCCCGTTTTGACACTGTCAGAACGGGACTTATTTTTCTTGTTTCAATGCGGCGTATGCCGTGTTGTACATTAAGGCAGACAAGGAGGGCGTATGTTTGCTGATACGGCTAAAATCTATATCCGGTCCGGGAACGGCGGCGACGGACATGTGGGCTTCCGCAGAGAGAAGTTCGTTGCGGCAGGCGGTCCGAACGGCGGCGACGGCGGCAAGGGCGGAGATCTGATCTTCGAGGTTGATGACGGTCTCAATACGTTGAATGATTTCCGTTATATTCGCAAATACTGTGCAAAAAACGGCGAGAACGGCGGAAATAACCGCTGCAACGGCGCGGACGGCGAAGACCTTATCGTTAAGGTGCCTGAGGGCACCGTGATCAAGGAGGCGGAGACCGGCAAGGTCATTGCCGATATGTCCCATGAGAATCGTCGCGTAGTGCTTCTGAAAGGAGGCCGTGGCGGCAAGGGAAACATGCATTATGCAACCCCGACGATGCAGGTGCCGAAGTATGCGCAGCCCGGCCAGAAGGGACGCGAACTCAACGTTATCCTGGAGCTTAAAGTGATCGCGGACGTCGGACTTGTGGGCTTCCCCAACGTAGGCAAATCGACATTCCTTTCCCGTGTTTCCAACGCCAGACCGAAGATTGCCAACTATCCCTTTACGACATTGAATCCGAACCTCGGCGTAGTGGATCTGGAGGGAACCGACGGATTTGTCATCGCCGATATTCCCGGCTTGATCGAAGGCGCCTCGGAAGGCGTAGGCCTGGGCCACGAATTCCTGAAGCATGTCGAGCGATGCAAAGTAATCCTGCATATTGTGGATGCCGCCGGGACTGAGGGACGTGATCCCGTAGAGGATATCCGCCTGATCAACTCGGAGCTCGCCAAATACAGCGAGGTTCTCGCAGGAAAGCCGCAGATCATTGCCGCAAACAAGATGGATGTTTTCCCTGAGGAAGAGCGGGAGAGCGTACTTGAGAAGATCCGTAAGGGAATCCGGGAGGAGATGCCGGAGGTAACCGTCCTTCCGATTTCCGCGGTAAGCGGGTACGGTGTCCGGGAGGCGCTCTATGCGATCCATGACATGTTGAAAAACTGCACGGAAGAACCGATCGTGTTTGAGCAGGAGTATTTTCCGGAGGCTGCGGATACGTTCGACGAACCTTATACCGTGGAGTATGATGTGGAAGAGAGCGTATATGTTGTCGAGGGACCGAGGATCGAGCGCATGCTCGGATACACGAACCTGGATTCGGAGAAAGGTTTCGCATTTTTCCAGAATTTCCTGAAGACAAACGGGATTTTGGATAAACTGGAGGAGCTCGGAATTCAGAACGGCGATACCGTACGGATGTACGGTTTGCAGTTCGATTACTACAAGTAATGTAACGCGTTACGAAACTGATAAATAACGCAATATGTGTATATTGAAATGAATAATCGTATTTTTATACGGAGGATGCAATGACAACCAAGCAGAGAGCATATTTAAAAGGGCTTGCAATGAACATCGAACCGACGTTCCGTATCGGAAAATCCAGTCTCACTCCGGAGTTTTGTGAAGGAATTCGCGAGATTCTTGAGGCAAGAGAACTGATAAAAGTTGCCGTGTTGAACAACTGTGCCGATGATCCGAAGGAGCTTTCCCGCATCCTCGCGGAACGTACCGGTTCCGAGGTGGTGCAGGTGATCGGCAAGAGGATCGTGTTATATCGCGAGTCGAAAACACAGAAGAAAATAGTTCTTCCGAGATAGGAGCTCGTTATGGTCAAAAAAGTCGGCATTCTGGGTGGTACCTTTGACCCGATCCACGACGGCCATATCCGCATTGCGCAGGAGGCCAGGATACAGCTGAACCTCGACATGATGTGGATTATGCCGGCACCGGTACCGCCGCACAAGCAGCCGGGATCCGTGACGGACGATGTGCATCGGCTGATGATGACGGACCTTTCCATACCCGATGAGAGCATTGAAATGAACGTGATGGAGTTTGCAAGGGAAGGCAAATCCTACACCTCGGACACGCTTACTGCTCTTGCAAAAGAACATCCGGACGGCGAATATTACTACATCATGGGAGAAGACTCCCTGCGGGATTTCCCGAAATGGCATGAGCCTGAGACGATCGCTTCGATCGCAAAGATCGCAGTCGCCGTGAGAGAGGAAAACAGGGAACGGTTTGAAGAGCTTCTTTCAGAGCGCAACCGTCAGTACAAGGACGCGTTTCTCCCGCTTGCTCTTTCATATCAGCCGGTCTCTTCGACCATGCTGCGGGAGAGCATCAAAGAAGGCGTAAACACGGACCTTATTTCCCCGCGTGCGCTTTCCTACATTCATCATTTCGGTCTGTACGGAACAACAGCGACAGCCATTCGGCCGGAGACGCAGAGCCTTTACGAGGAATTCCGCGGGAAGCTCTCGAAAATACTGTCGCCGCACCGTCTGCGGCACTGCACCGGCGTAGCACACCTTGCAGCCGAGTTTATGCTTTCTTTTGAAGAGTATACCGGAGGGACGCCTTCCGCAGACGGATTTTTCGACTCCGTTCAGAAGGCGATGATTGCAGGACTCCTGCATGATTGCGCAAAATACATTCCGGAGTCGGAGTTTGTTTCATTTTGCGAGAAAAACGATATTCCGATCGAGGATGAGTTGTCCAGAAACGCACCGGAACTTTTACACGCAGCTGCCGGCCGGTATCTGGCAGAGACCGTATACGGGATCAAGGACAGTGTGATCCTTGGAGCGATTGAGAAACACTGTACCGGCGATGTCGGTATGAACCCTGTGGAACTGGCTGTGTACACGGCGGATTACTGCGAACCGTTCCGGGACCACAGGCCGCTTTCCCATTCCCTTCATGAGATCCGCATGGCCGGTTATGAGAATCTGTATACCGCAGCACGGTTTGCCACGGAATGCACCTTGCAGTTCCTTGAATACAACCACTGGGAAGCTCATCCCAAGATGGTTCAGCTCATGGAAGAACTTAACCAAAAGACGGAAGAAATGAAAATTGAAAAGGCAGAAAGGAAATACAGTATGAGTGATTACACATCCAAGGATCTTGCAAAGACCGCGTACATCGCATTGGACAACAAAAAGGCATTTGATATCCGCGTGATCGAGATTGATAAAGTCTCCACGATCGCTGATTATTTTGTTATTGCCGACGGTAACAACGCCTCCCAGGTGGAAGCTATGGTCGATGAAGTTCAAATGCTGATCTACAAGAAGTACGGTGTTGAGCCGAAGCGCGTGGAAGGCGCGAGAAACTGCGGCTGGATCCTGATGGATTACGGCGATATCGTTGTGCACGTGTTCTCCTCCCAGGACCGTCTGTTCTATGATCTGGAGCGCGTATGGCGCGACGGAACCACGATGGATACCACCGGGTGGGCGGATAACGGTTCCGACGAACAATAACAACAGAAAGCCATACAAATGAAATGCCCTGCAGGCACAGTTGTCTGCAGGGCATTTTGGCTAAATAGAAATAAATATGAAAGGTCAATGAAAACGATATCTAAGGGTTTACCGATAGAAGCGGAACAGTCCGATGACGACACCGAGAATGGAACAGTCACTTAAAATGATAGGATCCATGGTATCATTCTCGGGCTGGAGACGGATGTGACCGTGCTCCTTGTAAAATGTCTTGACGGTAGCGGAATCCTCAACCAGCGCAACGACAATATCGCCGTTGTTCGCATATTCCTGCTTGCGCACAAGGATGCGGTCGCCGTCAAAGATGCCGGCGTTGATCATGCTTTCGCCCTTGACCGTCAGAAAAAATGTTTCCGCGTTCGGCATATAATCCGTAGGGATCGGAAAATAATCCACGATATGTTCCGTTGCGAGGATCGGCTGACCGGCAGCGACGGTACCGATCACGGGGACGTTAACCATCTCGCGGTCCGTAAGCCGGAAGGAGTCATCGATGATCTCTATGCATCGGGGCTTGGCGGGATCGCGGCGAATGTAACCGTTTTCCTCAAGAGACTCCAAATGGGAATGAACGGAAGAGGTGGATCGCAGATTCACGGCGGTACAGATGTCCCGGACCGACGGCGGATAACCTTTCTTAAGGATCTGCTCCTTGATGTATTCCAGTATTTCTTCCTGCTTTTTTGTAATCTTTCCGGCCATGAGAACCTCCCGTAGACACATTGAAATCGATAGCGGAGGGTTCCGGAAGCAAAATCCGGTATCCCTGTCGGTATTGTATCACATGACGAACAAAAAAGCAAAACATTTGTTCGATTTTATCCATCGGCAGAATGCACAAATTTTCCGTCAAACATTTGTTCGATTTTACTGCTTGAATTTCGGAAAAAGTGTTGACAAACCAAACAAATGTTCGTATAATGGCGTCACAAATACGAACACGCGTTCGAAACAGGGAGAATGCCCATGGAAGGAAAGATGGAAAACGGGAAAGTCATCCGGATGCCGGTTACAGCGGAAACACTGCGCAGAGCCGGCAGAACAGCAAAAGAGGATGCCAGAAGAGCGAAGGCAAGAAACCGTCGCATGGCAACCGTTATTGTTCTGTTGCTTCTTGCTGCAGCATTGGTGTATTTCGGTTCCTCGATGCTGGGACGTGCGAAGGGCAGCTCCGAACGAACAAAAAAACTTGCTTCCGTGTATGTTGAGAACGGAGATACGATCTGGGATATCGCAACGCGCTATTATACTCCGGAATGCGGAGACATGAAGACGTATGTTCGGGAGATTGAATCCACGAACGGGCTTAGAAGCAGTAAGATCCTGTACGGGTATACTCTTTTAGTCCCTTATTATGATTGAGCTTAGCTTACTCTTTTCTCCAGGATGGTATAACCCCTGATGCGATCGCACGAAACAGACGGTCACGGATTCCCGGAGCACTCTTGTCCAACTGCTTGATCAGAAGCTTCGTTTCTTCTCTTTTCGTAAAGCCGTCGGCAGGGCAGGGGTTTTTGAATACCGGAAGATTGTAATTATGCTGAAAACCGACGATATCGCATTCGTTCACGTAGATCAGCGGCCGTATAAGCGTAATATCGCTTCTGTCCAAATAAGTGACCGGTGAGAATGTATGGATTCTCCCCTCATAGATCAATGACATCAAAAGCGTTTCTATAACGTCGTCCCTGTGATGGGCGTAAGCGGATTTGTTACATCCGAGACTCTTTGCGGCATCGTTAAAAGCACCTTTTCTGAGCTTGGAACATAAACTGCAGGGATTCTCCTCCTGTCTGATATCAAATACGATTGTCTTTATTTCTGTCGAAACGACGGTCAATTCCACGTCAAGTTCTTTGCAGAGTTTCTCCACATCCCGATAGTCAATATCATAACCGAGATTAACGCTGATCGCTTTCAGGTCAAAGTGATACGGATAAAAACGCCGCAGGCCGGCAAGTGCATACAGCAGTGAGAGACTGTCTTTGCCGCCGGATATTCCGACAGCGATAACATCCCCGTCTGAAATCATATGATAATCGTCTACTGCCTTTCTGGCTCGGCTTAACAATTGTTGAAGCTGCATCTGTTCTTAGCCTCCGGGAAAACTCTATAACATCGGATCGGATTTGATCCGAACAGTTCCTGATACTTTTGTCGTGCTATTCCATTATACTGTTTTAGTGATCGTATTCAATCTTTTTTCACCTTGTCATGACAGATTCTTGCCGATAACTGCGTATGGTTTCCTATGATTCCTGACAATTGCGATTGCATATGACATCTGCCGTCGATATATTCGATGGTATTTCGGGCATCTTTGTGCTATAATTTCCTTATAAACAGCGCATCGGAGGAACCTTTTGTTGAACACTCAAATTCAAAAAGTAATAAACGAGATCAGAAAGAGTATTAAAGGAAAAGATGATATTATCGAGAAGGTTCTTTGCACCATGCTTGCAGGCGGACATGTGCTTCTCGAGGATATTCCGGGTGTAGGTAAGACTACACTTGCTCTTGCCATTTCCAAGACCCTATCACTGGAATACCGCCGTGTTCAGTTTACACCGGATGTAATGCCCAGTGATATCACGGGCTTTTCCATGTATGATGCCTCCACAAAGTCCTTTGTTTATCATGAGGGAGCGGCAATCTGCAATCTGTTGCTGGCCGATGAGATCAACCGTACATCCCCCAAGACACAATCCTCACTTCTGGAGCTGATGGAAGAGGGCAAGGTAACCGTGGACGGCGAGGTCCATTTTGTAAAGCAGCCGTTCTTCGTGATCGCGACGCAAAACCCCTTCGGTTCCGCCGGAACACAACGGCTTCCGGAGTCACAGATGGACCGCTTTATGGTCCGGCTTTCCATGGGGTATCCGGATCATAAATCTTCCGTAGATATTCTTCGGTCGGATTCTGTCAGGGAAGCTGCCGAATGCGTTTTGTCTGCGGAAGAGTTTGTTGCGATGCAGAATGAAGTCAACAACGTCTTTGTTGACGATTCGATCTTTGAAATGATTGTCAATTTTTCCGAAGAATCCCGTCAATCGGAATATGTATCCATGGGAATCAGTCCCCGTGGAACGAAAGCTATACTTCGTATGGCGAAGGCACATGCCTTTTTGTATGACAGAACTTTTGTAACCATGGAGGATGTGCTTGCGATCCTTTCCTGTACTGTTTCGCATCGTATCGTCTTGAGCACAAAGGCTAAAGCAAAGAATATCGATGTGGATCAGGTTCTTTTGAAATTGTCCGACGATATTAAAGTCCCGAAGATCAACTGACGGGAACGGAGTTGTATGAAAACTGTTTTTGCGTATATTCGGTATGGAATCTTCCTGACGCTGGTGCTGCTGCTGTACTTCTTTAACAATCATACGGCATTTCTTATGATGTTGATCGCGACACTGGCAGCGCCTGTCATTTCCATTGTTCTTTTCTATGTTTCATCCCCGAAGATTACCTTTGGCGTCGACACCCGTTCGGACATCCTTTATCGGGATGAAAAAACATCGGTATGTCTTACAGCACAGAACAATTCCTGGTATCCTATTTCCCATGCCTTCTTTTGGATTGTTATTTCCAACGATTTAAATCCGAATACCATAGAGCATTGTTATGATCTTTACGTAGCGCCGAAGGAATCCATGCGCTTTGAGATACCGGTCGGATTTTCCGATTGCGGAAATTATCCTGTACGGTTAAGTAAAGTTAAGATACGCGACCTGTTTGGATTTGTCAGTAAAACCGTACTTGTTTCAAAAGCCTCCGAGATTGTTGTCTTTCCGCTGGAAATCCAGATTGACGAAACCCTTGAGGGAGCCGGCGGAACTCCGAATGAAGATACTGTGTACGAACGGAATGCAAAAGGATCGGATCCTTCGGAAATCTTCGAAATCCGCGAGTATCGGATGGGAGACAGGCCGCAGCAGATCCACTGGAAATTGAGCGCGAAACAGCAGGATCTGATGGCCAAGGAATTTTCCGATGTTATCGGGGAGTCGTTCGAGATTTTTCTCTGCAATGATTACACTGATAATCACCAGATGAACGCATATTACGATCTCATGTATTCCATCGGGCGGCATCTTGCTTCTAAGGGGATTTTCTTCAGCTACAGTTTTTATTCCGAGCAGGATGAAGTGATCCAAAAGGTTTCGGTGAATTCCGAGGAGAAAGTCGCTGAAGTTTTACTGATGATGTACTATCTTCAAAAACAGAAGAGCAATCGTACCGCATTTCAACTGATATCTTCCGTGCCGGGAGGCTTGGGACACATCATGGTGCTTACCTCGCAGCCGTTCCCGTTGAAGGAGCAGGCAAGGCAGATTATCAATCTCAATAATCTCGTGCGTCTTTGGGCGTTGTAAGGAAATCAACTACGGCGTATGTTTAAGAGCAGAAAAGAAAAACAGATTCATGATTTCGCTGATATCTACCGCGGCAAATACGGTGTATCCATGGAACTGGAATATACCCGTCTGTCGGCAAGAGAGCGATTGTTCGTATGCCTCATAAAAGGGATACTCATATTTCTGTGCACTTACGGATCCACACGCCTTTTCCTGACCAGCTTCGGGCTGCCGTCGATCGGGATTATTCTGTTTTTGTTCATCCTGATCATGTCAGTTGCCGTCGCCATGTTCTATTACAACCGTCTCACCTTTAACGTCGGATATATTCTGTTCTTTATCTTGATCTGTGCGTTGGCTTATTTCCTGTATTGGTATGCCAACAGCGGTATGAATGCGATCCTCAATGTAGTAGTCAACATCGTTGATGACAAACTGTATCTGAACGGCGTCCGTGAGTATGAGGAAATGATAAAGAACAGGAATGTTACCGTGACCTGTTGCCTGATCCTCATTTCCTGCCTTTCCATCTGTTTTTACAACTCCGCAATCTCCGGGTACATGAGCCCGCTGCTGACATTTCTTCTGCTTTATCCGATCGCACAGATCTGCGCATATTTCGATGACGACATTAATTTTTTCTATTTCGGAATGATCGTGTTGGGATTTCTGGGAGTCTGCCTTTTGAGAAAGAGCGGAAGATATTATATGCCGTACCGCGGTACTGCCGCGGATCTGAAAGTAAAAGGTGACAGTGTATACCACAAGTCCGCCAGGTTCTGTAAGACAATGTCCGGCATGTCCCTTACTGCGTGTGTGATCATGCTTGTGCTTATGATCTTCGCAGGAGTACTGGCCAATGCAGCACCGAGAAAGTATCACAACAACTACAGCACATGGAAGACCGGAACGGATGAGATTGTTAAGGAATTCGCCGTTAACGGTTTTATGGGCTTTTTCAATCAATATTCCGCAGTCGGCGGTCTGAGCGAGGGAAGACTCGGCGGTGTTCGTCAGGTAATGATGACGTTTACTCCGCAGCTTGAGATAAAAATCGTTCCGGACAATGTCGAAGGAATCTATTTACGGGGATTCATCGGCGATTATTATGATAGCAACCAGTGGTCGCGGATGCCGGACAAGAAGTACATTCTGGAGAGACAATACGGGATCAATGATACAACGCAGATCGTGAATCTGGAAAGCGGTTTGTTGAGTGATGTTTATGAGTCCGGAGCTTCACAATACAGTGCGAAAGCGTATATGACTGTGAAGAATCTAAGCTCCCCGGATAAGTATTTCTACACACCGTATTTTTCCGTGGTGGATTACTCTGAGGATGCCGAGATCAACAGCAATTCCTTTGAGGATCAGGGCGATTACGTGCTGTATAATCTTCGTACCAAGAACCGGGAACTGAAGCATACATATTTTCCGTATTATACAATCCGTCAGGCAATCGATAGCGGTGAACTGGAGACCTCGAGTAATCTGATTGAAGTTCTTTACCGGCAATTCGTTTACAACAATTACCTTTATGTTCCGAAGGATATCCGGGATGATCTGAAAGAAATCTGTGACGAGCATATTACGGGTTCCGACCGGAAGACTGTCATATCGCAGATTTACAGCTATTTTGAGGAGGAATTCAAATATACCTTAAGCCCGGGAGTTACGCCGCGGAACCGGGATTTTGTCGTGTATTTCCTGAATCAGCAGAAGAAGGGATACTGCGCGCATTTTGCCACAGCAGCCGCAATGCTGCTTCGCTCCAAGGGCATTCCGGCGCGTTATGTGGAAGGGTATCATATCGTCTTCAACGACGCGACGATCGTTGAGACTGACGAGACTGTGGATGTCAACGATTGGTATCAGGGATACAACGGTACGGTTGAGGGGAATGAAGAGCCCAGTTTGATCGAGGTGCAGGCAAGAGGTGCGGATGCGCACGCCTGGGTTGAGGTGTATTACGATGGCTTCGGCTGGATTCCTGTGGAATTTACCATTGCACAGGCGGATGAGTCAACCGAAGGAGGTTCCTTCTGGGAACGGTTCGGCGGGTATTTCGGCTCCAACGAAACGGCCAATTCCCCGGTGGATAACGTGACGGAACAGCTGCAGAATGCGGCGCCGTTCATGGCCGGACTATTCGGAATTGCTGCAGGAGTAGTTGTCCTTATCGCTATCGTGTCCTTCCTTCGGAGAAAATACCGCATATACGTCTGCAGGAACAACGAACGTCTCGTGTTTCAGTATGCGGCATTGTCTAAATTATTGAGAAGTTTGGGGATTTCCGAAGAAAAAAACATCTATCACAAGACGATGAAAAAATATCTGGAGACAGCCATCGGCTTCAATGAAGATGATTCAAAAGCATATATCGAACTCGTAGAAAGAGCCTCGTTTGACAACAAGGCTCTGGCAGGTGAAGAATTAACTGAGGCAACAAATCTGTTCCGGCAGGCGTTGACGCTTTTGAAGAAAAAACTGGGCGTTGCCAAGCGTCTGTACGTCATCTGGCGCATTTAATCTTCTTTGCGCAGATGAACTTTATCTTTGGCGGAACGTCGGCGTTCCTCCTCGATTGCGGCATAATGGCGTCTGGTCGTGTTTACGTCCTTGTGGCCCAATACGTCCGCTACAAGATAAATATCACCGGTTTCCTTATACAGCTGTGTGCCGTAGGTGCTTCTGAGTTTGTGCGGCGTGATCTTCTTGAAAGAAACCGATGCTTTCGCATATTTTTTTACAAGGAATTCAGCGTTTCGTACCGTCATTCTGGATTTTCGGTTTGATAAAAATAACGCGTTTTCGCTGCCGGTAGCAGCAGTGAGAGAGCAGCGGCTGTGATAATAATCCATAAGCGCTTCCCGCACTTCGGAACCGAAATAAACGTATGCTTCATTACCGCCTTTTCTTGTTACCTTGATACGGTCATTATCAAAATCAACGTCATTGAGATCCAAACCGATACATTCGGAAATTCGGATCCCGGTTCCCAAAAGCAATGTTACCAAAGCCAGATCGCGTTCCTTGTTCTTTTCGTGAAAGACCTGTTGGTGATCCGAACCGCCCATGCCGTATTCAACGGTATCGAGCAGATCCGCGGTTTCATTTTCATCCAATCGGATAATGGCTTTTTCATGGATTTTCGGAACGGATACCTGAGACGCAGGGTTTGCGGATACGGCGTGATGAAAATAAAAATACCGGTACATGGACCGCACAGCGGATAATTTTCGCTTTAATCCGTTTTCGTCGTTCGTAAACGTTACGCCTTCGCTGTTTGTATAAACCTTAAGGTAGTCCATATAATCCTCAATGTCATAGCAGGTGATTTCGTCAAGGATTGTGATATCGGACGTATAAACATCACGGTTTTTAAAACGCGGGATCTGTGTCTGAACAAAGGCGAAAAATACTTTCAGGTCAATTGCATATGCAATCCTTGTACGGGAGGCTGTGTTGGGCTCAATGCCGCGAAAGTATTGATCACAAAACTTCGGAAGCGTGTTGCGAAGCTCACGAAGTTTGAGTTCATTCTTTTTGTTCATCTGTTTGTGATAAGAATCATTGCCGGTCATGGAAATGCCTCCGTATATCGGGAAAACGTTTTCTTACTGATAATAATATCATAAATGGGTTCTACAGCGCAAGAACCGTCTTTTTACAGGCACAATATTTCGTAAAACCTGCGTTTAGCGAAATAATACATGTTGAATAATAACGCCCGAAGACTTCTGCCCTCGGGCGTTTACTTCGTCAAAACAGTTTTCGATATTGCGCATCAACGATTTTGCGCAGCTCTCGAATTTCTTCTGCCCCAAGCTTTTCGTTTGCCAGATATTCTTTGAAGAAATTGGAAATCTCTCCGCCGAACAATTTATCAAACAAAACTTTGGTTTCGATTTTTTGTATCTCGGCTTTTGTAACAACCGCTTTGCAGATGAACCCGGGTTCCTCACGCACGACGGCACCCTTGTCGATCAAGCGCTTTATTACGGTGTAGGTGGTGTTTTTCTCCCAGCCGATATAGTCCTTGATGATTTTTGCGATGTCTTTTGCAGAAAGGCTCTGATTGGACCAAAGCAGTTCCATGACATTCAATTCACCTTCGTGCAGTCTGATTTCACCCATTGTTACCAATCTCCGCTTGCTATCCGTAATTCACAACCTGTAGTACAGTAGTAATTGCAGATCCGGTATTTGCCGAACGAAGCGGATCTCATCTCCCTGACCCGATACGACAAATACTGTGCAAACTCAATTCTACTATTATAGAATTCTGTTGTCAAGAAGCAAACGGAAATCATTTCGGGCATTTTTTCGCGCTTAGTATCTCATCCAATTCAAACCACATTATATTGTGGTCGGACACATTTTCACTGTCTGAGTTGGCCCCCTCATCGAAGCGGCGATACACCAAAGAACTCTTCTTTCCGATGGAAAATGACTCTCCGTAATCCGTTAGAACCAGCTGCTGCATGTCACGCTTCGCTCTCCCCTGCTTCTGATACGACGGCAGTATCCCGTGAGAAATACACGATTGATACATGGACTGCCTAAGAATATACTCCGGGAGTTTTTCCGCATCGATACTGTAGAAAGCATCGTAATCGTTCCTGAGAAAACGCAACAGACCGCTGTCGGCAATACAGTATTCCTCATTGTCGGAATTATGACGTTGAGACTCGACGGAAGGAAAACTGAAGGATCCATCTGCCGGTGTTATACGGATCAGGAAACCATTGTCACACAGATATTGTAATTCCGTAAGAAAGTCCCGTGTACACAGGCCTCTTCGGATGGAACCCGGGCGGAACGTAAAAATGGCAGGATCCGTGTTTCTATAGTAGTCGATAATCTGTCCGAGGCGGACCCTGCTTATCTCCTGCTTCACGGGAAGCACCGTGTCGGATAAGGATTGTACTATCGTAGAAAACACCTGCCGATGTGCCATTCGAAGCGACGGCAGGTCGGCTCTGGATGACAGGTGCTGTAATACCGGCTGCGGAAAACCGCCGACGAGAAGATAGTCATAATACAGCTCCTCCAGATCGTCTCGGAGAAGCTTCGGTATCGCTCTCCCGTCGACGACGGAAGCCCGGATGATACCCCGGTAATCGTCGTGTCCGGCCGCGCTCAGGAATTCGGAAAATGATAACGGACGCAGCGTAATATATTGCATTACGCTATTGAGCGACGCCTTCTCGGGAACATAATCCGCGCGATCGCACGCGATCAGACAGACGTCCGGAAGATGCTTTTCAAGGAAATCCGCAAGCTTTTCCCCGAGGTATTCGGCGCCATCCAAAAGAAACATGGTCTTTTGAAAGTCAACGGGATCCAAACCGAAAAAATCTCCGATCCGGCATAACACGGAATCGGATCCGGGATCCTCCACGGATTGCAGTATACGCATCCGAAGTTCGCGGTCCGTCGACAGATCTGCGAGGATATAACCGGAGCCGCGGGAGGCGGCCAGTTGACGCAGCAGGGTCGATTTTCCGACACATGGAAGCCCGAGCACCACAGCTGCGAGTCGGCCGTCCCGGATGATCTTCTCTTCTATTGTAGGTAAAATATCACGCTTCAGAGTATTCATGATCATTTCCGCAGCTTCGTAAGCAGCGTCTCAAAATATTGCGGCAGAGGGGAATGAAACTCAACATATTCTCCGGTCGTGGGATGGATAAAACCGAGGGTTCCTGCATGCAGAACCTGTCCTTCGGTAGCGAAAGGCTGTTTGCTCCTTCCGTAGACGGTATCTCCTAAAAGAGGATGATGGATGCTTGCCATGTGGACGCGGATCTGATGTGTGCGACCGGTTTCAAGACGGCATTCGATATAGGAGTATCGGTTGCCGAGAACTTCCTTCACATGATAATGTGTCACCGCTCTCCTGCCGTTTGGCTGTATGCTCATTTTCTTGCGCTCTACGGGGTGTCTCCCAATAGGAGCGTCTACGGTACCGTCCTCACGGACGACACCCTCCACAATGCATGAATAAACACGTGTGATGGAATGCTCCGATAATTGTTTCGACAGGGAAACATGGGCCCGGTCATTCTTGCAGACCACCAACAGTCCTGTGGTGTCCCGGTCGATACGGTGGACGATGCCCGGCCGCACGATACCGTTGATACCTGACAATTGCTCACCGCAATGGTGAAGGAGCGCATTTACCAGAGTGCCTCCGGAATGTCCCGGGGCCGGGTGAACGACCATTCCCTTGGGTTTATTGATTATGAGAATATCATCGTCCTCATAGATGATCTCGAGGGATATGTTTTCCGCCTTGATATCAACGGATTCCGGCTCCGGTATCGAAACGGTGATGATATCGTTTTGCTTTAACTTGGTACCGCCCTTATTCACAGGGACATCGTTGTAAAGAACGTTTCCCTGATCCAACAGCTTTTGGGCGTGGTTCCGCGTCAGATCCGGAATCTTCAGCGCAAGAAAGGAATCAAGACGCGTGCCGGCGGAATCGGGATCAACTTGAAGGCGTAAAACATCCATGTCGCAAGCTCCTCGAAATATACCCCCTAAATCAACGGGATTTAAGGGGTATGAAATCAACTTATTTCTTCTTGTCGGAACCGAACAACGGGATAAACGAAAGTTCCTTCTCGCTGTAGCGGAACATCAAAAGAATCATCAGTAAAATAAACGAAACGGTCACAAAGATATCGGCAACATTAAACACCGGAAAATGAATCACATCGAAGCTGATGAAATCCGTAACGTGCTTTTGGAAAATGCGGTCGTACAGGTTTCCGAACGCTCCTCCGATCAGCATTAAAAACGTGATCAACAAAGGAAGGTATCGGCGGTCCGAAGGAGTTCTTGCGACCAGCAGGAGAAACAATACGATCAGCACAGCGGTGAGGATCACGAAGAAGTTTACTTTTCCCTGCATCACGCCCCAGGCTGCTCCGCGGTTTTCCAGATACGTGAACGTCACATAGTCTCCGATTACCGGAATTTTCATGTTCGGTTGCTTTTGAAGCCAATGTTCGGCCCAGTATTTTGTTGCACGATCCAGAATCACGATCAGCACGGGAATCCATGCGTAAAACAGTTTCCGGATCGGCTTCGGTTCATTAGCGTTAGGTTTTTGCACGGTGGCAGTCATCCTTTATCGGTTATTTGATTACTGACGGAACGTCGGAACACCGAAGGAATCCTGCTGCAGGAATGCGGTGTAATCTCCAGTGATATCCATGTCTTTCGGTGCAACGATGAAAATATAACCGGCGATCTGAAGAATCTGACCGTCAATCGTATAAATGCAGCCGCATACGAAATCCATGATACGCTGGGAAAGCGCGGGATTTGCACCCTCAAAGTTCACAATGATCGCCTTGCCGTTTCGAAGAACGTCGACAATGCTGGAAGAATCCTCGAAGCTTGTGGGCTTCATGACCGAGAACTGCTTCTGCGGAACGTTGGCGGTAGGATTCAGGGAAGCAGTGCGCTCTTTGGAAGGAGAAAGCGGTGCTTTCTGAGGATAAGCGGTCTGCTGGGAGAACGAAGAATTCGTTGCAGCAGCTCCGGTTCTGGGCTGGAAGCCCGACTGGGAAGCGTGGGAGAACTGCGTGGAAGCAGCTGCCTGACGATTCACAGTGTTGGAATAATTGGTCTCAGACCGGCGCACATCGCTGTAGTTGCCGGCAGTGAGAAGCGTGTTCTTGGCAGCAAGGTTGGATCTTGCAGGTTCCGCAGGAGCATCCACAGTAACGGAAGGCTCAGCCTCATCCTCGTCAAGCTCCTTGCTCGGAAGGAAACGCGCCTTCAGACGCGAAAACAAAGAGGGTTTGCTCTCCTCTTCCTCATATTCCTCATCATCATATTCGGCGTCATCATATTCGTCATCAAGTTCATCGTCTTCGTCATCGCCGTTCAGCCATGTTAAAAACTTCTTTGTTACTCCCATTTCAATCTGCTCTCCCTTCGTCTACTTTTCATAGTGCCGTTCTCCGAAAATAAGGGACCCGACACGTACCATGGTTGCACCTTCGGCAATCGCATATTCAAAATCGTTGCTCATACCCATGGAAAGACAACATACAGATATATTATCTTTGTTTTCCGATTGTATGTCAACTGCTAATTTGCGTAATTCGGCAAAATAAACGCTGTTTTCCGCGGGGTTCTCGGTATACGGTGCGACAGTCATCAGACCGCATAGACGAACGTTCGGAAGCTGTGAGATTGCCTTCGCGGCACCGGCAACTTCCTCCGGACGGAAACCGAACTTGCTCTCTTCCGCCGCCACATTTACCTCAAGAAGGATGTCCTGAACCTTGTTGATCCGAAGGGCTTCCTTTTGGATCTCTTCCGCAAGTTCCACGGTATCAACGGAATGGATCATGGCAGCTACGGAGACCGCTTTCCGGACTTTGTTTTTCTGAAGATGTCCGATCAGATGCCATGTGATCGGAAGATCACGAAGCTCCTCTTCCTTTGCGCACATCTCCTGCACTTTGTTCTCTCCGAATTCCGTCTGACCGGCTTCAAAAGCCTCCCGTATCATTTCCGCAGGCTTTGTTTTGCTGACGGCGATCAAACGGACGTCCTCCGTGTTCCTGCCGGATTTCAGACACGCGTCCTTGATGCGTGCACGGATTTCAGTGAGATTTTCCTTCACCATGATAGATAACACCTCCCTAGCGGGTGATCAGTTGATCCTCGGACAACGTTTCGGCGTCCTCCCAGATAAAGTCATAGACGTTGATGCTTCGGTCGACGCCGGATTTTACAATGATATAATCTTCCCCTTCATACAGACGGGAAATCATTCGGAACTGGGCATATCCCTTATTGATGCAATAGACGCCTTCCAGCTTCTTCTGAGTGGAAACCTGATACTGGTTCATCGTATGCGGTATGATGATGAACTGGCCGTGCTGTTGTATTACGCTGTCATCGATGTAAGCGTACTCGTCGTCGTAGTAATACACTTCGGTTTCGTAGAACTGGTATGTCGGTTCATTATTCTCGTCAAGCTCGTAAACCGTGATGCCGGTCTTGCCCTGGGTATACACGATGTACTGCTTCGGGACGACATAGAAATATTTTTCGATGATCGCCTTGCGCGGGATCTTCAAGCCTTCGGACTGTCGCATGTCGATGGAGACAACAAGAAACCGCTTGTTGATATACCGGATCAGGTATTTGTTCAGGTTGATCCTTGCAAAATACGCGTCTCCCTTGCGATAGATATCCGCAGCCGCCGTGAGGCTTAGGTTGTCGTCGGTGATCGTGAAGGAAAGCTCCTTGGAGTCACTCAACGCCAGGAACTGCTCTTCACTGAGTTTCAGGACCAGAGACCAGGCCTCGTTGGTGATCAGCTTATAGGCGGTTGTTCCCGCCTCCCGAAGCTCGGAGGAAAATAACGTGTCGCTGGTGTACTTCGACTCGTCAAACGTGGACGCCTCCACGCCGTCGGCGGTAATGCCGTCGAGGGAATCCGTGAAGAACGAAACGATACCGGCATCGGGAGCTTTGCAAAGCTTCCGGGAGCTTCCGTCGGAGCCCTGATTCAACCTGGATAGATTCTCCAAACGGTACATATCGATAATGTTGACGATCCGGGTCTGCATATCGGTCTTCAGGTCATGAATGCTCGCGAAATCCCCGGAAACATAATTCCGGTCATGGGTGGAGATGCTCTCCTTGACTTCGTGTATGTCATCCACCGAGAGCGTATAGTCCAGCTTGTCACTCTGCGCATCGTGGAGGGTTCGGCTGTCATCGACGGAAAATACGGCTTCATTTTTCGCAACACGGGTGCCGTTCTTCAGATAAAAGTGGACATATCCTGAGTAGTCGGTAAGCACGTTCTGCTCCTCGCGGACAACAACGGCACGGGCAAGGTTGGTGGTTGCAAGGGTAATCTTCTGCACTTCGTAGATGCTCGGTTGCGGCTTGCGCAGGGAGATAAAAAAAGAAATCAGGATATAGAGAAAGAGAAACGCAAAAATAACCATGCCGATATTGACGGCTTTTCTTTTGACGCTTCGTTCCCGTATATTCCGACCGGCCATATCGTTTCTCCTTTCATAAATGGGGACCATCTCGCGATGGTCCCCTCTCATCGTTCCTGAAAATCTGAAATTACAGCGCTACGATCACCTTGGAGCGAACTGCTTCGGTAAGCGTCTCCGCATTCGCGGAAAGGCTGATGATGATATCGACATTGAACTTCACCGAAACCATATCAAGCTTGGTGATGACACGCTCAATATCATCGACGCTCAGGCAGGCAACCTTAAGAAAACTGTCGAGATAAATCTTATCAAGATCGTGATCCTGCGAAATGATGCCGCAGATGAATCCGACAAACTCGGAAGCACACTCAATGCAGTAATCGTTAACGTTGATCAAACGGATCCTGTTGTTAAGCTCATACATGTGCTTGTTGCTTTTATCCAGATAAACGATAGTGCCCTTCGAAGTCATCACATCGGAGTTCACCTTATCAAGCAAAATCTTAGTCTTCCCCTTTCCTTTTTCGCCGGCAATGATTTGTACCATATTACTACCTCCTTAAGGATTGTGCGGCAATATCCCCAAAGGAATATCACCTGTATACAGTATAGTACAGACAGCGGAAAAATACAACCGTAATCCCAAAAGAATAACGAATTATAAAATTATTCGGAGGGTTTACAGTACTGTGCAATCAAATCATACATCTTTGTGTAAAGTTTCTCTTCCGTTGCACAGTGGAAAGCGCCCAAAATGTATTCCGTGCCCTCCGCATCCGCGACATGAAGGATCAGGCAATATCCCGCATAGTCTGTCGTACCCGTCTTGCCGCCCAGGATCCTGAAGCCCTCGGGGAGCGGGTAGGTTCTGCTGTTCTTGGTCTTCTCACGCTCTTTCGACGGTTTAAAACAGTTGGTCGTAAAATAAGGGCGGAGTCCGCGCTCACCGTTGGCGTTGGTGTAATCATACTCTCCTTCCGTGAGCTTCATGATATCACGGAACGCGGAGTACATCGTGCACTCCTGATACACAATATACATATCGTAGGCTGTAGTCATATGCTTCGCGAGGTGAAGACCGCTGGCGTTAAGGAAGTTTGTGTTGTTAACGCCGAGGTCATCCATGACCTGGTTCATCTTCTCGACGAAGGCGTCCTCCGAACCCGCGACATATTTGGCGAGGGCCATCGCCGCGTTGTTTGCCGAGGAAGTAAGCACAAGAACAAGAAGGTTGTAAACCGTGATGACATCCCCCTCGTTCAGCTCCGCGACGGAACCGCGCTTCATTGCGGCGATCTCCGCGTCGATGGTGACGGTATCCTTGAGATCACATTCCCGCAGGACAACAAGCGTAGTCAGAAGCTTTGTGACGCTGGCAGGGTAAACCGGCGTCAACATGTTGTAGCCGAAAAGAAGCTCGTTTGTGCTTCTGTTGATGACGAAAGCTGCAGCACGTTCCAGCTTGGTATTATCGGGATCAAAAACATAATCCCGGTTCATCATGTCTTCCGTGATGTCGCAGATAAACCACTGGGAAAGCATGGGGGCAAAGGATGCCTCCTGCATGGCGCCGACATCATAGTTGATGACGTTGTCGGCAGCTGCGTAGCTTCCCATGAGCTCCGTCGCCTCATCATTTCCCCCGCAGCCGCAAAGCGTTGAAGTAAACAACGCAGCGATCAATACATATGCTGCGACAGAAAGTAATTTTCGTTTGTAACGTGTACGTGACATTGTTATCCCCCGTAAACTGATTGTTTTAAATTTTCATGCAGATGTTATCGGACATGAAAAGCCCATAGGTCAATCGCCGATATCCGAAAAATCCAGCTGCTTTTCCTTCGGATGATCGGAAAGAAGGTCTTTTTCAAACTCGTACCGGTCATCAATCTCAACATCTTTGTTTTGAAGACCGATGTTCAACAACAGTCCCACGGTCGCTATGTTTGTGACCAGGGAGCTCAAACCGCTGCTCACGAAGGGAAGCGGGATTCCGGTGTTGGGCAAAAGAGAAAGTACCACGCCCACGTTAACCGCCGCCTGGATCGTGATGATGATCGCCACGCCGGACGCCAACAGGTAGCCAAGGCGGTCCTTCGCTTTCCTTGCGATCCGGAAACTGAAGAAAACGAAAAGCGCAAATATAAACAGGACAACCGCACATCCGAAGAAGCCGAACTCCTCTCCGATCGCACTGAAGATGAAGTCACTCTCCACGACGGGAACCGAGTCGGTGAGACGCTTTCCGGTATCGCCGGTGATAAATTTGCCGAACATTCCGCCGGAGGAGATCGCTGCCGCAGCGTTGTTCTGCTGGTACATCAGGTCTTTGTACTCCTGCGGATGCAGAAGGGAAAGAATACGCTGCTGCTGCCAGGGCTTAAACAGTATCTGGTAATCCTGTTGGGCGTACCAGAACAAGCCGACCAGTAGTGGTACGCCGGTTACCAGCCCCCAGAAAAACACCTTGTAGGACAGGCCGGCAATGAAAAGTACGGCGAGAAATGTCGCCACCAAAACGATACTGGTGGAGAGGTCGGGCTGGTCGAAAATGAAGAAAACCGGGACCGCGACCAATGCCGTGCAGATCACAAGACCGATAAATGTATTCAGCTTTCCCTCAAAGATACAGAACAACTTGGCGATAAAGATAATCAATACGATCTTGGTTATCTCGGAAGGCATGAATTCGAATCCGGAACCTGCCTTCCCGCTACCGCCGATCTTAATCCAGCGCCGAGCCTCAAAATGACGCCATCCGTAGATCAGGTGAAACGTGCTGTAGTCCACGAATTTGCAGATCAACAGGAGCAACAGGTTAAACAGGTACAGCGGTATGAACATTTTGCAGATGAAATGGTAATCGATCAGGGAAACCACGACCATCGCAAACAGACCCAGCATGCCTCCGATCATCTGTTTAAGGACAAAGTTATCTCCGTCGCCCTGCAGACGATACAAAACAAAGCAGCTGATCCCAAGAAGCGACAGGATAACGAAAACCACGGAAAAGCGGTAGTTCGAAATCGAGTATCCCTTTTTCTTGAAATATTCCATACACGCACCTGTTACTTAAAGCAAACCCTCCGCGTCAAAGCGAAGCGTATTTTCATCCACCGGGGTGATGACGATCTCATTGTCGTGGAGCGTCACGAGTCTTGCAGCGCGATCCATATGGGACTTGCTCTCGGCTTTCAGACGCTTCTTCTCGGCCTTGGGATCCACAGCGCCGGCATCATAGACGGTCTTCACGATCTGAAGGTGTTCCGCGTCGATGGATGACGCGTAGATCAACGTCTCCCGGTTGCCGTTGGTACCTGCCGTAGCGGAGCCGAGAATGCTCCCCAGGACAACCAGATTTCCACCTGTGGATACGCTCCCACCCTTCTCGATATTTCCGATAACAACCAGGGAATTTTCCGTTTCAATGTGGGAACCTTCCGCAACCGAGCCGTGAAAGAACCTTCCGGTCTGGTTGGAAAGGCCGCTGATCACGGAATCCACATTGCGCTTCATGATCTCCTGCGTGGATTCGTCGTTGTCGAAAACGCAGATGATCTCGAGCTCCGTGACTTCCGAGATAACTCCGAGAATATCCTTCTGCTCGGGGATGCTCAGCTTTCGTCCGGAAAATGTCAATGCAAGCTTTGCGGAACCAAGGAATTTCGAGGAATCCGCAAACCGGTTGCGGATCTTGTAAAGCAGTTCGTCAAATGGCAGCTCCTCGTCGAGGATGAGAAGGATCCCGTCCTTGTAGCCCTTGACGATGACAGAATTGTCCGATTTCATCGAAACCTCCGATGTAAGTGTTATAGATTAGTCGGTATATCCGACGTCGGCGATTGTTCCGGCAATGATATTACCGCTGAGCAATGCCTCTTTGTTCTCCCCTTCAAAGTACATGCCGTAGAACTCTCTCGCCACGTACGCAGCGTTGGAGGACGCGTATCCGTTGGGGATAACCACGGTAAGGCAGACTTCCGGAGAAGAATACGGCGCAAAGGAAATAAACAGCGCGTTGTTGGGGTGGTTTAAGCTAACCTGCGCGGTTCCGGTCTTCCCGGCGATCGGCACTTTCAGGTTTTTGAAAATGTTGCGGAGCGAGGAACGATCCCAGTTGACCACGCGGTACATTCCGAGCTTGACGGCATCCCAGGAGGAATCTGTCACGGTATCGATGGTGTTCCGCACCTGGGCGCTGTTTTTGAGCATGAGCTCACCGTTCTGTGCCACAACCTTATCCACAAGCGTTAAATTGTAACAGGTTCCGTTGTTGGCAAGGGTCGTAAGATACCGGCTGATCTGTACGGGGGCCAGGCCGTGATAGTATCCGATGGCGGTACGGATGGCATCCTTGTCCGAGATGGAAGGCATATTTTCCGACATCTCAACGCCGGAACGCTCGTCCAGACCGAACAGGGAAGCGTATTTCTTTATGGCCTTGATGCCCTTTGCGTCGATATATTCGTCCTTTTCATTGACGGAGAGGCGGTATCCCACTTCGAAGAAATAATAGTTGCACGAATCCCGGATTGCCTCCACAACCGTCTCGGCGCCGTGATTGCTCGGGTAAGCCCAGCATCGGGGCGAGGGATCCACCTTCTCGAAAATACCTTCATCCATTATGGAGTGACCGACGGAGATCACGCCCTCGGTAAGACCTGCAATCGCCATCAACGGTTTGAAGGTCGAACCTGTTGTGGTACGGGATGTGGTCGCACGGCAGACCATCGGGTAGGATTTGTCGGCGAGAAGTTTGTTGTAATACTCGATGTTCACTGAGTTGGTGAGGTAATTGTTGTCATAACTCGGATAGGACACAAGGCATTTTACCGAACCGTTGTTGGGGTCCGTCATGATGATGGAGCCGCTGCAGGGTTCCAGGGCAAGCATGGCCGGAGTGATCTCCAGGAGCTTGATCTTACGGGTAATGAAGTTGTAGGAAGAAAGACTGCCGTTTTTCAGAAGACGATAGGTATCCAGGTCTTCCTTCAAAACGCCCTGATCGAACAACAAAAGGGAAATGTCGCGGCCCTTGAGTGTGTAGTTGAAGATCAGCGTACGGTAAATCTTGCTCTGGTACTCGGAATCGTCGCGCAGGTGTTTGACGATGTATTCGTACAGGTACTGATACAGCTCGTTTGTGTCATAGTATTCGGAACCGATGTTCAGACGGTCAAGCTTGACCCAGCCCTGGGTGATGGAATACTGCAGGAATTTGCTGAGACTCATCTTGTTGTCGACATACTCAAGATAGGACTCGTCCTTCTGGTCAATCGCCGAGGAATTCAGGATGTCCCATCCGGAACTTCCGAGCTTCTGGTACAAAAACTGAAGGTACTCTTCCATCGTTGAACCGGCCTCTTTGTTCGTGACCGTATTCTTACCGTCGAGAAGCTCCAGGAGACGGTTCCAGATCTTCTCCTCCTCCGTGCAGTACATCTCATACACCTTGGCTTCCAGATCCGTGGCGTCATCCGCCGTAAAATGCGCCGTGTTAATGACATGGTTGTTCAACAGCGCATAGTACACCTCATAGATGGGTATCTTGATGTCGGAGGCATTTTCCCCCTTCGAACCGTAGTCCATGTTCGGAACAATGGCGGAAAGAAGGATTGCCGCGATGTTGCGCTTTAAGATGTTATAGCCGCAGATCTGAAGTTCCGTATCCAGCGTGAGATACAGATCGTTTCCTGCCACAGGCTCTGTAGTCACCGTCTTGGACACAACCTGCCCGCTCTCGTTGATGACGATGGTGGCAACTCCGTCGACACCGGACAGATAGGATTCACAGGTCTTCTCAATACCGACCTTACCGACGATGCTGGACTCGGAATACTTGTCGTTGGTCTCCCGCAGCTCGGTCAGCTCGTCGGAGTTGATGAGGCCGATATATCCGATGATATGGGCAAAATACTCGGCATTGTTGTAGACCCGCTTCGTCGATTTCGTGATCTCGAGACCCGGGATCTTTGTGGTGTTTTCATAGAAGCTGATCCGGGCTTCATCGCTGATATCGCTGACAATGCGGAAGGACGTGTAGCTCGGGTACAGCGTGAACAGCTGGTAGCGGTACGCCATGATCTCAAGGGCGTCCGCCGTGGAATACTTGTCGGAAATCTGGAACATGCGGGTTCCGCTTCGCAGGAAATCGAACACTTCCCTTGCGGTCTTGTTCTTCTGCTCCTCCGAAAGATCGTTGATGCTCCGGAGGGAGTACACGTTTTTCAGAAACCGGAGACGGGCCGTATCGGAAACGGTAAACTGGGGCTCGCCGTACTCATCCAGCTTCAGATAGAAGTCAAACTCCCGCTTGTAATTGAAGCTGCGGAGAAGCTGGATCAACGAGTAGATGGCTTCGTTTTTCTCAGCGTTGGTGGACAGGGATGCGGAGTTGTACATTTCCAGATTATACTGAAGGTCATTGTACGCCAAAAGGACCCCCTTGCAGTCATAAATACTGCCGCGGGTCGATTGTACGGGAATCGTCTTCGTATACGAGGTCGTATCCTGCTTTACATCCGTCTTCTCTTCATCGAGCATCTGCATGTAAAACAGCCTTCCGACGAGGATACCGCAAACGATGATCATGATCAGCGCTATCGGCACCAGCCGGTCGGTGAGAAGCGATTGTGAGTTTTCGTCGGAAAATGTAATCTCTTTCATTGTTCTCCACTCACATCACGGATTCCTTCCGGGCATCCTCCGCAAGAATGCTCTCGGGGGTGAGGAACGCCTCATCCTCCGCTTTCCGGTTCAGGATCCGCTCATAAAGGATATCCAAAAGAATATAGTAAACTAACGAAATGATCACGGTATACAGGATCCTCGGAACGAAAATGGTTTTCACATAAACCATAAGCCGCAGGTCACCGCGGATCAGGAAACCGAAGACGTAGTTTGCAGCGCATACCGCGAGCTCCGAGAAGGCGATCAGCATAAGCGGGAAGAAAATATCGTGCTGCACATAGTAGTTGTGAAAATGTCCGCAGATATATCCGATGATCATGTAAAACAGCGCGTATACCCCCAAGATCCCGCCGCTACCGATATCGAGGATCAATCCGCAGAAAAAGCCGACTGCCATGCCGCGCAGACGGGAATTCTGGTATCCGGCCGCCACGGCCACAATCACCAAAAGATCCGGTACGGCGTTGGCAATCGAAAGAGCTGCAAAAACCGTGTTCTGCAGCAGGTAACTCACGATGATCTCAATTGTAAACAAGAGAAATGCCAGCATACACGGCTCCTTGAATAGTTTCGCAAACGGAAAATGATGACAGCCTTACCCGTCAATTCTCTGTGACTACGTTTTCCTTTAGCTGCGTGATCACAAGCACGGTCTGAAGATGCTCAAAGTCCACAACGGGCGTCAGATAAGCCACTTTCGTCATTCCGTCGGCTTCGTTTGTGATGTTGGAAAGGTATCCGATCAGAAGTCCGGGGAGGTATTTTTCGCTCAGATCCGAGGTGTAAACCTTGTAGTTGCTCTTCGCCTGGGAATTGATCGTGATATCCCTTACCCGGATGAACCCTTTGTTGAGAAGCGCCAGACTTCCGCAGACTATGCAGTTGTCGCCGGTTTTCATGATGGTGGCGCTCACGTAGCTGTTGTCGTCGATGATCGAGCGGACGATGGAATAGTTCGGGCCGACCTCGGTGATGATCCCCACAAGGCCGTTGTCCGCAAGGACATTCATATCCACCTTCATGCCGTTCTTGGAACCCTTGTCGATGGTGAAGGTAGCGTAGAAACCGCTGCTGTCCCTGGCGATGATATTGGCGCCGACCTTCTTGTATTCCGGATAGGACTTGTCCAGCTCCAGAAGCTGCTTGTACAGTTCCATGTCGTAGAGATCCTGCTCCAGCATCTCGTTTTTGTCGCGAAGCTCGGTCAACTCCCGTTGAAGTGCCTCATTTTCCGCACGAAGCTCATCGATGTCATCGAACTTGGCGCTTAGTTCATCAATCTGGCCGCCGATCACATGGATGCCCTTCTGCATCGGAACAAGGCAGGAATTCAGGCCTTTTCGGATGGGGTCGAACACTTTCGGGAAGCGGTAGGAAAACAAAATCAAACAGAGGCACAGCATGATGCAGAGCATCAGGATGTACTTCGGCTCAATTCCGTAGCTCGGTTTTTTGCGGGAATTCATATTCCTTACGCCTCCGTTCAATGCTTCAAATAATGTCAGTCATTCTCATAATAGGTGCGCTTCAAAGGCTTGGCCAGATGCGAATACCGCTCCTCTTCCATCACCTTCGCAAGGCCGTCGGCAACGCTTGTCGCGCCGTTCTCGGCGATGTTTACCTTGAGCCCGGTGGACTGTGTCACATACTCGGCGAGTCCTCCGAGTCCGGAGGATGCACCGGAAAATGTAATGCCGTCCCGGTAGATGTCCGCGGAAATCTCCGGAGGAATGCGCTCCAGCACGGAATGCACGGCGTCCATAATGATCTCCAGCGGTTCCGCGACCGCTTTGTTGACCAGATCCGCAGTGATCTCCCGCTCTCTCGGAAGCCCGCTCATATAATCGCGCCCGTAGGCCTTCATAACGCCCGAACCGTCGGATGCCAGATCCACAAGACCGATCTTGATCTGCTCCGCGGTGCGGGTTCCGATCATCAGATTGTATTTTCTTCTTACTGCTGCGATTATGGCGTCGTCAAACTTGGATCCGCCGCAGGAACACAGGCGGCTCAGAACAATACCGCCCTGGGAAATGACCGAGATTTCCGTGGTGTCCGCTCCGATATTCACGATCAGGGAACCGTGGCTGTTGTCAATCTCGATGCCGCAGCCGATGGCGTCCGCAAGGGGCTTCTCAACAATGCGGATCCGTTTCGGACGGATGATGGAAGCGTCGATGATGTCGTAGTAGGTTTTCTTCTCGACATCGGTAACTTCCGTCGGTACGGCGATGAGGAAGGATGCTCCCTTCATTTTGTCACCGGCTCTTGCCATATCCATGGCGATACAGTTGATCAGCGCAAGCATCTTGTCGTAGTCGGCGACCACGCCGTCGCGGATCGGAAAATCGATATGGATGTACTCGGGCTGCTTCCCGACCATCTCATACGCTTCGTCGCCGATGGCGATGATCTGGTCCTTGCCCTTCGTAGCGATGACACTCTTTTGATGGAAACAGATACCCTGACGGAATCTGCAGATTTTCACGGCATAGGTTCCGAAATCGATACCGTACAGTTTGTTTGTCATAACACATCCTTCCGGGATTCGGATTTCACCGTCATCCCATTGCACCGGCATCCTTAAAGCTGTAATATCCGGGGTTGCCGATGATAATATGATCGAGCATAGGCAGCTGCATGGCGTTCCCGAGGGAACGCAGTGTCTCCGTCACAGCCGAGTCCTCCTTGCTTGGGGTACAGTCCCCGCTTGGATGGTTGTGAACAAGGATGAATGATGCAGCATGGTTCGTAAGCGCAGTCTCAAAAACTTCCCTGGGGGAAACCGGCGAGGCCCGAAGCGTTCCGCGGGTGAGTAATTCCCTGCGGATCAGGCAGCATTTTACGTCGAGAAGCGCGATGTGCACCTCTTCTGTCCGGGCATACCGCAAATCCTCCCGGAAGGTCTCGTAAACCTCCGCGGAGGACGTGAGCGGGATCCGGAGATCCCTCCTGCTGTTCCAGATCCTTCGGGACAGCTCTGCGATGGCGGAAATCTGCATCGCTTTCGCGCGCCCGATACCGGTAAGCGCATTCAGCCGATTCAGGGAAACCGCGGTGATGCCGCCGATGTTTCCTCCGATCTCGGACAGGATCCGTTCCGCCGTCTGCAGTACATCGGCTGATCTTGTGCCGCTTCTCAGGATAAGCGCCAACAGTTCCGCGTCCGTAAGAGCCTGTATGCCGTACAGACCCGCCTTCCGGTCCGGCAGTAACCGACCGGTTTTCTCTTCTTTTTTCATTGCGATCCTTTCCCTTTCTCCGGGGGAGGACCTTGCAAATTATACCACGTTTTCTCTTTCGTTGCAAACCGCAGGAACGCAAAGCAGTCCCGCGTCCTTCAGCGACTGAAGGGATTTCAATATGCCGAACTTTGCGTGCGCCCAGGTGAGCCCGCCCTGAAAATATACGGCATACGGCGGCTCAATGGGGCCGTCGGCGGACAGTTCGATGGAGGAACCCTGATAGAATGCGCCTGCGGCCATGATGACGTCGGAGTGATATCCGGGCATCGCCCACGGTTCCGGAGTGACATAGCTGTCCACCGGGCTTCCCGCCTGGATTCCCCTGCAGAAGGCGATGACCTTCTCCGGCGAACCGAGGGTTACCGCCTGGATGATGTCATGGCGTTCTTCGGATGCGGAAGGAATGCAGGAAAATCCCAAGGGCTCATACAGGTTCGCGGCGAAAATAGCTCCTTTCAACGCGGAGGCGACCACTGTCGGGGCGAAGAACAAGCCTTGATAGAAAGAACGGCTGACTCCGAGGGAGGCGCCTACCTCACGGCCTAAACCGGGGCTTGTAAGGCGGTAGGCGCACCGCTCCACAAGATCGGCACGTCCGGCAATGTATCCGCCGATGGGGGCCAGTCCGCCGCCGGGGTTCTTGATAAGCGATCCCACAACGAGATCCGCGCCGACGTCGGAGGGTTCCTTCATCTCGACAAACTCCCCGTAGCAATTGTCGACCATGCAGATGACATCGGGCTTAATGCTCTTAATAAATGTGATCAGGGAACCGATCTGTTCCACGGAAAATGTGGGTCTCGTGAGATATCCCTTGCTCCTCTGAATCTCCACCAGCTTGGTTTTTTCATTGATCGCCTTGCGGATGCCCTCATAGTCGAAGGAATTGTCCGGAAGAAGATCCACCTGACGATAGGAAACGCCGTATTCGCTCAGAGACCCCGGGGCCGGCACAATGCCGATCACCTGCTCCAGCGTATCGTACGGCTTTCCGACAGGGGAAAGGATTTCATCCCCCGGAAGGACGTTGGCGGACATGGCAAGTGCAAGGGCATGGGTGCCGCAGGTGATCTGTGCGCGGACAAGGGCACTCTCCGTGTGAAAGACATCCGCATAGACGGCCTCCAGCATATCCCTTCCGAGATCGTTGTAACCGTATCCCGTGGATGTCTCGAAGCACTCGGTGCTCACGCGGTTCTTCTGGAACGCTGCGATCACTTTCATCTGACAGATTTCGGCAGTCCGGTCGATGGCTTCAAAACGTTCCGAAAGGTCTCTCTCCGTCTTCTCTCCGAGTCGGAAGATCTCCTCGTCGATTCCCAACTCGCGGTACATTGTCTTAAGGTCTGTCATAGCGATCAGATAATTCCTTTCTCACGTGATGTTACAATAATCTGTTGCAGCAATTCTTCCTCGGTGTATTTGTCCTTGTCGAGGAAAATAACATCGGGTTCTCTTCGGAACCAGGTCATCTGCCGCTTCGCAAAATGTCTCGTTTCCAGCCGGATGCGGTCCGCCGCCTCCTCAAGGGAGCATTCTCCCCGCAGATAGGGAAACAGCTGACGGTAACCAAGCCCAAGCATGGCAACGGAGTCTTCCCGGTATCCGGAATCTAACAGGGATCGTACTTCATCGACCAATCCGTTCTCTAGCATCTGCGTAACGCGCGTGTCGATCCTTTCGTACATGGCAGCCCGCTCCATGGTGAGAACAAAATAGGCATACGTGTATGGCGAAGGCTGGTTCCGCTGTCTCTCATTGAGCGCCGAGATCGGTTCACCGTGATAATGCGCGTATTCTATGGCGCGGATCATCCGCTTTCGGTTTCCCACGGGAATTGTCTTAGCGGATGCAGGATCAACGGAGGATAACAGTGCAGCAAGCTCCTCCGTGGAGGTATTCTCCAAAACTGCACGGTAGCCGTCATCCCGCGGCTCCTCGTCGAAGGTTAATCCTTTTACGAGGGCCTGAATATAAAAGCCGGTTCCGCCCACAACAATCGGGATATTACCCTTCCCGCGGATCGCGGAGATTGCTTCTTCGGCAAGCCCGGTAAACCTTGTCACATCCCACGGTTCATCGGGATTGATGATATCGATCAGATAATGGGGAATACCCCTTCTCTCCGACTCGGGAAGCTTCGCGGTTCCGATGTCCATCCCGCGATATACCTGCATGGAATCCGCACTGATAATCTCGCCGCCGATGGCTTCCGCCAGTTTCAGCGACAATTCGGTTTTGCCGACGGCAGTCGGTCCGGACAGGATCAATAAGGGTTCCAAACTGAGGTTCCTTCCTTCCCTACACAATTCTCTTAAATTTCTTCTCTAACTCGTATTTGCTCATGGAGATCAACGTGGGACGTCCGTGTGGACACTGATAAGGGTTTTCCAACGTAAGAAGCTCCGCAACCAGATGGTCTGCCTCACGGAAGGTGATGGTCTGGCCCCCCTTGATCGCCGCTTTGCAGGACATGGTGGCAAGACGCTCCAGAACCCGCAGAAGGGGTTCCTTTCCTCCGCTCTCCGTAAGATTGTCAAGGGTCTGTGCAAAATAATCCTGCGGTGAGATGTCAAACAGGGCCGTGGGCACGCCGAAGATCCCGTATTCCCGACCGCCGAGATGCCGCACATCAAACCCGAGCTTCGAAAAATACTCCCGGCTGCTGTTGAACGCATCCTCCTCGCGGATAGTCAGGGATACTACGGCGGGAGGAGTCATCTGCTGCGTGTAAACCTCACCGGTTTCCACCTGATGAAGAAGACGTTCATAGTTGATCTTTTCATGAGCAGCATGCTGATCCATCAAAAGAATCTCATTTTCCAACTGAATGATCCAGTAGGTGTCGAACACCTGCCCGACGATCCGGTATTCCGGAGCGCGTGAGGTGTCCACAAAGGACATTTGCTCGCCCGTGATGATCTCCTGCTGAAGCATCCGTGCCGCGTTACTCGGAACGCTTTCCTTCTCCTGAAGGAAGACTTCCAAGGAAATAGTTTCGGCAGGTTTTTGGAAAACCGGTTCGGAGTATGTATCGGATGGGCATGATGAAAACTCTGTGTTTCCCGGGGAGAAACCGGGAGACTGTTGCAAACCATCTGCCATCGGGGTCGAAGTATAATTATCCGAATCGTTTTCCCTGACCGTATCGGGGCGGGATATAGCAGGAACAACGGGCTGATACCGCTCGGTGCTCTGTCGGTTTGTCTCAAAGACCTCCGCAGGTCTGGCGAGCTCCTGCTTCTCCTCTGCATCCTCCTTGCCGATGGTTGCCTCCGGTATCAGGATCGTCTCGCGGAAGGCTGCGCGAACAGCCTCGGAAACAGCCCTTGCAACGGCTTCCTTGTCGGAAAAGCGGATGTCATATTTTGTCGGGTGGACATTGACATCGATGGCATCCGGCGCGATCGTAATCGAAAGCGCGGTAAACGGATACTTGTGCTGCATCAGATGCCCCAGATATCCGTCTTCAATCGCTTTTGAGAGAAGCGTGCTCCGGATGTCTCTTCCGTTTACGAAGCACAGTTCGAGGCTTCGGTTGGAACGCGCCGCGATCGGCTTGCAGATATACCCGGATATCGTCAGGGTATCGTCGCTGTAATCAACGGGGATCAGATTATCGGCTATCTCTCTTCCGTAAGCGGCATAGATCGCATCCTTGAGTTTTCCGTTTCCGGAGGTGTGAAGAAGCGTTCTTCCGTTGGCGATCAGGGAGATCGAGATCTGCGGGTTCGCGATGGCCAGGCGGCACAACAACTCGTTGAT
This sequence comes from Lachnospiraceae bacterium, assembly GCA_017962105.1. Taxonomy (GTDB): domain Bacteria; phylum Bacillota; class Clostridia; order Lachnospirales; family Lachnospiraceae; genus ISDg. The sequence goes on from JAGCVY010000094.1 coordinate 89,515, forward strand.
ATATCCGGTCTCCGTCACCGGTGTCTTGAGAAACTTTCTTCTTGCAGGGACACAGTAAAACAGATCTCTCACAATGATCGTGGTGCCCCTCGGACAGCCGGCCTCCTCAAAGAGCTTTTCTTCACCGCCTTCGATCACATAACGGGTGCCGAGATAATCGTCGGTGTTGTATGTGAGAAGTTCCACCTTGGATACAGCCGCGATGCTTGAGAGAGCCTCGCCGCGGAATCCGAGGCTGTGGATCCGGAACAGATCCGCTCCGGTTTCAATCTTGCTTGTGGCATGTCGCAGGAATGCCGTCTTGATATCTTCGGAGGCGAATCCGCTTCCGTTGTCAGAAACACGGAGCATGGAGATTCCTCCCTGCTCCGCTTCCACCGTAATGCCGGTAGCGCCGGCATCCAGTGCATTTTCCACCAACTCCTTTACGACCGAGGCCGGGCGTTCGATCACTTCCCCGGCCGCGATCTGGTTAACGGTTTCCCTGTCTAAAACATGAATTTTGCCCATGCCTGTGACTCCTACTCCTTACTTGCTCTGCAGAAAAGCTTCAAACTGTTCGGCGCTCATCAGGATTTTACGAGGCTTGGTTCCCTCTTCGGGACCTACCACGCCGGCTTCCGAAAGCTGGTCCATGATCCGTGCGGCACGGTTGAAACCGATCTTGTAAACGCGCTGCAGCATTCCGATGGACGCCTTATCCTTCTCGATGATAAATCTTCCTGCCTGCGCAAAATACTCGTCTCTGCCGTCGTCCGGAGCGGCATCCGCCGAAGCGGCCTTCATCTGGTCGGCTACGGTACCGACACCGTTTTTGATGCCTTCCGCAGCGGTTTCGTCATAGTCCGCTCCGTTTTTCTCCGCGAGGTAATCCACAATGTGCTGAATCTCCTCGTCCGAAACGAAGGGGCCCTGAAGTCGTACGGGCTTCGGGATTCCCTGCGGGAAGAACAGCATGTCGCCCTTGCCGAGCAGCTTCTCCGCTCCGACCTGATCGAGGATGGTGCGGGAGTCGATGCCGGAAGAAACGGCGAACGCAATTCTCGAAGGAATGTTTGCCTTGATCAATCCGGTGATGACATCTACGGACGGTCTCTGGGTTGCGATCACAAGGTGAATGCCGGCTGCTCTGGCAAGCTGTGCAAGTCGGCAGATTGCGTCCTCGACTTCGCCGGGCGCGACCATCATAAGGTCGGCAAGCTCGTCCACGATGATGACGATCTGCGGCATTTTCCGAAGAACGTTGCCCTGATCGTCCACGATAGGCTCAGTGCTTGCGGAAATCTTTTCGTTGAACCCCTCGAGATTTCTCACCCCCTGCTGTGCGAAGAGATCGTACCGATGGGTCATCTCCTGCACTGCCCAGTTCAGCGCATTGCTGGCCTTTCTGGGATCGGTGACAACCGGGATCAACAGGTGCGGAATACCGTTGTACACGCTCAATTCCACGACTTTGGGGTCGATCATGATGATCCGCAGCTCCTCCGGCTTATACTTGTACAGGAGGCTGATGATCATCGTGTTGATACATACGGACTTACCGGAACCGGTCGCACCGGCGATCAAAAGATGCGGCATCTTTGCGATATCGGAAATGACGATCCGTCCGCCGATGTCCTTACCGACGGCAAAGGAAATCTTACCCTCGTTGGTCTTGAACTCTTTGGATTCGATGAGTGTGCGGAGCAAAACGCCGGACGCTTCGGGGTTCGGCACTTCGATTCCGACGGCAGATTTGCCGGGGATCGGTGCCTCAATGCGGATGTCTGCGGCAGCGAGGTTCAGCTTGATGTCATTTTCCAGATTGGTGATACGGCTGACCTTGACGCCCTGTTCCGGCGTCAGTTCATAGCGGGTAACGCTGGGACCGCAGCTGATGTTGGTCACCGTGACGTTCACTCCGAAGCTCTGCAGTGTATTCTGCAGCTTTGCGGCGGTTGCCTTGAGAAGCTCCGGCGTCATCCCGTCATTTTTCCCGGAAGGACGTTTCAACAGGTCGATGGACGGGAAGCGATACACCTTCGGAGGCTTGATCACGGGAACCGGGGTAACCTCGTCCGAGCCCTCGGCGGAATCCGCTCCGGTGTCGCCTGCTGCATTCGCTGTGCCGCCCTGTGCCGTTTCAGCTTTACCGGCAGGATTGACACCTCCTGCGGCAAGCTCCTCGCGGGAAGGAGCCACGGCTTCCGTAGTTTCCACGGCGTCGTAAGGATTCTGTCCGCCGTCATAAGCAGGACGGTCGTTGTCGTTTAAGCCGCTGATGGGAATATCATGGGATACGGCAGCTGCAGGCTTTGCCTCAGCCGTGTCGAGCTTTTGCTCCACGGCGGCTCTTCTTGCTGCTTCTCTCTCGGAAATCGGGATGCCTGCGTCTCTTCGCTCCGCATAGTCGGATTTCAGGATGCTGCTCTCGGCAGATCCGTTGGTCTCGCGGAACTTTTGATCCAGCTCAATCTGGTAGAAAGGATGTCCGCTTTGGGTGATCCTGGAATCCTTCCCGGCAGCACCGGGCTGGAACGTACTTGTTTCAACAGTTCCCGCGGAATTCGCAGCGGTTGTTCCCGGTCCGTAGGTCGTAACCGTGGAAGGACCTTCGCCGTCGGGATTGTTCACAAAGATCGCGGTGTAGGTGGGAGCTGCAGGAGCCGGCTTGTTTCTGCCCAAAAGCTTGTCGATAAAGCCCTGCTTCGGAGTTTCCTGTACTTTCGGAGCTTCCCCGTAGAAGCTCAGATCCACCGGACCATCCGGAGGCGCGGCGTCAACCATGGTGACCCGCTTCTTCCGGTTCTGCTCCTGAATATCCTCAATGGTAAACACCTGGGAGGAGGTTTCCTGCGGAATGGCATACGGGGAATTGTCGTCGTAAAGCGCATTTTCCGCTTCCTCGCGAAGGCGTTTCCGCTCCTGGTAATATTCATACAGATCAAGGAAAACTGCACGCCCTATGATCAGGATGATGCAGACTAAAAGGAGTGCGATCAGGATGATCACCGATGCGATCTTTCCGAACAGGAGATACAACGGCTTTGCAAGGCAGGCCCCGAAAAGTCCGCCGCCGCGATGCTCGTCATATCCGACCTTGAATGCCGCAAAGAATTTTTCCTCGCTTGCAACATTGCTGAACAGATGGATGATCCCGGCCAGAACGAACTGGGAAAGAAGGAAAATGGTGGTCTTCCGGACCGCTAAGGGATCGTCGGGTTTCTTGCGCACATAGAGGACAAGGCAGAACAGGGAAACCGGGAAGATATACGGAAGCACGCCGCCGAGCAAACCGAACAGGAGGTTTTTGATCCCCTTGCCGATAATGCCGCACTTGTCCATAAAACTGAGATAGATCAGGATCCCGATCAGACCGGTGATGATGAGGATGACCTCGTCATACACCTGCTTACGCTTTTTGTTCGAAGCCTTCTGTTCGGCGATGAACTCATCTACGCCGTCATCCTTTTTCGAGTCTGTTTTGCCGTTTCCCTTGCCGGGTTTGGCATCGGTCATTTTCTTCAAAGAATCTTTTTTCTCCGTCTCCCCATCGGGAAAAGACTTTTTGTTTGCCATGATGACACCCCCTAAAGTATAGAAAACAAATACAACAGTATTCCGAAACCGACACGGTATTGACCGAATCGGGACATCCGGTTACGGCCGAGAAGTGTTAAAACGGCCTTTAATACGAAAAATGAGATCAAAAACGACAGTACCGAAGCGGTCAACAGTTCCGAGACAGCAATCCCGCCGACGGAAGACAGTCTTCGGATCACGGGAACCGCACCGAAGACGATCGCCGCGGGCATGTTGAAGAATACTGCCAGCGTCAGAGCGGTACGGCGGCTTACCCCGAGGGATACCGCAGCCAATATCGTGAGGCCGAAGCGGCATGTCCCGGGAAGAAAACTCAGGAGCGGGATCAGCCCGAACAAAAGGATCATCGACACGGGAATATCCTCGGGCAGTTCATAACGAACCTGCACGTTTTTGTTGCGGATCTCGGAAAGCCATACTACAGCACCTCCCGCGATCATGAGGACCATGACCAGCTTCAGATTCTGCAAGGAATCCGTAGCCATAAGAAATTCATTCAGTTTCCGGCCGAACATCAATTGAACTGCAAGTGCCGGAATCCAGGCCAGAAGGATCGCCACATAAAATCGAATGCGGTCGCGCGCTACTGCCCTGCGGTTATCCTGGGTTTTGGTAAACGCTCCGTTGTTCGGAAGAAACAAAGCACAGGAAGCCAATACCGTGCCGAAGACCGCTGCACCGGCGAAGGATTCCCGAACTGCTGCACTGGCATTCCAGTCGGAAAAGCCGAGATAGTGCCCGAACACTGCCAGGTGTCCGGTATTGCTCACGGGAAGCCATTCCCCGACAGACGCGATCACGGTCATCATCAGCAGCTTCAAGATGTCAAAAAATGCCAACCGTATATCCTCCTGTCACCACAGTTTGGAACAAACACCTGCCGGCACAGTCACTTCCGTTTCCCGGCCGGGGGCATACAGATGCGTGCTGTAATCGCTCTTACCGGCGGTAACCGTACAGGAAACGACCTGTCCGTCTTCCCACGAGAAATCATATTTTGCACCGCCCCGGGCCACGATTCCGCTGATGCTTCCGGTCTTCCACTGCTTCGGCAGTGCCGGAAGAAGCAGAACGCGGCTTTCGTTGCTTTGCAGCAACATTTCCGCATAGGCTGCTATCGCCCCGAAATTTCCGTCAATCTGAAAGGGCGGATGATTGTCAAACAGATTCGGAAGGGTTGAACTTGTGAGCAGTGCTGTGAGATTCTCATAACATTTTTCGCCGTTTCCGAGTCTTGCGAACATACAGAGGATCCAGGCACGGCTCCATCCGGTGTGGCCGCCTCCGTTGGAGAGCCTGCGTTGAAGCGTAATCTCCGCGGCGTCGGCAAGCTCCGGCGTCCCGTCCCTTGTGATCTGTTCCGACGGATACAGCGCGTACAGATGGGAAATGTGGCGGTGTCCCGGTTCCGCTTCGCCGTAATCCTCTGCCCATTCCATGATCTGGCCGTATCTGCCGACCGAGATCGGGGGCAGCTTTCCGAGAAGCTGTCTTGTCTCCGTCAGAAAATCCTCGTCGTCATCGCCAACAATGGCGCTCATTTCGAGAAACTGGGACAACAGATCCCGGAGTATTTCCACATCCATCGTGGAGTTGTAACATACGCAGCCTTTGGTCCCGTCGGGAAGAATGTACGTATTTTCCGGCGAGACGGAAGGAACGATAACAGCCTTACCGTCCCTCTCCACACAGAAGTCATGGAAGAACAACACGCTCTCGCGGACAACGGGATACATCTCCGCGAGGAATTCCTTATCCTGCGTGTATTGATAATGCTTCCACACATGGGTGCAGAGCCAGGCCATTCCCATCACCCAGTACGTGCCCGGGATCCATTCGTCCTGAGGTGCGGTATCTCCCCACAGATCGGTGTTGTGATGAGCTACCGTGCCCCGGCATCCGTACATGTCCATGGCTGTCTTACGACCGCGCTCACACATGCGTTTCATGAGCTCAAACAGAGGCTTTGCATACTCCGATAAGCCGAGGACCTCCGCCGGCCAGTAGTTCATCTGCAGATTGATGTTTATTGTGTATTTACTGCCCCACGGCGGATCCATCATCGGATTCCAGATGCCCTGAAGATTCAGGGGAAGGGATCCCGGAGCAGAACCGGAAATCATGAGATACCGGCCGAAATCGAAATAAAGCTTCAGTAAGCCGTTGTCCGTCTCCCCGTCACGAAGGCGCTGAAGACGCTTGTCCGTGGGCATTTCCGCCAAAGCTTCGTCTGACGGGAGTGTCAGGGAAACCCTGCGGAACGCCTCGTGATAATGTTCTTTATGAAGGGAGAAAATCCTGTCATAAGGACATGCAGGAAATACCAGTGCGGATTGAACATAGGAAAGCGGATCCTTCTCCCGGTAGGTGGTTGCAGCGGTAAAAAGCAGGCAGAACCGGTGGATTCCCTTGGCACAGATCCGTTTCGCCGTAACCGTCGGCTCCCCGTTGTCGGTGAATGCCGTCATGCCGGCGCAGAAGGAGTATCCCTCTCCTACCATCTCCCCGAGGGCATAAACGTTACTTCCGTCATGAAAACCGGAGTCATACCAGTTCATGCGGTCGAGTTCTGCGGTTATATCAAAAGCATCCCCTTCGGAAACAGCACGCACGACACATAAATTCGTTTTGGTGTCGCAAAAAACGGTCTCCGTGATCACGCATCCGCCGAATTTCCTGCGTGTGATCGCAACGGCATCGTCGAGGTTCAGTTCTCTGTGATACGCAGTGCATTCCTTTGATGCGGTATGATAGCGGACCGTGAGATTCCCAAGCGGTGCATAGGTCCGGCAGCTGTTGGGAACGCCGGAGAAAGTATGTAGAAGCATCTCTTCCGCCTCCGGGATCTTTCCGGAAAAAATCAGTTCCCGGACTTCCGGGAGGTGTTCCCTAGCATCCTGGTTGACACGGTCGATGGGACCGCCGTACCAAAGACTGTCCTCGTTGAGCCGCAGGGTTGTGTTGGCGCCGTCGCCCAAAACCACGGCTCCGATCTTTCCGTTGCCCACCGGCAGGCCTCTGTTCCAGTCATTTCCGGCCCAAGTGTCATAAACCAGTTTACTCATACCGTAACCTCATGTCGTTTAAAGTGAACGAACGTGAAACCAAAGCGAGCAGTCAAGCTCTTCGTCACTGCAGCGATAAATCGGATCAAGCTTCGGTCCGCAGCTGGCGGAGCCGATACCGGACATGAATGCGTCAACGCAGAGAATTGTCATGCCGCTCGGAACCAATTCAAAATTATGCTTTTTGGCAGCGAGTTCCTCTCTCGTAAAATGAGATGCATTTACCGAGAAATCCTTGTCTGAGATCACGGAGAGACGGGTTCTCGCACAGCCGACGGCCGCCTGCTGGACACCGTAGTGGGAAGAATTTTCCTGCGGACGGATATAGTCCTCATAGTTGCCCGATACGGTGGAATGATGCCAATCGACATACGATGCAAGATGCTTGTCGATATAACTTTCGATCGGTCCGTATCCGTAGTAATCGAAATCCTCGAAATCCTTCGGAAGAAACATGCGGATTCCCATGCGCGGAAGGAACGGACTGTTATCGGACTTGCGGAACTTCGCACTGACGTTCCACTCTCCGCCCGGCTGGAACCGGTATTCCAGTGCAACCCGGACAAACGGGATCCGGGAAGCCGTACCGAAGCTCAGATCCGCCTTGAAGATCAACTCGTTTCCGGGTTCGATCAGACGAAGGGAGGATAGTCTGCATACAGGTTTGTCGTATCCCCATTCCTTCCATGCCCGTACCATCGGTTGATCGTTATCGATCGGCGCACGGTAGAAATCAAATTCCATCGGACGCTCGAACAATTCCCTGCCGTTATGCTGCACCGAGATCAGCATGGCATCCTTCTTCCGAAGAAGGAATACCGTGTCTCTTGTGGTGATCCGGTAGCAAAGCGGCATCTCCTCGAGCTTTAAGAACTTCCGTCCCGCCAGAAGTTCCGGCTGGAAATGTCTTGACTCGGAATTAACTGCAAGCTGTACAAAGCAGATTTCCGCTCCTTTATCCCAGTAATCGGTGGTTTCCTTCGCAGTCACAAGGAAACGGATCCGAAGGTCTCTTCCCTTGGTCGGGGTATTTTCCGGAAGACGGAAAATAGTGGATGCTCCCGCCGCCAGGGAAATATTCAATTTGTTTTCCAGAAGAAGCGTTCCGTTGTCCTTAAGCTCGTAAGAGACCTCGTAGAAATCCTCGAGAGCGGCAAATGCAAGCCGGTTTGTGAGGACGAAGGATCCGGGCTCCTCCCCTAACGTAACGTCAAGGGGACGGTAGCATTGTTTCAGTTCCATCAAACCGGTGTGCGGTGTGCGGTCCGGATATGTGAGTCCGTCGCAGCAGAAGTTGCCGTCATTGGGCTCGTCCCCGAAATCTCCGCCGTAGAGGAACCGGGGATTCATATCCACAACCGGTAACTCTTCCGAAACAATAATCTTTTGCTCTGTCAAAACCGGAGACTCAGCTGCTGCAGCCTCGGATTCAGCGGATTCCTCTGTCGATGCAGTCTCGGCTGCTTCGGTATCGCCGGGTTGTGCATCGGCGGTATTGTCCGCTTCCGTTTCCGTGCTATCCGTGGTTTCGGCGGTGACAACCGCGGGATCAGCTGCAGCAGATTCCGTTGCGGTTTCCACTGCAGTTTCCGATACGGTTTCAAGAACCGTCTCTTCCTCGGGAGTCTTTACAAGAAGATCCGGACGCACATATTCACTGACTTCAACTGCATGATCACACCATTCCCAGACGCAGCCTCCCATGAAATGCTCATTGGAGTCGATGATCCGCCAGTAATCGGCGAGATCACCGTTGCTGTTTCCCATGGAATGGCTGTATTCGCAAAGGAAATACGGGCGTTTCACAGGGGCGTCGGACACGTAGCGCACCATGTCGGACAGTTCCGGATACATGTAGGAAACCACATCCATCTCGGTATCCGGCGTACCGTCTAACGTATGATGAACCGCCTCATAGTGCAACGGACGCGAGACGTCGGTCGCTTTCACCATCTTGGCTGCATCATTTAAGATCCTGCCGAATCCCGCTTCGTTACCCATGGACCACATGATCACGCAGGGACGGTTCACATCCCTCTTTACGAGCTTCATCTCGCGGTCGAGGATCGCGTTAGCAAAGATCGGATTATCTGTTGTGATGGAAACTTGACGGTGATCCCAGGGCTGTCCGTAGGTCTGCCCTGCAGGCTCGCTGCCATGGGCTTCCAGATCGGCCTCCTCGATCACATAAAATCCGTAACGGTCGCAAAGCTTGTAGAATTCCGGCGCGTTGGGATAATGCGAAGTCCGGATACAGTTGATGTTGCAGCGCTTCATCAGGAAGAGGTCTCGCTTCATATCCTCGATCGCAACAACAGAACCGGTATTCGGGTTGGAATCGTGACGGTTGACGCCGTGCAGCTTCACGGGCTTGTGATTGATGCAGAACACTCCGTCGACGATGGAAACTTCGCGGATACCGATGGATTCGCCGATGGTCTCTCCGTTTGCGGACAACTCCGCCTTGTAGAGGTACGGGATTTCGGCGTTCCAAAGCTTCGGATTTTCAATGTCGAAATCGATAAATCCGTCGTCATCGGTCTCGCCGGCGTATACCTCGTTCCCCTCGGCGTCCTTCACCGAGACCGAAGCCTTGATCCCGATTACTTCCATGTGTACGGATGCATGGGTCAGCGCATCGTTCACGGTTGTCTGGATGCGGTAGCTCTCGATATGCTCTTTCGGCCGTTTCAGCATGTAGACATCGCGGAAAATGCCGGTGAACCGCAGCTTGTCCTGATCCTCCAGATACGAACCGTCGCACCACTTGAGCACAACAACAGCAATGCGGTTTGTGCCTTCCCGCAGAGCCGAGGTGATGCGGAACTCTGTCATTGCGTGGGAAACCTGGGAATACCCGATCATCTGATTGTTGACAATCAGATAAAAGCAGCTGTCAACGCCCTCGAAGACGATATAGCGCTCGAGGCCGTCGGCGGTATACTCATAGGTCCTCTCGTAGATCGCTGTCGGGTTGTCGTTGGGGACAAACGGCGGATCATACGGGAAGGGATAATTTACATTTGAGTACTGACAGCGGTCATAACCGTAGAGCTGGATGCAGGACGGGACCGGAATGGTCTTGTCTTTAGGCAGATCAACGGCTTCCGTCGGCATATCCGCGAAACTGTCATAATACGCAAACTTCCACTCGCCGTTGAGCATCGTTAATCTTGTGGATGCGATGCGGGAGGCAAAAGCGTCCTCGCCGGCGGGAAACGGGACATAATAGTTCCGGTCCGGTTCCGTATTGACATGCAAAAGCTCAGGGTCTTCATGAAATGTCATGTACGTCTTCATAAAACAAATTCCTCCGTAACTTTTGATTTTTTTCGGGACTTATGAAACAAGGGCGCCAAATACATGGCACCCTTGTATGCCGACACTGAAATCCGAATCTATCAGCATTTACTGAATTTTCATTGCTTGCGGATGTATTACTGCGCGTCCTTGATGGAGAAGCTCAGGCGGCCCATCTTATCCTTGCCGAGGCAGACACACTTGACATGATCGCCGAGCGTGAGAACATCCTCAACGCGGTTGATGCGGTTCTTCGCGATCTTGGAAATGTGAACCATTCCCTCCTTGCCGGGTGCGAACTCGATGAATGCACCGAAATCCTTGATGCTTACAACCGTTCCCTCGAGGACCATACCCTCCTCGAAGTCGGTGACAATGGTCTGAACAAGCTTGATCGCCTTGTCCATTGCATCCTTGTCGGTACCGCAGATCGAAACTGCCCCGCTGTCGTCGATATCAATACGGACGCCGGTCTGCTCGATGATCGCGTTGATGGTCTTTCCTCTCTGGCCGACAACATCGCCGATCTTCGCGGGATCGATCTGAATCTGAACGATCTTCGGAGCGTACTTGCTGACCTCCTTGCGAGGCTCTGCGATAGCAGGCTTCATGCAGGTGTCCATGATGAAGAGTCTTGCCTCGCGGCAGCGCTTGATGGCACCCTCAACGATCGGACGGGTAAGACCGTGGATCTTGATATCCATTTGGATCGCAGTGATACCTTCGGTGGTACCGGTTACCTTGAAGTCCATATCGCCGAAGAAGTCCTCAAGACCCTGGATATCGGTGAGAAGCACATAATCGTCATCGGTTTCACCGGTCACGAGACCGCAGCTGATACCGGCAACCATACGCTTGATCGGAACACCGGCAGCCATCAGGGACATGCAGGATGCACAGGTCGAAGCCATGGAAGTCGAGCCGTTGGACTCGAAGGTCTCGGATACGGCACGGATCGCGTAAGGGAACTCCTCCTCGCTGGGAAGAACCGGAAGGAGTGCTCTCTCAGCCAGTGCGCCGTGACCGATCTCGCGGCGTCCCGGTCCTCTCGAAGGCTTGGTCTCGCCTACGGAGTACGACGGGAAGTTGTAATGATGCATATAGCGCTTGTTGACAGCGGTCTCATCCAGTCCGTCAAGTTTCTGTGCATCGGCGAGAGGTGCCAGCGTTACGATATCGCAGATCTGCGTCTGGCCTCTGGTGAACATTGAGGAACCGTGTACTCTCGGAATGAGGTCGACCTCTGCGGAAAGAGGACGGATCTGGGTGATCTCACGGCCGTCGGGACGCTTGTGATCCTTGAGGATCATCTTGCGGACCGTCTTCTTCTCGTACTGGTAAACGGCTTCGTCGATAAGGGGAAGCCACTCTTCGTTCTCGGCGAACTTCTCGGCGAGGGTATCCTTCATCGCGCGGATGCGCTCCTCACGCTCCTGCTTCTCCGGGGAGAACATGAGAACTTCCATGTCAGCCGGCGGAACGATCTCCTTGATCGCTGCAAAGAGTTCTTCCGGGATTGCGCAGCTGGTGTAGCTGTGCTTCGGCTTTCCGCACTCAGCCACGATCTTGTCGATGAACTTGATGATATCCTTGTTTACGGAGTCGGCAAGGTAGATCGCCTCGATCATCTTATCCTCCGGCAGCTCGTTAGCGCCGGCCTCGATCATGATGACCTTCTCTCTTGTGGAAGCCACCGTCAACTTCAGATCGGAAACCTGAAGCTGGGTCTGGGAAGGATTGATAATGAACTCGCCGTTGATCAGGCCTACCTGCGTCGTAGCGCAGGGACCGTCGAAGGGAATGTCGGAAACCGCAACAGCGATCGCGGAACCCAGCATTGCGGTAAGCTCGGGCGTGCACTCCGGATCAACCGAAAGCACAAGGTTGTTGAGGGTTACGTCGTTGCGGTAATCCTTCGGGAACAAAGGACGCATCGGACGGTCGATGACACGGGAGGTAAGGACAGCGTTCTCACTTGCCTTGCCTTCGCGCTTGTTGAAACCGCCGGGGATCTTGCCCACGGCGTACATCTTTTCCTCGTACTCCACGCTCAGAGGGAAGAAATCAATTCCGTCTCTGGGCTTCTCGCTAGCCGTCGCGGTGGACAGCACGGTCGTGTCGCCGTAATGCATCAATGCGGCTCCGTTTGCCTGCTTGGCAACGCGGTCGATATCGACAGTCAGCGTTCTGCCTGCAAGCTCCATACTAAAGCTTTTGTACATACTACCTCTTTCTGCGCTGTTCTTTACGGACGATGCAGCGCGCGTCCCGGAGTCAATGGGGGACAGAGCCGCCGTAACAACTGAAAAACCTTCGTTACGCTGCGAAACCGGGATTGTATCGGGACTCTCGCCGACGCAGGCTTTTCAGTAGTCACGGAAAATGACTCCATCCGACAAATGCTCTCATTTTGTTTTCATAACCTTTTGCATTTTACCACAAACACGCGGAAATATCCAGCATTTTAGCACATTTTCCGAAGAAAAAATGCTGCCGCATCAGGTCTGCGGCAGCGTGGTTTTTACTTGGTCTTCACTTCGATCGACTCGATCTTCAGCAGGGATTTCGATTGCACGATCAGACCGATATCCGAGGTCTGGGAACCGGCACCGATGGTTTTGTTGAAATCTGCAGGCGTCAACGTCATCACCTTGTCCTTGATGGACACGCCGCAGCACCAGAAATTGTCCGTGGAAACCGGAGCGTTAAAGGTGACCACAACGGTCCAGCCGTTCAGAGATGAGCTTCCCGCATTCTCAATGGTCAAGCCCAGCTGATAGCATTTGGAGGCAGTCTCATTCCAGGTATTGGCGGTGTAAAGAGTCGCCGTCACATTGCCGTTCTTCACGGTTTTTTCGATGCCGTCCGGAACCGCAACATCTCCGCCCCCGCTTCCGCCGGCGTCATCCTTGAGCTTCTCCAGCTCTTCCTTGGTCATCTCGGGAAGTTTTCCGCCCAGCATTTTCACAAGCCAGCGGCCTTCCTGATTGAGATCCGCCTCGGTGAAGCCGGACAGTTTCTTGCAGTTCTGCTTGATCAGGGACGAGGATTCGTTCTTGTTGGCGAGGTTCCAGATCATGTAGCTCACGCCGTAGCTGTCCATGAAGGCAACCCATTTGTTGGCTTCGGTCTCGTTGCACGCACCGTTGCCCGATGCATCGCAGATCCCGTATTCGGAAACAAACACCGGTAGGCCGGCCTCGATGGCGGTCTTCATCTTGCTGCGGATGTTGTCCTTGTGGGTTCCCGCATAGAAATGCAGGGCGTACATCAGATTGTCGTACCCCTTCACGGGATCCTTGGCCGCGATATCCACGTCCTGGGACCAGGTGGGGGTTCCGATAATGATAATACCCTTCGGGTCATTCTTGCGGATGACGGCGATCACCTCTTCCGCATAGGATTTTACGCGGGACCAGGAAACACCGCCGTTGGGCTCGTTACAGATCTCGTAAAACACGTTGTCGTAATCCTTATATAACTTCGACATCTCGTCGAAAAATGCAATGGCCTCCGCCTTGTTGGTGTTCGGGTCATAATCGTGAAGAATATGCCAGTCGATGATCACGTAGAGACCAAGCTCTGTGGCATAGGAAACGCCGTCCTTCACGAGCTGCTTCAGCTTTGCCTTGTCGCCGCCGCTGCAATATCCGCCCTCGTCGGTGTACATGGCAAGACGCACGGCGTTGGCACCCCACTCGTCACGGATGCACTTGAAGGTTTCCCTGCAGACAAACTGCGGGAACCATTGAAGACCGTGGGTACTCACACCCTTCAGCTGGAATTCCTTCCCGTTCTTATCCACGATCCTGGTGCCCTTTACGGACAGCCTGCCGTGGTCGGCGGCCGGAGTCTTTCCGGTACTCTTGGCCGGTGTCGGCGTGGGCGTCGCAGGTGTCGTAGGCGTTGTCGTAGGAGCCGTCGTAGGGTTTGCCGCAGCCTGTGTCGGAGTTGCGGTCGGCGCAGCCGTGGGGGCTTTCGTCGGCTCCGACGGATCGGGCGTGGGCGTCACTTCACCGTAGGTCGGTTCCGGGGTAGGCGATACTTCACCATAGGTAGGCTCGGGAGTCGGCGTTACCTCCCCGTAGGTCGGTGTCGGCTCAGGAGAAATTTCTGCTGTTGTCGGGGTTGCTTCCGGCGTGGGAGTTCCCGCAACGGGAGTAGGTGTATCGTCTGCAGGCGCAGTTACCTCAGGCGTAGCCGAAACGGTCGGTGAAGCCTCTGTGTCCGTCGGTGCAACCGTAACCTGCGGCGTCACCGGATTGTTGCTGTTTTTATTGTTGTCCTCAGACTTCTTCCAAAGAAGAATGCCGAGGACAACGGCAACGATGGTCATGAAGATCAGGGCGGATAAAAGAACCACATTTCTCTTGTCCGCAAGAAATCCCTTTCGTCCTTCGGATTTACTCATGATAGTTTCCTCTCTGTATTACGTATCCTGTTTGCGCTGCAACGCTTCCGTCACGGCTTTCTTCGCTTCTGCGGCAAGGTACAGGGAGCCCGTTATGAGGAGCACATCCTGTTTCTTTGCCTTAGCGATATAATCGGCGCACGCATCGGCAAGCTGAAAGATCCGTTTCATGTTGAATTCTTCGCAGAGCTTGTCCGCTTCCTCGGAAGACAAAGCACGCTTGTTATCGAAGCGGTAGAAATGCAGCTCGTCCGCGAAGGATGCAAAGATCTTAAGCATCGAACGGTAGTCCTTATTTTCCACGATACCCGCGATCACGGTAATGTGTTTGCCCTCGAACGCCGTCTGCATAAACCAGTCGGCAATCGCTCTCGCACACTGCGGATTATGCCCGCCGTCATAGTAGATCAGGGGTTTCTTCGACAGGACTTCCAGCCTGCCGGGCCACTCGACGGTATTCATTCCGGTTTCAATGTCCCGGTCGCTTAAGTAGAATCCCTTTTCGTTCAAAACCGCAATGGCTTCCCATGCGGTAGCGGCATTCAACTGCTGGTGCTTCCCGCGAAGAGAAAGGGTAATCTCCTGCCCGCGATACGAAAAATGTTCATATCCCGGCACGGGCTCGAGCTCACGGACCTCATCCGGATCCGTAAAATGGATCGGCGCCGATGCCCGAAGCGCCGCGCTTGTGATCACCGTCTCCGCTTCCCGGCAGACCGGATAGACGCAGACGTCACAATTAGGTTTAATAATGCCTGCCTTGGCGGCGGCAATCTTCTCGATGGTGTCGCCGAGCACGGCGCAGTGGTCGAGTCCGATGTTTGTGATCACCGAACAGACCGGAGCCGTAACCGCATTGGTAGGATCAAAGGTTCCTCCCAAGCCGGTCTCCAGAATGATGATATCACACTTCTGCTCCCGGAAATACAAGAGGGCAAGGATCGTGAGCAGCTCGAACTGATTGGCGGGAGCCGGCTGCTTGTCCGTGAAGGCAAACATCTCCGTCCCGATCCGGGCAAGGTCCTCCTCCGGGATCATCTCCCCGTTCACGCGGATCCGTTCCCGAAAATCATACAAAAACGGGGATGTGAACAGCCCGACGCGATATCCCGCACGCCGGAGAACCGAATCCAGAATAGCACAAACGGATCCCTTCCCGTTGGTGCCGGCCACATGAACGCAGGGAATCGCATCCTGCGGATTGTCGAAATGCCGAAGCATATTCCGCATTCCGTAAAGGCCGGCAAAGGCCGAAAAGAAATCCGTATTCGTCAGTTTGTTGACGACTTCCTCGTAAGTCATGAGTCCTCCGTGTCAGCGTGTTTTGTTCCACGCCGCTACAATATCCGGCATAATATACAGGGATCCGGTGACAAGCACGGGATATCCTTTCTTGCGGATCTCCTTGATCCGTTCCACGGCATCCACCATGGTCTCCGCAACCTCCACCGGCTTTTCATAGGCGCGAAGATGCTCTGCCAGATCCTTGGCAGGAAGCGCCCGGTTGTTATGCGGCGTCACGCAGACGAACCCGAGAGCAAAGCTCTGGAGCATCTCGTACATTGCGGGATAATCCTTGTCCGCAAGCACGCCGGTAACGATATAGTATTTCTGATCGCCGGAAAATGACCGGAGCGACCGGCACAAAGCGTCGATGCAATCCGGGTTGTGTCCTCCGTCAAAAAGAAGGTAGGGATCCTTTTTGCGCACGTCAAAGCGGTATGGCAGACTTGCTGACCGGATGCCGGCTTCCATGGCAAAATCGTCTATGGCAAGCATGTTTCCTTCGAAATTCTCACCGCACAGGACCTCAACCGCCTTCTGGGCAGTCGCGATATTGATTTTCTGATAATCCGCGATCATGGCGCGTTCCTTCGGGAAGAAGCTGTCATCCGCAATGGAGGCAAGGTGCAGCTCATGCTTGTTCTCCTTGCACCAGCGGACCGCCGTGTCGGTGACGATCGTGGAGTTCACTCCCATTACGATGGGCTCTCCGGGGCTGGCAATTCCCAGCTTCTCCTGGGCGATCGCCTCGAGCGTATCCCCGAGGTACTGCATGTGATCCAAAGCAATCTTGGTCACGACCGTAAGGCAGCCCTGCCCTACGTTGGTGGCGTCATTCCGCCCGCCCATACCGGCCTCGAGAACTGTAAAATCACAATTCTCCATCTTGAACAGGATCAGTCCGACGCAGACGGCACGCTCGAACTCGGTGGGGTCAAGATCCTTCTTCGCCTCTGTGTTCATCTCCACAGGACGAAGGGCGGATTTCAACGTCTCCACGCTGTTGACGAACTGAGCCGTAGTGATCGGCTTTCCGTCGATCCGGTAATAATCCGTAACTCCGTGAAGAGCCGGGGAGATCATGGTCCCCACATGGTATCCGGCAGCCACAAGAATGTTGGTGATCATCGTCGCCGTGGATCCCTTACCGTTCGTTCCGACAACATGGATAATACGCTGAGAAGCCTCGGGATGCTTCAGCAATCCGAGGCAATAGTTGACCCGATCAAGGCCCGGTTTTGACTTGTTCGTTTCTTCATTCCTTATGAAACGCACAGCATCTGTAAATCTCATAAGCACCTCTGATATCACGCGGTATCAGTACTGCGTTCTCTCTCTCATAAATACAGTTTATCTCATTTGTCGCTGTATTTCAACTCATTCTTGTATTTCTTCGGCAGGAACATCGTCCACCGGTTCCCCGGACAGGGGAACTGCCACAACTGCGGTATCGGCATCCTCGGCCCAGATCCCCTTGTACAAAAGCGATCGTATGGCAGGGATCAGACGGGGCTGCATGATGCGCATGATGACAATCTCAAGAACAAAACTTGTGACGGCGATCACGGCTCTGGGCGCCAGCGTTGCAACTTTGTACGGAGTTCCGTATAGCGTGAAGATAAAATACGTGTTCAGGAAAAGGCTCAGGATCAGATTGTCGATCACGGAAGCGATCACAACCCGATCGATCGTGGATTTCCGGTAAAGGATGATACCGACGGTGAAGCCCTGTAAAAACCGCGTGAGGGTGATACCGGGATTCATGGAACCGCCGTACAACAGGAATCCGCCGAGAATATCCGTGATCATGGACACGATACCGCCGAGCCAGCCGATGCAATAGCCGGTGATCGCACGGATCAGGAAGGTAAAGGCGATGCGGTATTTGTCGGCGATGGTGATCGACAGATGATACTCCGTCACATATTGCAGTGCTGCGAAAATGCCCATGAAGCATAGGAGCATGACGTAACTTCTGCTGTTTCTTTTCAGTTTCAAACCCATAAAATGTCCTCCTTTCGTCCCGTATGGTGCTACGAAAAGGAGGAAATCCTTTGGTAGCAGCGGGATGCAGACCGGAAACCGCAAGCCTTACGGCTTTTCGTCCCGGGGACAACTCCCCGTCCCCCGGGCACTTTACGCTTCCGCTCTTACTCTGCTCTTTGTTTGATTGTCCGGTTCTCATTGATAAAGAGCTGCCGCCCGGAGACGACAGCTCTGTTGCGCACGGATTACTTACGAATGCCGAGCTTCTCAATAAGCGCACGATATGCGTTGATGTCTTTGTTCTTCAGGTAGTCGAGAAGACCTCTTCTCTGACCGACCATCATGTAAAGACCGCGGCGGGAATGGTTATCCTGCTTGTTGTTCTTCAGATGCTCGGTGAGCTCTGCAATTCTTGCGGAAAGAATTGCAATCTGAACCTCGGGCGAACCCGTGTCTGCAGGATTCTTGCCGTACTCAGCGATGATCGCTGCCTTCTTTTCCTTCGTGATCATGATTTTTGCCTCCTAAAAAGAATTAGTAACCGCCTGAATCCAGGCCGGGGTTGGAGATTCCGCCAGGCTGGGACTCGGCTGACTTCGATACTATACCATAGTTGTATCTGCTTGTAAACAACTTTTTTATCCGTTTTTCGCGGATTTTTCAAGGACTTCCGCGATATCCGCGGAAAGTTGCTCCTTCAGTGCCTCAAGGGACGGAAAATGTATCTGATCCCTCAGACGTTCCAGGAACGTAACACGTGCTGTCTCCTCATAGATATCCCCGGAAAACCCGATGATATGGGTTTCCACGGTGGTCTGATGGGGCATTCCGTCCTCCACCGTCGGATTGTCGCCGATGTTGGTTACGGAGGGATATATCTTTCCACAGACCTTTGTCTCCGTTCGGTACACCCCGTAAAGCGGGAGAAGTTTATCCTCCCCGGGACAAAGGTTGATCGTCGGGAATCCCAACGTTCTTCCGATCTGCTTTCCTCGAAGAATCTCACCTTGGATAAAATACGGCGTTCCGAGAAGACGGTTTGCCTCTTCGATATTTCCTTCCGAAAGCAAAGTGCGGATCCGGGAGCTGGATACCGGCTCCCCGTCGGTGCACACAGTAGGACACACGACGCATTCCATGCCGTTTTCTTCGGCGAATCTTTTCAGAAACGCAGCGTCTCCCGTCTGATCCCTGCCGAATCGGAAGTCCTCTCCCACCACGATTTTCCGTGCATGATAGGTATCGACGAGGATATTCCCGGCAAACTCTTCGGGGGACATTTTCCGACGTTCCTCCGTCAGTTCCCAGACGTCTGTCCTGTCGACAGAGAGGGATTGTGCGATGGAACCTGTCTCTTCCTGTGTAAAGATGCATTTTCCGCCCGGTGCTGTTACGGAAAGAAGGATTTTTGGCAGCGTGCTCTTTGACATCTCAGCGATCAGTCTGCGGTGACCGAGATGAAGCCCGTCGAATTTGCCGATGCTTAAGCAGCATCCCGTGAGCTTCTTTTGATGGTTTTTCTCGTTGTCAACCTCGTGATACATCTGAAGCGGGCGGTACTTCTTTCCGCGCTTTCGGTAGACAGCGTAAAACTCGCCGTCGAGATAAACCCGGATGCATCTGCTCTCTTCCTCCCCTAACAGATTTTCGTAGATGCTTTGAAATGATTCCGACACGGGTTCGTCGCAGGGGGTAAGCCACTCCGGTTCGAGGAAGTTCCCGTTCCGGATGCTTGTACGGTAATCGGGAGCGAGTTCCATCGGGGCACATCCGAGATACATAGCGTCGATGGGGATGATCGCCTCAGCCAGTCTTCCGCTCTCCCGAAATTCCCGAATCTGCGCGATGGTATAGCTGTTTTCCACGGTAAACTGCCCGGTTTTGGTCCTTGTCAAGGCGGTCATGCAGGAACCGCACCCGAGCTTTTCGCCTAAGTCGTTGCAGATGGTGCGGATGTATGTTCCTTTCTGGCAAAGAATACGGATCACATATTCCCCGGTGGTCTCCTCATAGGACAGAAGTTCGGCATCATAGATCTGTACCGTCTTTTTTGACCGCTCAACGGAAATGCCCTTTCTTGCAAGATCAACGAGCTTGACGCCGTCGATCTTTCTGGCGGAATACATGGGAGTGAGCTGTTCAATGGTTCCTACGAAGGATTTCAGAGTTTTTCCCAATTGCTCTTTTGACACGCAAAACGGCCGTTCTTCAAGAACGGCCCCGAAAATATCCTGCGTATCGGTTACAATTCCCAACTTGCCGTGGGCTATGTACTCTTTTTTCTGCGCCATCAGATAGTCGCAGATCTTCGTCGCATATCCGAGACAGACCGGAAGAACGCCTTCCGCCTCCGGATCCAAAGTTCCGGTATGGCCGAGCTTTTTCATCCCGAGAACGCCTCGAAGCACTGCAATCACATCAAACGAGGAGTATCCCCGCTCTTTGTTGACAACCAGAATCCCATTCATTCTTTCACAGTCTTTTCTTTGAAATGCTGACTATAACTGCAGTAAAACCATAGCCGTAATCTGGGTGATCGCATCCGAAATGTCACCCTTTACGGTGCATCCTGCGGCAAATTTATGCCCGCCGCCGCCAAAGGACTGGCAGATGCTTGCAACATTTACCTTCTCAATCGCACGAAGGCTGATCTTGTAGGTGTCCTCGTCGTCCTGACGGACAAACATCGCTACCTCGATCCCCTTAGTAAGACGAAGCTGGTCCACAAGACCTTCGGTTTCCTTCACCGAGGCACCGAATCTTGCCAGATCCTCGAGAGTAACGACAGTGTAGATGAATCTACCGTCCAGAAGAAGCACCGAGCGTGCCACGGCGTCACCGATCAAACGGTTCTGTGCATAGGTCTTCCGGTAGAACGAATCATCGATCAGCCGTTGCGCATTGACGCCCTTTGTGAGCATTTTCCCTGCGATATTCATCGTGTGTTCGGTACATGCCGGATACCGGAACACGCCGGTATCGTGTACGATCCCGAGATAGAGATACGTTGCAACCGTCCGGTCGATGAGGGCATCGTCCAGAAGGTCGTACAGGACTTCGCAGGTAGAACTCGCGTCCGGAAGGATCACTCCCTCGTCCGCAAAGTTGGTGTTTGTCATGTGGTGATCGACAACAAAGGTTTTTCCGGCTGCAGCCACAAGATCCGCCGCAGGCGAAAACCGGTCGGCGCTGCTGCAGTCAAGGATCACAAAAAGATCCCATGCAGTCTCTCCGGCCTGAAAAGTGCTGTCGATCATATCAAATCCGTCTGCCACATCCAGATTGTCGGCCGGCTCCTCGAGGAAGACCTTCACTTCCTTCTCCGGATATACCGACCGGATGTAGCCGTACAATGCCATGCAGGAACCGACGCAGTCTCCGTCCGGATGAATGTGTCCGGTGATCCCGATGGTTCGTGCATGTTCTATTGCATTCAACAAAGCTCTGTTCATGAACTACTCCTGTTCTTCGGAAGATGAATCCCCGTCCGATGTGTTATCGGTTTCCCCTGCATGGATCTCGGAGATCAATCCGTCGATCTTCATTGCGAAATCAAGGGATTCGTCCAACACAAAGAACAGCTGCGGAGTAAGCCGCATGTTCAGGTTTTTGGCGAGCATCGAGCGAAGAAACGGAGCGGCGTTTTTGAGGCCGTCCATAGTGTTCTTCTTCACATCCGCATCGCCGTATACGCTGATATAAACCTTGGCGGTCTTAAGATCCGGCGCGACCGTCACATCCGTCACGGTGGTGAGGGGGGCGATCCGGGGATCCTTGACGCCGTCCAAGATCAGCCGGCTGAGTTCCCTGCGGACCTCCTGGCTGACAATTCTGTTTTTCGTACTGTTTTTTCTCATATTTTCCGTAAAACTTTCAATAAATACCTTTTTCGACAGGCCGGATTATTTTCTTGCGACCTGCTGCATGATATAGAGTTCAACCTGGTCGCCCTCGGCGATATCGTTGAACTTCTCGAACAAAATACCGCACTCATAGCCGGCGGCAACTTCCTTGGCGTCGTCCTTCATTCTCTTCAGGGATGCAAGATTGCCGTCGAAGATCTGCTCGCCGTCACGGGTGATCCTTGCCTTGCAGCCGCGCTGTGCCTTGCCGTCGAGAATATAGGAACCGGCAATGTTGCCAAGGCCGCTGGCCTTGAAGATCTGACGGATCTCGGCATGACCGATGACAACTTCCTCGTAGATCGGATCGAGCATGCCCTTCATAGCCGCCTCAATGTCGTCAATGGCATTGTAGATGACGGAGTACAGACGCACATCCACTTTCTCGCGCTCTGCAGTCTCCTTCGCGGTATTGTCGGGCTTTACGTTGAAACCGATGATGATGGCGTTGGAAGCGCTTGCCAGAACGACATCGGACTCGTTGATGTTACCTACGCCGCCGTGAATACAATGCACGGCAATCTCCTCGTTGGAGAGTTTGAGAAGAGACTGCTTCACAGCCTCCACGGAACCTGCAACGTCGGCCTTGACGATGATGTTGAGATCCTTCATCTCGCCGGCTGCAACTGCGTCGTGCAGACTCTCGAGAGACAGCTTCTGCTTCGTCTCCGCAATGAGCTTCTCCTTAGACTGTGCGATGTGAGCGTCGGAAATGTTCTTGGCTTCCTTTTCGTTTTCCGTAACGATCATGAGATCGCCTGCGTTCGGAACGCTGTTCAAGCCGAGAATCTCCACAGGCGTCGAAGGCGTAGCTTCGGTAACCTTCTGCCCCTGATCATTGATCATGGCACGGATCTTACCGTATGCCGCACCGATGGATACCGTCTCACCCACATGGAGCGTACCCTTCTGCACCAAAACGGTGGCAACGGGACCACGACCCTTGTCCAGCTTGGCCTCGATCACGAGACCGCGGGCGCGGCGGTTCGGGTTCGCCTGAAGTTCCAGCACATCAGCCGAGAGAAGGATCATTTCAAGAAGATTCTCGATTCCCTCGCCGGTCTTAGCGGAAACACGGCAGGTTACGATATCACCGCCCCAATCCTCGGAGACAAGTCCCTGCTCGGAGAGTTCGGTGAGTACACGGTCGGGGTTGGCCCCTTCCTTATCCATCTTATTGATCGCAACCACAATGGCAACGCCGGCTGCTTTCGCATGGTTGATCGCCTCGATGGTCTGCGGCATAACGCCGTCATCGGCAGCGACAACAAGCACTGCGATATCGGTAGCCATGGCACCGCGGAGACGCATTGCGGTAAATGCCTCGTGGCCGGGGGTGTCAAGGAAGGTGATCTTGCGTCCGTTCTTCTCCACCATGTAAGCACCGATGTGCTGCGTGATTCCGCCGGCTTCCTTGGAAGCTACATGAGCGGAACGGATCGCGTCGAGGATGGAAGTTTTACCGTGGTCAACGTGGCCCATGACACAGACAACCGGAGGACGCTTCTCAAGAGTATCCTCGGAGTCCTCGGTATCGCGGGTAAGAACCTCAACCATATCGATAACTTCTTCCTTCTCAACAATATAATTGTATTCAAGAGCAATCTCCTCGGCTTCCTCGAAGGAGATTTCCGAGTTGATATTGTACAGCTTTCCTGCGAGGAACAGCTTCTTGATGATTGCGGAAGCATTTTGCTTCATCTTGTCGGCAAGTTCCTTGATGGTGATCACCTCGGGGATCGTGATGTTCTTAATCTCGTTCGGATCTTCCTCACGCTTCGGCTCTACCTTGGGCATGATAAACGCTCCCTTGCGGTTTGCGTCCTTCTTCGTGGTCTGCTGACCCTTCTTGCCGGTCTTCTTTCCGTCGTCAAAATCACGGTTGTTGCGGTTCTTGTCGCGATCCCGGTTCTGGTATGCGGCAGCACGCTGTCCGCGGTTGATGTCACTTGCAAAATCGGCCTTGATGGAGTTGCCCTGACTCCCGCGGTTATCGTTCTTGCGAGGGAACTGTCTCCGCTCGCCGGAATCCTTGTCCTTATCAAATCCGCCGCCGAATCCGCCCTGGGAATAGCCGCCGCGTCCCGCACCGGCCATACCGCCGGCGCCTTGTCCGCCGGGTCTGCGCATTCCGCCCTGACCGTCACGGTTATAGGGAGGTCTGGTTCCGTCGGAAGGTCTGCGGTCGCCGTATCCCTGTCCGGTTCTTGCAGGACGATCACTGTAACCGCCCTGGCCTGCAGGTCTTCTCTGAGCACCCTGACCATCACGGTTATAGGGAGGTCTGGTCCCGTCGGAAGGTCTGCGGTCGCCGTATCCTGTTCCCGTACCCTGTCCTTCTCTGCGGCGCACCGGCGAAGCAGCGCCTGCGCCGTCTCTTCTCGGTGCCTCCGGTCTGCGATCCTCCGCATTGCGAACAGGCTCTCTGCGAACGGGAGCTGCAGTCTCTGCGGTTTCTCCTGCGGGAGCAGCCGGTGTGGTTTTCTCAGGTGCTTCGGAAGCCACTGTCTCAACGGGAGATACGGCCTCCGTTGTCTGCGGCTCGGAAGCTGCAGACGGTTTCGTCTCAGCAGGAGTCTCGGAAACGCCTTCCTTGGTCGGGCGCTTCATCCGGCGTCCTTCCTCGTTGAAGATCGGTCCGTCATAGGGAACCAGCTCACCGTTCTCATCCTTGCGGAAGAAATCGTTGCCCTTCCGGACGATCGGGTTTTTGTCGGCGTCGAAAAGCGCTCTCTTCGGCTCGAGACGCTTGTTGTTCTCGTCGTAGAGAGGTCCGTTGTAGGCGGTGTAATTGCCGCCTTTATCGATGCTGTAGATCACGCCGTCCTTCTTGACGACGCGGTTTCCCTTGTCGTCGTAACGTCCCTTGGGACGCTTCTCCTCCGGCTTTGCTGCAGCTGCGCGGCGCTTTTTCTTCCCGTAGAGTGTGATCGCAATCTTAACCTCCGGGTCCTCGTCGTCAATAATGCTGCCGGCGCTTTTTACATCGCATCCGCGTTCGCGCAGGTAGGTCATCATCTCCTTGTAGGACGCATCGATTTCCTTGCACAGATCTCCGAGTTTAATATTTGCCATTTAATTTCCTCCGATTGGTATAGCATCGTTGTTTCGATAGATATGGAAAATGTCTTACTGTGTAACAGTCAGATCCCTGATCTTTGCGGCAAATCCTTCATCCAATACCGCGACGCAGGAACGGTCTTCCTTTCCGATGGAATGACCGAGGGTTTCCTTGGTCCCGTAGATGATTACCGGTATGCCGTAATGATATGTAATTTTTTCGAGTCCGTCCCTGGTGTTGGCAGCAGCGTCCTCGGCGATCAGCACAAGCTTGGCCTTTCGCTTCGCAACCGCTTCCTCCACCTGGAAGTTTCCGGAAGCAATAAAACGTGCTCTCTGGGCAAGCCCTAAAAGCGCCAGTACCTTGTCATGCATCCGCAATCTCCTTCCGAAGCCGTTCATAGATATCCTCGGGGATCGTGACGGAAAGGGACCGTTCCAGCGCGTGGGAACGCATTGCCAGACGAAGGCATTCCTCGCTCTTGCATACATATGCGCCTCGCCCGTTCTTCTTTCCGGTCAGATCCAGCTCGATGGTATCTTCCGGCGTGTGGATCACACGAATCAATTCTTTTTTTGGTTTCATCTCTCCGCATCCGTTACAGCGGCGAAGCGGAATTCTTCGTGTCGTAGCCATGGATTCTTCCCTCCCGGGGATCAGATCAGGCCGTTCGCCTGGGACTCACTCTTGATGTCGATCTTATATCCGGTAAGACGCGCCGCAAGGCGGGCGTTCTGACCTTTGCTGCCGATGGCGAGGGTGAGCATGTCGTCCGGAACGACTACGTTTGCGATACGCTCCTCCTCATTGACCTCCACGCCGATCACTTCCGCGGGAGACAGAGCATTCGCGATTAGTGTCTGCGGATCGTCGCTCCAGTTGATGATGTCGATCTTCTCGCCGTTAAGCTCTTCCACAACGGCATTGACACGGCTGCCGTTTACGCCGACACAGGCCCCCACCGGATCCACCTTGGGGTCGTTGGAATACACGGCCATCTTGGTTCTCTTGCCTGCTTCTCTCGAGAGCGCCTTGATCTCCACGGTACCGTCGGCAACCTCAGCAACCTCGTTCTCGAAAAATCTCTTTACAAGCTCGGGATGGGTACGGGAAACAATCACTCTCGGTCCCTTGGTCATGTTCTTAACTTCCACGACATAAACCTTAACACGGTCGCCGGTGCGGAACACCTCTCCGGGGATCTGCTCCGTATCGATAAGAGATGCGTCGATCTTGCCGAGGCTGATGATGACATTCTTCTTGGAGTACTTCTGGACAATACCGGTAACAACCTCTTTTTCCTTGCCGCTGTACTGGTTGAAGAGAACCTCTCTCTCCCGCTCGCGAAGCTTCTGTACGATCATCTGCTTTGCCTGACCAGCGGCAATTCTGCCGAAGCCCTTGGTGGCAACCTCCTCGCTCACGGTATCGCCGAGCTGGATCTCGCGAAGAGGAAACTTTGCCTTTGCCTCCTCGAGGGTGAGCTCCGTAGCACTGTCAAAAACCTCTTCGGTCACCTTGAAATCACGGAATACATCGTATTCTCCGGTCTCGGGATCGATGTGCACACGGATATTCTCGCTGTTTCCGAACTGCTCCTTGCAAGCCTGCAGAAGGGAATCCTCCACAATCTTCAGAAGGACGGACTTGTCAATATCACGCTCACGCTCGATCAGATCGAGGGCTGTGATCAACTCCTTAAAATCTTCCTTCTTGATCTCCTCTGCGGACTTTTTTACGACCTTTTTCATAACGCACCTCCTTGCAACGTTTCCTGCCTTTTTATCGTTTTTGGTTTTATTTCCGATCTGTCTCCGGCATCTGCCGGTTACTCGACAAATGACTGCCGTATCATGCTGATGTTTTTCTTTTCCACCCGGAATTCTTCACCGTCAATCGAAACCGTCACGGTATCGTCGGTGAACGACTGAAGGATCCCGGTGAATTCCTTTCTGCCCCCCGCTGCGCGGAACAGCTTCACGTCGATGGGCTTTCCGATATTTCTCTCGTAATCCTTCTGCTTCTTGAGCGGTCTCGTCAGTCCCGGAGAGCTGACTTCGAGGACATATGCCTCATCGATAAAATCCTCCTCGTCCAGCTTATCGCTCAATGCCCTTGATACAAGTTCACAGTCGTCAATGGTAATCCCGCCCGGCTTATCGATATATGCCCGAAGGTACCATGTCCCCGCTTCCTTCACATATTCGACATCCACGAGTTCAAACTGTTCCCGATCAAGGATCGGCTGCAATAAAGCCGTTGTCTTCTCTTCGTATTGTTTGGCTGTTGCCATGGTTTCCCTCTTATCACAGTAAAAGAGTGGGTCGTTTGGGACCCACTCTCATGCTAAACTACAAGTTACAAACGGAGTATACACTGCATTTTCCGAAAAATCAAGAGTTTTCCTGATTTTTTTCGATAGAAGTCTCTTCCGATGCGGTTTCATTCTCCTCCGAACCGGCATCCTCTTCCCCGTCGGAATCCGACGCATCGATCTCGGCCAGTAAAGCAGCCTCCGCTTCCTTGGCCTCCGCCTCGGCCTGCTTGGCAAGTTTCCGGGCTTTCAAAGCCTTGCCTGCCAATACGCCGCAGATTGCCACAATGATATAAACGATAAACAGTCCGAACTCCCGAAGGAACTCTGTGATAAAGCCCATATTGCCTCCCGTCAGGATTTTCTCCGATTTGCCAGTTCTTTCACGATGTCGTTCCAATCGACGTCGCACTCAACCATCAGAACCATCAGGTGGTACAGATAGTCCGCGATCTCATACTTGAGTTCCTCGGCATCGGGATTCTTTGCCGCGATGGTGATCTCCGTGGCTTCTTCACCGCACTTTTTCAGGATCTTATCGATTCCCTTGTCGAAAAGGTAGTTCGTGTAGGAGCCTTCCTTCGGATTCACTTTGCGGTCCATGATGATATTGTAATCTTCGGTAAGCACCGTGAGCGGATTGAAGTCCGCGAATTCCTTCTTGCAGAGCGTGGTGTAGAAGCAGGACGGATTGCCGGTATGGCACGCAGCTCCAAGCTGGTGCACCTTAGCCAACAGCGTATCGCGGTCGCAGTCCACGCGAAGTTCCTTGACAAACTGGTAGTGTCCGCTTGTCTCGCCCTTCACCCACAACTCCTGCCGGCTTCTGGACCAATAGGTCATTCTGCCGGTCGCGATGGTCACGTTGAAAGATTCCTCGTTCATGTAGGCAACCATCAACACCTCAAGGGTGCGGTAATCCTGCACAACGCAGGGGATCAATCCGTTTTCGTCGGTCTTTAACTCGGAAAATGCGATGCTCGACTCCAGACACTTGGTTGCAAGGCCCTGGGCGCGGAGCGCCTGCTTCACCTTTAACAAGTTCTTCTGCTCATAGTAATTCGTAGCTACGCCGTAGCAGTTCGGCAGGGAAAGAAGCGTCTCAATATCGTTTCTCACAAGGCTGTCCCGAACGATAACCGGAAGGGGACAGCGCTCCAGGATCCGGTTGAACGCCGCGGAAACCGTAACATGTTTCATCTGGAAGCTTGCGACACCGAGGTCCTTGAGTTCCTCCAAAAGCTTTTCACTCTCGTAGGCATGTTCGGGCTTATCGACATCGGCGTTGAATTCCACAACGATCTTATCGCGGCCGAACCGCTCGATCGCCTTCTTCACCTCTTCCTTCGGAAAGCTTCTCTCATAGGGGATCACAACATAGGAAGCGCCTGTGTAAAGTGCCTTCTTGATGTCCTCAAACCGTTTTACGTGACATCCCAGATACAGCGGGATATCCACTTTCTTAAGGACAAGCTTGACCATCTGCAGGAAATGCATCTGCGTGGTCTCATTGTCGTCATAGTTGTAGATATACAGCCCGTCCGCGCCGTTCTGCTCATAGCTCATGGCCAGCTCCAGAACGGAGGCGGAGAAAGCATTTTCCGCATTGATATAGGCAATAATATTCTTATCCATAAATTAAATCGTTCCCTTCGTGGAAAGCACTCCCTGAATCCGTTCATCAATCTGTGTCGCCATGTCCAGAGCCTTGGCGAAAGCCTTGAACATCGCCTCGAGGATGTGATGGTTGTTGTCCCCGGAGATCATGCGGATATGAAGGTTCATCCCTGCGCTGTAGGAGATCGCATAGAAAAATTCCTTGGCAGTTTCCACATCCATCTCACCGAGCTTGTCCACGGACGTGTTTACGTCATAGACAAAGTACGGTCTTCCGGACAGGTCCACGGCGCACATCATAAGAGCCTCATCCATGGGAAGCAGGCAGCTTCCGTAGCGCTTGATGCCCTTCTTATCGCCGAGAGCTTCGCGGATGGCTGTTCCGATGACGATCCCTACATCCTCAACGGTGTGATGCGAATCCACGTCGAGATCTCCCTGTGCCTTCAGGACAAGGTCAAACAATCCGTGCTTCGCAAACCCCGCCAGCATGTGATCGAAAAATCCGATGCCGGTGTTGATCTCATAGATCCCGCTTCCGTCGATGCCTAACGTTGCATTGATATTGGTCTCACCGGTCTTCCGGTTAACCCTTGCCTTGCGTTCCATAGCGCCTCCTTACGGCTGTTAATATGTCCGTATTTTACCGCAAATCCGTTCCGCGGTCAACAAAATCATGGCCTGCATGCCCTAAGGCATTCCCGACAGTCAGTTTTCATCCTCAAACCGGACTGCCACCGAGTTTGCGTGAGCCGTAAGCCCTTCGGCCTCGGCAAATGTCACGACCTTCTTGTACACTTTGCGGAGTTCCTCGCGGGAATAGCAGATCACACTGCTCTTCTTGATGAAATCATCAACGCTCAGCGGCGAGAAAAATCTTGCCGTTCCGTTGGTGGGCAGGATGTGGTCGGGGCCCGCAAAATAATCCCCGAGAGGTTCGCTGGAGTATTCCCCTAAGAAGATTGCTCCCGCGTTGGTGATGCCTGTCATCGTATTCCAGGGATCCTTCGTGATGATCTCCAGGTGCTCGGAGGCAATGTCGTTGGCTGCTTCGATGGCGGACTCCATGGAATCCGCAAGGAAGATCCTTCCGTAGTTCTCCAGGGATTTCTCAATCGTATCCTTTCTGGAAAGCGTCTGCGTCATCTTCTCCACTTCTGCGCTGACTGCTTCGGCTAACGTCCTGCTTGTTGTCACAAGGATGGCCGATGCCATGACATCATGCTCTGCCTGACTCAGAAGATCCGCAGCAACATAGCGGGGCGTAGCCGTCTCGTCGGCGAGCACGAGGATTTCGCTGGGGCCGGCGATGGAATCAATTCCGACGCTTCCGTAGACCGCTTTCTTTGCAAGGGCAACGTAAATGTTGCCGGGGCCCACGATCTTATCAACCCGCGGAATGCTCTCCGTTCCGTAAGCAAGGGCCGCAATGGCCTGCGCTCCGCCGACCTTGGCAATCTTGGTTGCTCCGGCCTCCACGGCTGCGACAACGGAGGTTGCGTTGAGACCGCCGTCCTTCTGGGGCGGTGTGACCATGATAATCTCGGGCACGCCTGCCACTTTGGCCGGGATAATATTCATCAGAACGCTGGAGGAAAGCACTGCACGTCCGCCGGGTACATAAACGCCTACCTTGGCGATCGGGGTGACTCTCTGGCCGAGGATGATGCCTTCCTTTGTGTCAAACCAGCTGTTTCTCCGCTGGCGCATATGGAAATCGCGGATGTTGGCGGATGCCTCACGGATTACGGTCAAAAGCTCCGGGTCGATCTCCTCGTAAGCGTCCTTGATCTCCTCCTCGGTAACCCAGATGGTATCGGGCGTGAGGTCAATACCGTCAAATTTCTTTGTGTATTCAAAAACGGCTTCATCACCGCGTCTGCGCACATCCTGCACGATCGCGTCCACCGCCTCCTGCTGTTTCGCAAACGAGTCGGTGCTCCGCATCGCAAGGGTCTGCAGGAGCTCTTCCTTGGATTCCTTGGTCAGGGAAATAATCTTCATCTTCATTCCTCCGGTTCCTGTCTCTATCCGTTTTGGGTATTATTTTTCGTCCTCTGTCAGAACTTCGCGGATATCCGCGATCAGTTTGCGGATCCGCTCCTGCTCCATCTTCATGCTTACCTGGTTGACGATCATCCGGGCGGAAAGCGGTTCAATCTCCGCAAGCACGTTGAGTCCGTTCTCCCGAAGCGTCGAACCGGTCTCCACAATATCAACGATAACCTCGCTCAGGCCGACGATCGGGGCAAGCTCGATGGATCCGCCGAGCTTTATGATCTCAACGGTCTGATGCAATACGTTCGTAAAATAATCCTTTGCAATATTGGGATACTTGGTGGCAACGCGGATCCTTCTGCCGCTTCCCAACAGTTCTCTGGCGCTTTCGGGTCCGGCAACGCACATCCGGCAGCGGCCGAAGCCGAAGTCGATCACCTCGTAAAGCTTCCGCCCCTCCTCCTGGATCGTATCCTTTCCGACGATACCGATATCGGCAGCGCCGTATTCCACATATGTGGGAACATCTCCTGCTTTCGCAAGGAAAAACTTCATCTTCAGTTCTTCGTTTGTGAAGATCAGTTTCCGGGTGTTCGGATCGTTCATCTCCGTGCAGGAAATCCCGGCCTTCGTGAGAACCTCCATGGCCTTCTTTGCAAGGCGTCCTTTGGCAAGGGCAAATGTCAAATATTCCATACGGCTGCACCCTCCGTCTGAAGTTTGGAAGCAATCTCCGATGCGTTCTCCTCCGTCACGGGGATCAGGGCAACGGAGCACCCTTCCGATCGCTTCCCTGCGGCAAACCGGATCGCCTCAGAGGCTTTTCCTTCGCTGTAGAGGACATACTGCTTCGCAGCTTCATTATTCTTCGTAAGGTTCTGTCTCTCGAGGGCGATCATCAGCGTGTCCACGGTGATGGACATTCCGATTGCGGGCATCGGCTTACCGAACTGCTCCGCGAGGGTGTCGTATCTTCCGCCGGAGGCAACCGCCTCGCCGGTCCCGTAGGTGATGGCGCGGAAAATGATTCCGGTGTAATAGCGATACTTGCTGAGCATTCCGAGATCAAAGGAAACATACCGGTCTACGCCGTACTCCTTCAGATATCCGCTCAGTTCTCGGAGACGCTCCAGGGAGGCAAGCGCTGCAGCATTGTCCGTGAGGGAAGCTGCGCGGTCCAGGATTTCCTCGGATCCGAACAGCTCGGGAATTGTCAGGAGAAGCTTGGCCGATTCCTCGCTGATGTTTCTCTCGGTAAGGAACTCCGATACGCCGAAAAGATTCTTGTTCTTGATCCGTCTTCTCAGCTCCTCCTCGTCTTCACCGGTGAGTTCGCACTCGTTGACGATGGCACGGAAGAAGCCGGCGTTACCGACTTCAATCTGAAATTTCTCAAGCCCGGCTTTCTGCAGGCAGGCGACCGTGAGGGCAAGGATCTCCGCATCGGCAGCGGCAGAACCGTCGCCGAAGAACTCAACGCCGGCCTGGGTGGTTTCCTTCAGACGCAGTTGATATCCGGAGTTGTTGATAAAGGTGTTACCGCAGTAGGAAAGGCGGATCGGCATGGATTTCTCGCGATAATACGTGGACGCTGCCCTTGCAACCTGGGGCGTCATATCGGGCCGAAGCACAAGGGTGTTACCGTCGCGGTCGATGAATTTGTAGATATCCTTCGACGGAACGGTCCCGCGTTCGCTGGAGAACACGTCGAAATATTCGAAGGAAGGCGTGCGGATTTCCTCGTAGCCGAACTCCTCGATGGTCTTTTTCAGATCGTCGCAGAGAGCGTTCATCTCGCGTAGCTCATCGCCGTAGATGTCCCGAACTCCTTCCGGGGTGTTTAATAATGAAATCATTGGATTACCTCATTTCACTTTAGCGCGTTAACTTGCTAATTTGCTAATCTGTTAGCATATTGAACCGAATTATACAGGGTACAATTCTTTTTGTCAAGCACTTTTTTCCGAAAATTATTCGAAATCCTTTTCGTCAAGATAGGTGTTAACATACTCGAGATAATTGATGAAGGGTTCCGCCGGCATGTCGTAGAGGTAATTCGGGTCAAGCTCATCGAAGCGGAAGCTCTTCCGCCCCTCGCCGTTCCCGTTTCCGTCGCCGTACCCGCGGTCGTAAAAACGAACCATCTCCTCGCATTTCATGAAGTAGATCTTCTCGCGATGGCTGTAGTAGATCAACAGGAATGCGATGCCGCCCTGCTTTTCGAAGTCCTTCATGTAGCGGTACTGATGCTCATGAATATTCTGAAGCGGGAATGTGTCCTCGGCGCACTCCTTGCAGTCAAAGCAAAGGGCAACGCCTTGGGCGATCCCGATATAGTCGACGGTACTCTTCTGCTCAAAATAGGCAAGGGTGATGTGGCGTTCCTCCCGATCGATATCGATGGGCGTGATGGGCGTCGGGATTTTCTGCACAAGGGCAATCCCTCTCTCGCGATAGGTTTCGTTGGTACGGTTGATGATGTCTTCGAAAAGGGAACCGCGAAGTCCCCGGGTTTTCCAAGTAGCCATACGCTCTCCTAACAATATGAATCCGCAAAGTCGGGAAACTCCCCGTGTACGATCTCGGAAAATGTCTCCGGCACGATTCCCGTTATGGT
Organism: Lachnospiraceae bacterium; assembly: GCA_017962105.1. Taxonomy (GTDB): domain Bacteria; phylum Bacillota; class Clostridia; order Lachnospirales; family Lachnospiraceae; genus ISDg. The sequence continues at coordinate 122,652 of JAGCVY010000094.1, forward strand.
CTCTCCCTCCAGTTCCGTAAGTCCGGCCGGCAAATCCTCCGGGAACGCATAGGAATAGGCGAACAACTGCTGCCCGCGGGAGTGGTATTTCGCATGAAAATAGGACATAACACCGGATCCTTCCGCACCGTATTTCGGATCGCCCACCACGGGGTGTCCGAGGTGCTGACACACGCTTCGGATCTGATGGGACTTGCCGGTATACAGCCGGATGCGCGCAAGAGTTGCCCTCCGGTTGCTCACAACAGGTTCGATGCCGGTATGTACCGTTTCTGCAGAAGCTTCCGGAGTTTCGGATATGGTAACCCGGTTTGTTGCCTCATCCTTCCTAAGATAACAGGTACATTCCACCGGCTCCGTGACAGTGCCCAGCAAAAGTGCATAGTAAAATTTGCCGAACATCCTGCCACGCAATGCTTCCGCCATTCCCCTTGACCCTGCAAGCGTTTTGGCAAACCACAGGATGCCTGAAGTATTTCTGTCCAGCCGGTTGCAGATACCGGGTTTAAACATGCGAATGCTCTCCGCAGTGATATCCCCCCGGTCGGCGAGATATTGAAGGATCTGCTCATTCAGTGCTTCTGTCCCGGAATCATCCTTCTGGGACAACACCCCGGCGGGCTTATAGACACACAGAAAATTTCCATCCTCGTAGACGATCTGCGATTCCTCCACGGATCGAAGGGCAAACCGCGGAACCGCTTCCGATACAACAGCCTGGCCGCTCATTTTGGCAAATGTCTCGTCCGAGAGGAACAGTTTTACGGTGTCACCCTCCCGGATCGTCTCCGACCCGTCGGCTTTTTCATCATTTAACGTAATATTTTTCTTCCGAAGCATCTTATAGACAAAGCCGGAGCCTGCGTTCGGAAGCAGCCTTCCAAGGTACTTGGAAAACCGTTGTCCGGCGTCTTTTGATGTCACGTGGAATTCCTTCATAGTTTTCTCCGATCAGAGGTGCGGCTACACAAGGATCATGCGTAAAAACTCCAGAAACTGCTCGGAAGCCGGCTCATCCTTCTCTGAAATGCTTTGGATCCTTGCGGCAAGCTCCGACGTTTCATGGAAAATGTGTACGTGGATGTTCTCACCCCGCTTCTTCATGCTTTCCGTAAGGTCATCGACGATCTGCTGTTCCTTTTTGGCGTTCGGTGCCAACAGAAGGCAGGCGGCCTCGGTACGGCTTGCATACATGGCGTCAAGATGCAGCACACGGCCGCAGGGGGTGAATATCATATCGGCATAAAGGGTTCCTGTTGAGCCTGCAGCGTCGGACAGTTGTCGGAAATCATCTTCCGGCAGAGACTTGTGCGGCAGGAACAGGATGAGGCTGACAAGCGCCTTTGCCATCGGCAGGACGCCCAGAAACGCAACGACCGTCAATATATTTTTCGACGTCTTTGTGGCGAGATATCCGCACAGGAACAATCCGACGGAAATCAGGATGACCACGATCAGAATGCATGTCAGAAATATCTTTTTCCTGCGAATATACCCGCAGCTTCCTTTTACGGGATTCATTCCTTATCCTCCTCAAGCAGCTCCGTAAAACTGTGAATATGGTAATCCGACATGGCGATGATCTCGTCCATGCGGTCTGCCGAGTTTACGTCATAAACAGAACAAACGCGCATCCCGGCATTGTGGCCGGACTGGATCCCCGGGATTATGTCCTCAAAGACCATACAGTCAGCGGGGGCAACACCGAGATCCTCCGCCACGAGAAGATAAATGTCCGGGGCAGGCTTTCCTTTTTTGATCTCACACGCCGTGTGAATGCTGTCGATATATCGGTCAAGGCCCGTGGCCTCCAAAACGGCGGAAAGAAGCTCCATGGAGTTGGATGTCGCTATCCCTGTTCGTATTCCCTTGCTTCGCAGCAGTTTCAGGTACTGGATCGCACCGTCTTTCGGGAACACCTTTTTACGGTAATCCTCGATTGCCATAGTGTTCCACTCGGCCTGGATTTCCTCAATGGTCTCTTCGATCCCGAAGTTCTCCTTGAAATAAACCGCAGTCTCATGAAAACTCAGTCCGTCGATCTTCGACTGCAGAGTTTCGTCGTAAGGGATCCCGTGGGCGGAAAGATAGTTGATGTCAATGTCTTTCCATATCCACATGGAATCCACCAGCGTGCCGTCCAGATCAAAGATAGCTGCGCAAAAGTCGTTCTTCATCCTCGTTTTTATCCTCAAAAAGATTTCGTAATAATTCGGCCTGCTCAAGCTCCAGATAATCCCCTTCTGCCAGTTCAGCGGGAAGCCAGAGTCCTCCCATACAGATACGCCGAAGTGTACGCACTTCGCTTCCCACTGCGGCAACCATCCGCTTCACCTGATGATATTTCCCCTCCTGAATGGTAATTGCGAGAACGGTTTCCTCCGGCTGTGAGACAAGCCTGTTGACTCTTGCCGGCATTGTAGTGAAATCCTCCAGCGCAATTCCCTCCCGAAGTCTTTCGCAGGCTTCCTCGGATACGCCCGGAGAGCACTCGGCCAGATAGGTCTTCGGCACATGCTTCTTCGGGGAAAGCAGCTCATGAGCCAGCGGACCGTCGTTTGTGATCAAAAGCAATCCGGTCGTGTCGCGGTCAAGCCTTCCCACCGGAAAATACCCGTCCCCTGCCTCGGGGATCAGGTCGATCACGGTCTTTGCTTTCCTGTCGTTCGATGCGGAAAGCACACCGGCAGGCTTATTTAACAGAAAATATCGGTATTTACGATACTTCAATACTTCTCCGCGTATAGTTACCGTGTCCTCCTCGGGCGCGATCTTTTCTCCGGGGTCGGTGCAGACTTTCCCGTTAAGGGTGACAGCACCGGAACGCAGCAGGTCCTTGGCGGTTTTTCTTGTAAGCGAGGCGTCGCATTCGCATAAAAATCGGTCAAGTCGCAGCATCGGTTTTCTCCTGCTTTATAGCATTCTCCACCCGGAGAGATAACGGTTCTTGAAGGAGTCCTTCTTGATCCTTGCAAAGCCTAAGGGATAGGAATCCACACAGATTAAAACGTTTCCCTCGGGCATGTCTTCGGTTACCTCAAGCGTCTCGCATTTCAGATACCGCACCGTTCTAGGATCCTCAGCGGACATGTTGTAAACCGCAGGATACTCGCTCGAAGCCAGCCCCATGGCAAACGCCTGACTCGGCTCAAATCGGCCCTTCTTCGCATCTCCCAGATACCAGCCGCTTCGGAGAACACGCATGCCGTTTGTTGCAGGCATATCCTTCGGCATCGCATATACTCTTTCATCACGGATCACAATACGATTCTCATCGACACGCCCGTTGAGGAACTTGATCTGTGAAAGGAGATCCCGCAGTTCCTCCGGGATCTCTGAACGCTTGCAGTATCCACGGAACGATTCGGTATGCCCCGTGTCCGAAGCGTCCTCCTTTTTCCTGAACAGCGCAACGAAATGGCCTTCTCCCTCCAGTCTGTGGGGGAACAGCCGGACACATTTTCCGACTTCGGGGAGAGGTTCCTCCATCCAGTCCGGACGTCCGGTCATAAACCCGTATTCCGCGTATCGGTCGGAAGCTCCTTCGGGAATAGCCGAAACAAGCTCCATCTCGGGGCATCGGTTTAACAGATAGGATATCGTTTCCTCATCCTCCAATGCGGAAAATGTGCAGGTAGAATACAGAAGCATTCCTCCCGGACGAAGCATGGAAACCGCCTGCGGAAGGATGGACTTCTGAAGATTATTGTAGTATTCCGTTCCGTACTGCTCCCAGTTTTTCATAATGACAGGCTGTTTCCGGAACATTCCCTCACCGGAACACGGGGCGTCCACAAGGATCTTGTCAAAATATCCGGGGAACCGTTCTGCAAGTTTTGACGGCTCCTCGCTGACGACCAGGATGTTCGTTGCACCGAACACCTCAAGATTTTTAAGAAGAGCTTTCGCCCTTGTCGCGGAGATGTCATTGGCGACCAGCAAGCCGGTCCCCTGCAGCTTCGCCGCAAGCTCCGTGCTCTTCCCGCCGGGCGCTGCACAGATGTCCAAAACGCGGTCTCCCGGTGCAATCGGGAGAAGGTTGGCCGGTGTCATCGCAGAAGGCTCCTGAAGGTAATACAGGCCTGCATAGTAATACGGATGCTTTGACGGAGCATCCGTATCATCATAGTAAAATCCATTGGAAATCCAAGGCACCTGACGCATGGTAAACGGCGAAATCTTCTTCCAATCCTCGACGGAAAGTTTACCCGTGTTGACACGCAAAGCCGAGCGTGCCCTCTTCTCAAGGCATGCCTCATACGCCCGGTATTCCTCCTCCCCGAGCATCTGCTTCATCCTCTCAACAAACTTCTGCGGTAACTGCATATTCTCTTCGCCCTGTCATTCAATATTCCGCGGCGGAAATCCGCCTGTTACGTCGTTGTCTGGGCACGGTAGCCTTCGGCAATGATATCAAGCTCGTTCGCAAAATACCGGAGCTTGTCCATGTTTTTCTCCTCGTAGATCCGGAAGAACTCTTCCTGGATCCGCACAGCCTCTCTGCGGCTTGCAAAGCGGTACAGGTTCTGAATTGTAAGAAGGATGTCGTTGACGATCCGCTCCTCCTCAAACCGCTGTTCCCTGGCCGCCTTGATCTCATCCCGGATCTCGGAGAGTTCTCGGTCTGTCTGCACCATCTCGTCGGCGACATGCTCCAGACGGCTCCGAAGTTCCTCCGGGATATTGCCGCGGTATTTGTACTGCAAGGAGTGCTCGATGGTTGACCAGCAGTTCATTCCTAACGTTCTTATCTGGATCTCGGCATTTAACGTCTTCGGACCGTTCACGGTCTGTACCGTGTAGCGGATCTTCATGTGGTAACTGCGATATCCGCTGTCCTTGGGCTTTGCGATGTAGTCGCTCTCGCTCACCACAAGGATGTCGGTGCGCTTCTTGATCATGTCCGCAACCACATAGCAGTCCTCGACGAACTGACAGATCAGACGCACGCCGGCGATATCGGTCATCTCCTCCTCAAGGTGCTCGAGAGGTATCTTCTTGCGGTTACATTTTTCGACGATGCTCGCGATGGTTTTTACTCGTCCCGAGATCAGTTCGATCGGGCAGTAATCATCCTGCTTCCGAAGCGATTTTTGAATGTGGGTGAACTTGATCACAAGTTCATCTACCGCCAGAGCATAGGGCTCCAGTATTTCCCTCCAAAGTTGTATCTCCATATCTCCTCCTGCTTTTGCGCCGTTACGAACAAAAACTAGTTTTTAAAGCTGTGGATCGGCGCAGGGATTCTTCCTGTCCGATTGACAAATGCATCGCATCCGAACGGATTGACCGGCATGATCGGCGCATACCCCAAAAGTCCGCCGAATTCCGCCTGCTCTCCGACTCCCTTTCCGATCACCGGAATGAGTCGAACCGCCGTTGTCTTCTGGTTCACCATTCCGATCGCCATCTCATCGGCGATGATCCCGGAGAGGGTTGCGGCACTTGTATCACCGGGAATGGCGATCATGTCAAGTCCTACCGAACATACGCAGGTCATGGCCTCGAGCTTCTCAAGCGTCAGGCATCCGGCGTTGACCGCGTCGATCATTCCCTGGTCCTCACTCACGGGGATAAAGGCGCCGCTCAATCCACCGACATAGGAGGACGCCATAACGCCTCCTTTCTTCACCTGATCGTTCAAAAGAGCAAGAGCTGCGGTTGTTCCGGGAGCGCCCGGATACTCCAGACCGATCTCCTGAAGGATTTCCGCAACGGAATCGCCCACCGCCGGAGTCGGAGCCAGGGACAGATCAACAATTCCGAAGGGAACGCCGAGCATCTCGGAGGCTCTCTTTGCAACAAGCTGACCGACTCGCGTAATCTTGAAGGCGGTCTTCTTGATCGTCTCACAGAGCACCTCAAAGCTCTCTCCGCGAACGGATTCGAGCGCTTTCTTGACAACTCCGGGGCCGCTGACGCCGACGTTGATCACGGCGTCTGCCTCGGTAACTCCGTGAAATGCTCCCGCCATAAACGGGTTATCGTCGGGAGCGTTGCAGAACACCACAAGCTTTGCACATCCGATGGAATCGGCGTCGGCAGTTTTCTCGGCGGTCTGACGGATCACCTGACCCATAAGCCGGACGGCGTCCATATTGATACCGGTCCTCGTGGATCCGACATTGACGGAACTGCACACACGCTCGGTATTGGAAAGAGCTTCCGGTATGGAACGCATCAAAAGCGCATCGGCGGAGGTCATGCCCTTTGCAACGACAGCGGAATATCCGCCGAGGAAATTGACGCCCACATCCTTGGCAGCACGGTCCAGCTCCTTTGCGATCTCTACGAAATCTTCTTCCGAGCGGCATGCGGCGGCGCCGATAATCCCGATGGGCGTGACGCTGATCCTCTTGTTGACGACAGGGATCCCGTATTCTCTTCCGATCTCATCACCGGTATTCACAAGGTTTCCGGCAAGACCGAGAATCTTGTCGCGGATTTTCGTGCACAGCGTTGTACGGTCTGCGTCAATACAGTCCAACAGGCTGATGCCCATGGTGATCGTACGAACATCCAGATTTTCCTTTTCGATCATCTGGTTTGTTTCCAATATTTCACTTCTGCTGATCATAGTAACTCCTTCAGAGGATTTGTTAATGAAAGTCAAATCCTGTGCATCATATCGAAAATGTCCTCAAGCTGGATCCGGATCACGCATCCGATGGTTTTTCCGACTTCACCAAGCTCCTCGGAAATGGTATCGAAACTCTTCGCCGATGCTCCGACCTCAACAACCATCATCATGTTGAAATATCCTCCGACGATCGTCTGGGAAATGTCAAGGATGTTGATGTTGCTGTCCGCCAGGTAGGTACATACCTTTGCGATGATGCCGACACAGTCTCGTCCCACTACCGTAATGATTGCTTTTTTCATAACACTGCCTCCAGTTTTATACTTCGATCGCATCCGTCGGAAAATCCCGGCGGGCAACGAAGATCTCAGGTTTTTCGTCCGGATACTGCCAATTCTTCCGGACCACATCCAAAGCGTTTGCCAAAGCAAGCTCCGGATAATTATTTTCCTTGCTCAGATGAGCTAAAATGATATGCCGCAGTTTCCTGTGGAACACGGAAACCATGAGGCTTCCGCAGTCATCGTTGGAAAGATGTCCGTAGGCGCCCATGATCCGCTTTTTCAGATGATATGGATACGGGCCTACAAGCAGCATGTCACGGTCGTAATTGGATTCCAATAAAACCGCATCCGCGTCGGAAAGGTGTCGCACGATCGTATCATCATAGCATCCCAGATCTGTCGCCATCGCAAAATACCGTCCGCAGGATCGGATCCCGTAGGCCACCGGTTTGGCGGCGTCGTGCGAGGTGTAGCAGGAAGATATTTCCGCATCCTTCACCTTTACGATCACGCCGGGCGTGATCGAATGAAACAGCTCGGTGGAAAGCGGTTTCCCGGTGTTCGAGTTCAATATGGCCTGCAGCGTCTCATGGGTCCCGTACACATCGGCCCGGTATCGCCGCAAAAACACGGGAAGCCCTGCAATGTGATCGCAATGTTCGTGAGTGATCAGGATCGCGTCTATGGTCTCGGGTTCGATCCCGAAGCTGCACAGACCCTCTACAATCCTCTTAGCGGAAACCCCGGCATCGATCAGTATGCGCGCCTCATCCGTGACAACGCAGGTACAGTTACCGCTGCTTCCGCTGGCAATACTAATGATCTTCAACTTGTTCTCCCGGCAATATGATTTCTTTTTCGGATATCGTCAAGGTAAAAGCTTACCTGACGAAGGATCCCGATCTGCGTGATCGCTGCATCATTATCAAGGATCCGCTCGCAGTAATCAAACATAGCGCTCTGCGGGACCTGTGACGCAAACAGTGAGGCAATCCGCTCGTTGGAATATCCTCGTGTCTCCCGAAGTCTGCGGGCGCGGGTCTCATCCTTTGCAAAGACAAGCCACAATTCATCGCAGAAGGAACGATATCCTGCTTTCTCCGCAAGCGCCGACTCCACGAAGACGAACTCGGTTCCCGCCTGACGGTATTCCGCTAACAGTTCGTTGATCCGGCGGATCGTGGCGGGATGCGAAAGTTCATTTAGCTTAAGAAGCGCCTGTTCGTCGGAAAATACGACCGAAGCAAGCTTTGCACGGTCGAGCCGTCCCTCGGAATCAAGAAAACCTTCTCCGAATTCCCGGCGGATCGTTTCGAACACTTCTCCCCCGGGCTCCTGAAGTTTGCGGCATTCCGAATCGGAATCGATCACAGGGATGCCAAGAGATTGCCGTATGCAATCGCACACGAAACTCTTTCCGCTTCCGGCACAACCGGTGATACCGATCACATACATGGCGTTCTCCTTTCGTTATTTCGCTTCAAACCAGGATTTTCCACAGTGGATCTCCGCCTCCAGCGGAACAGAGAGGTCTGCGACATGTTCAAACGCATCCTTTATCATTGCGCATACGGTTTCCTGTTCCGCCACGGGGACTTCCAAGAGAAGTTCGTCGTGAACCTGCAAAAGCACTCGTGACGCAAGGCCCATCTCCCGAAGTTTCCGGTCCACGGAGAGCATCGCAAGCTTCATGATATCCGCAGCGGTTCCCTGGATCGGCGAGTTCATTGCAACCCGTTCCCCGAAGGCACGCTTCTGGAACTCGGTGGATGACAGTTCGGGGATCGGACGGATCCTGCCGTACGCCGTGCGTACGAATCCGTTTTTCCTGGCGCTTTCCACGGTTTCGTCCAGATAGTGTTTCACGCGCGGAAACCGCTCAAAATAGCCGTTGATATACTCTTCCGCAGTATTTCTCGTGATACCGAGATCCTGCGCAAGGGAAAACGAACTGATGCCGTAGAGGATCCCGAAGTTCACGGCCTTGGCTGCGGTACGCTGCTCGGACGTGACATCATCATAGGGGATCCCGAACACTTCGCTGGCGGTTAATCGGTGGATATCCGCAGCCTTATGGTAGGCCTTCTGCAGTTCGGAGTCTCCGGAGAGATGCGCCATCAGACGCAGCTCGATCTGCGAGTAGTCGGCGTCGACGAAGACACAGCCTTCCGCAGGCACAAACGCTTTTCGGATATCCCGCCCAAGTTCGGTTCTCGCGGGAATATTCTGAAGGTTCGGATCTGTGGAGCTCAGCCGTCCCGTTGCGGTGACCGTCTGACGGAATGTTGTATGGATCCTTCCGTCCTCCGCAATATCATCCTCGAGAGCATCCGCATAGGTGGAATACAGTTTCGCATATTGACGGTAACGAAGCACTTCCGAAATGATCGGGTGCTTGTCCGTAAGCTTTTCAAGGATTTCCGCAGAAGTGGTATATGCCTTTTTGGTCTTCTTCGGATACGGGATCTGCAGTTTCTCAAACAGTACTTCGCCAAGCTGTTTCGGGGAATTTACGTTGAATTCGCAGCCCGCAAGCTCCTGCACTTTCGCCCGGGCATTTTCCATCTCCACGCTGAGCTTAGCGGCAAATGTCCGAAGCGCACCTCGGTCTACCAGAATGCCGGTCTGCTCCATATCGTGAAGTACCCACAAAAGAGGCGTTTCAATCTCCCGGAACAGGCTTTCCAGGCCGGCATCGACAATCTTCTCCGACAACAGTTTGCCGGCTGTCAGGGCAAGGGCCGCGATCTCGGCGGTATCTGCCTCCGCGGATTCGCCGGGGAGCCACTCACTGCAGATATCGGCGGCGCTGTGCATCACCGTGAGGGGCCGAAGCAGATAATCCATCAGGGAGACATCACAGAGTCGGCTTCCCCGTCCGAAAATGCCGCACCAGTCCTCCTTTGCCCGGAAGCAGAACACGTCGCGATCCGAGGCAATCTGACGAAGGAATCCGTAAATCTTCTCCTCCGTGTCCTCCTGAAAAGGAAAACGGTAGATCACCGAACCCATGGCAACGGCGAGTACGCGGTTTGAGGAAGCAATTCCGAACGCAGCCATCCAGTCTTCCGCGTCATTTTCGGCAGTGGTAACAATACCGACAGGCTCCGTTGAGGCGAGAATCTGCTTAGTCACAGCATCCATCGTATCGTCGGAAACCGTAACCGTATCGAACTGCATACGCGGAGCCGTACATTCCGGAAGCGGAATCGAACGGATTTCCAGTTCCTGCAGCACCTTCGCAAGCTCCGGATAATTTATATGAACCTTAAGGTCTGAAATCTTATCGTCAATGGGAATATCCCGCTTGATCGTCGCAAGGTCGCGGCTTAAGCGCGCCGCACGCTCTCCCACAAGGGCATCCCCGTCCTCCTTCATAAGGGTTCCTATGGGATTTTTGTGGATCCCGAGGCTTTCCTTGTAAAACGCAGCCAGTGCTTTCTCACCCTCCGGACCGGCCTCATGGATCGCGGAATACAGCGCATCCACGGTCTTGTAATGCACGATCAGTGAGAGTGCCGTCTTTGCACCAATCCCCGGCACACCCTTGATATTGTCGGACGTATCGCCCTGAAGGCCCTTAAGCTCTGCAATCCCGGCAGGACCGACGCCGAACTCGGAACGGATCCGGTCGGGCGTCATGGGGAACGTCTTCTCGGGAACCCTGGACTGTTCCTTTTTGTTCCCGTACTTGGCAAACAGCTCGTCGGCTTTCTTTTGTGCCTGCTGCAACAGCCAGATTGTGGTTTTCTCATCGGCCAGCTGCAGGTAATCGTGGTCTTTTGTGAGAATCTTGACCGGCATCTCCCCCTCGAAAAGCGCAGCGAGGGTTCCGCTGTAATCGTCCGCCTCAAACTCGGTGGACATGTACTGCTTCACGCCGATCCTCTTCAGGACATCCTGACAGAGGGCAAACTGTTCCCGCATAGGAACGATGGTCTCCGACCGGTTTGCCTTGTATTCCGGGTACATGCGTCTGCGGAAGGTCTCACGGGTGAGGTCCCAGGTAACCGCAAGGCAGGTCGGCTTCAGCTGGCGCAGGATCTTCAGCAGATACCGGATAAATCCGTAGATTCCGTTGGTATAGACGCCTGCCGACGTCTGCATGATCTTCGGAAAATACTTTTCCTTCTCTTCCGTAGTCTTTGCCATCAAAACAGTCGGCGGGAGGTTTCCGTAAAACTGTGTGGACAACAGGCTGGAACCGTCAATGATCAACAAATATTCATCGTCCATTGTCCTCACTCCTTTCCTTATCCAGCTCCCAAAGCTTTGTGATCGCTTCCTCGTTGTACTCCCGGATCGCCTTCTTCACGGGGTCGGACTCCTCCGGGATCCCGTAATGCTTCAGGGAATACGACTCTGTGCTTCCCTCCGGCAGATAATACTTTGCGGTTGCATAGGTGCTGGCAGCGGTACAAGGGATCGCAAGCAGCATAAGCGCCGCAACGATCGCCCTTTTATAGTGTCCTTTTCTCTTCTTCCGCAGGAGATACTGCCGCGAACGGGCAAGCTCCTGCATCAGCTCCTTGGAATAATCGGTCGAAAAATCCTGATCCCGGTTGATCTGCTCGATCGCCTTGGTGATCGAGTAATCCGTCATCAGATTATCCCTGCAGGACTCACAGGTTTCGATATGCGAAATATACTCGGAAAGCACGTCATCCGACAGTCCTTCGGCAAGATAACGGTCATTCAGTTTCATAACAGTACGACAGTCCATCATGACGTCTCCTTTCCGAAAAATGGGCTTGCATTTTACGTTTTACCGTGGTACAATCCACATTGTTCGCGGATGTGGCGGAATGGCAGACGCATCAGACTCAAAATCTGACGGGCTTACACTCGTGCGGGTTCAAGTCCCGCCATCCGCATTGCCGGGGGAATTCCCCCGGTATTTTTTTCTCTAATCTCCTAGGATCCGGTGGTACATCTCCATGCCGTATCCCGTTACGCCGGGCTCGCCGGAAGATATCCGGTATGTCCGCTCACCCTCCGTCGTTATCTCCGCCTGCAGGAACTGCGTGCGGGGATAATGCAGATCGTATGCCTTCTTCGCGTAGGTATAAATGTGCGTGACAAAGAAGCAGGTGACGTTATTTTCCGTAAAGGCACGGATGATGTCCTCGGCGATCTGCGCTGCTTCCCGCTCCGATGTCGTTGCAAAGGATTCGTTCAGGAAAATGATGGACCCGGCTTTCATATGATCCACAATCCGGGATAGGCGTCTCAGTTCCTCCTCAAGCTTTCCTGCAGTCATGGAGGAGTCTTCCCTTCTCACGAAATGCGTGTACAGTCCCTGGAAAACCTGGGTTGTCATGGCCTTCGCGGGGACAAACATCCCGCACTGCGCCATCAACTGGGCGATCGCGGCGCTTCGGATGAAGGTTGTCTTACCACCGTTGTTTGTTCCGGTGATCAGGTACAGAAGCGTGTCCTCCCCCGTGATGGTGTTTACCATCGGGAGCTTCAGATTTCTAATGGCGATGCCGAGATCGTAAATATCGGTTGCGGCGATGGAATGTTCGCCGTTTACGATCTCCGGGAAGCAAACCGGATAAACCATGTTGATCATCTGGTTGTGCAGGTTGCAGCAGCCGTTGTAAAACGCAAGCTGGACCCGCAGGGAATCAAACAGCTTGATCAGCTCCCTGGAGAACCCTTCAAAGCAGGATGCCACATGCAGAAGCCCTGCGGTCTCCAGGTCAAGACAGTCTCTGTTCAGCTGCAGATCGTCATAGGAGATCCTTATCTCATTCTTATGGACCTTGGTCGCAAAAAGCGACTCCATAATATCGAATTTTCGTTTCGGCTGATACTCGGACAGCGAGTTTACGACAAACCCGTCCGCCTTTAAGCCCTTTCCGATACTGCCGCTGATCTGGATCTCACCGCCCTCACTGATGGCGCGGAGCATCGCGGTTTTCTCGTGGACAAGAGTCACAAAGTCCGTGTTGAATTCCTTTAAGAAATCGTCGTAGAAATCACGGAAAATAACTCCCGTAAAATGTCCGTAGGTGTTGACGATCTCCGTCTTCAGCCGCTCCAATCCCTTTGCGAGAAGGTCCAGCTGTTCGATTGCCTGAATGACGCGGACCGCGGGCAGCGGATTGCCTTTCTTCCGGTTTGTGCTCCGGAAGTTCGTGACATCGGTGACCACCTCCGCTACGGTCGCATAAAGAGACAGTATCGTCTTTTTGTTTCGGATCGCATCGCGCAGAGCGCTCTGCCGATGTAGTATATTTTCCCTGTCCGTCATCGGTGAGAGAAGTATGTTGCGGCACTGGGTATAGATGAAATTGTCATTTTTCGCCATGCTCTGGAGCACCGGCTCCAGCATCAGGTCATCGACAAGATCGGATTTAAACGGCGCAATATCTTCCTCAGCGACATACCCTCTTCGGTTTAACAGATAAGCTTTCATGTTCGAATCGTACCTTTCCCCCGTCGGAATTCCATGCCTGTCTTAACGCTTGCGCAGCCGGTAGTTGATGTGGCTGAAGTCAAGCTTGTATTTGCTCACGATGGAATTCGCGTATGCGACTCCGTCGGCCTGCTTCCGCACGATGCGGAAGGTTCTGCGGTAGCTGCCATCCTCCACAACCGTCGCCACTAGGCTGACGTAATCGTCGGAATCAAACGCGATCTCAAAGGTATGCGTCACATAGAAGCAGATGGCGCCGCGGGACAACAGCCGCTTGAGTAAGTCGCGGCTCATCTGCAACGCATCCGCAGTCGGTGCTGATGTGAACAATTCGTTCAGGATCACGACGCTGCGGTTATCGATCCCGTTCAGCATATCGCCGACGCGGACGATCTCATTGTACAGGCGTCCCTCCAGACTGTCGGAACCCTCGTCGTTCGAAAAATGAGTAAAGATTCCCGTGCAGTACGGCAGTTTACACACGCCTGCGGGAACGGGAAGCCCCATCATCCCGAAATAGAAGCACTGTCCGAAGGCACGGGCAAGGGTTGTCTTACCGCCCTGGTTCGGTCCGGTAACGATGATCGCCTTCTCAAAGTTTGCCTTCATGATGTCGTTGAGAACGACTTCCTCGTTGGATTTCATATAGTTGAGGGCAAGGACGATGTCGTAGCAGTCATCCATATACAATTCCTTGTCCTTGACCACAAGAGGCATGGTAATCGGCACTCCCCAACTCTTCACGCGGTCCATGTAGTCGAGATTGGCGATATAAAACCGCAGCTCCCGGATAAGGTCCAAAATCTCCTGCGAGATGACGTCCGGTCCTTTTGTCCCGAAGGCTTCCAGCTGAAGAAACAGCTGGCGGTTCTCCCTCTCGAGCTGCTTTAAGATAAACGTCTCGAGAGGCGACAGATCCATGGACGGGAACGGCGGTTCGCGGAACGGAACATAGTCCTCATACTGCATGGTCTTGGCTAACGCGGCGCGGATCGGCGCGCAGTAATCCTCAAAGCTGTAGGCGAGATCAAATGTTGCCTTCTCCTTGTTGAGGGTCAGGTGGAACCGAAGCTTCGCAAACTCCCGGTTCAGTGCGATGGCCGATTCCCGAAGACGCTTTACGCTCGAGGAGTTCAGACAGTGAAACAATTCCTGATGCAGTGCGTAAAATGCCCGGGACTGCGGAGGCGTCGTGTTAAACTCCACACACAGATCCTCCATCGCCTGATAATAGGATGTCACACAGTCCACATACCATTTGCATTTTTGGATCGTGGATGTGACAGAATCCGCGCTCTGCCGGCAGATGACCGCCTCCCCGATCCTCCCGATAAATGATGTGATCGCATCCCTTACCGAAGGCGTCAGCAGGTCTTTCACAATCTCCTGACGGTATTTTACGCCCTCGTATGTTCCGCAAAACAGCTTAAAATACGGCTTCAATTCCGGTTCTTCGTAAAATTCCGCAATCCGGTCCGCGTACTGGTCCAGATTCAGATCGCGGAAAAATCCGGGCTCTGCCAGCTCGGATATCTCAGCGTACGATAATGTCTGTTCCGGATCAAACAAACTAACCATGGCGGTCCTCCCCCGCTAATAATCTTTCTCTCATCGAATCTTCATCGTCCCCACACGGGAAAGATTCTCATGGGTATTCATGGAAGTGTCGCTCCACTGAATGATATAATCTCTGGAGCCTTCGGTGTGCGAATCATTCACACGGATATCCAGACCGAAGCTCTCTCCCCGGTCCTCGGGTGCCAGAGACCAGGAGATTGAAATCTCCATGATGTACCCGCCCTCGGTTTCCGTAACCGCGGACTCCGCGAGACGCAGATCCGCCCCGCTTCTCTCCACACAGGATCCGTTCCGACGGAAAATGTAATGGCTGTCCCCAGCGTGGTACTTCTCCGGTTTGGAGCCGTCCTCGTTTAGGTAGATTTCCACGCTGTCACACCGGGTCGGGACTTCATTGCTTCGCATCGGAGTGTCATCCTTCACCTCGATGCAGAGATAGAGTTTATTCTTGTCGGAAAATGCCCGGAATTTGGCGGATGCCCCGCTCTCGCCGTACACGGGATTCTCCAGCGCATATTCTTCGCAGACGTTCCATGCGTCCTCGATCCGTCCATCCAGCCGGATCGCCGGCAGCCGGGTCGCGCGGACTTCCTTGTCGGATTCCTCGGGCGTATATTTCTTCGGGAGCTCCTTCGGAGCAATTCTCTCGTACGGCGTCGGAGTCGGCCCGTCTTCCGGAGCGCGAAACGCTTGTTTCTTCCCGGAATCGAGCTTTGCTCCTGCGGCAGGCATACGGAAAAGGACTGTCCCGATGACACAGAAAGCTGCCAGGAAAGTCAAAAGCAGAAGGATTCGATTGTCACGATCGTGTCTTCTCATAGTTCCCCTTAATCCATCGTCAGAATCCCGACGCCCTGCAGCGTCGCATCCGTATGACAGTCGCTGTCGGCCCATTGCAGAATGTGCTCTGTCTTACCTTCCTCCGCGTTGTTTATCCGGATATCGAACCCGATCTGCCGGTCAAATCGTCCGGTGACGGTCATCAACGGGATCCGGGCTTCCACATAATATCCAGGCATTGCCGGATCCTCATAGGCTTTGCACACAAAACCTGTTCCTGTTGCACCGGAACCGAGATACCCCCGTCCGTCGCGGTCGACGGCGTAAAATGCATCCCCTACGGAGTACACCTTGTTCTTCTTTGCATCCTCGTTGATGAAGAAAAATACGCTGTCCCGGTCATAGACGGATTCCGCTTCGGTATCCGGCGTCTTGTCAAGAATATGTACCCGCAGGTACAGACAATCCTCGTCCCACAGAACGCGGAACATGGCCTGCACCGAATTGGCGTCGCCCTGAACACAGTTCTCCACCCAGTAAGCCTGGGAAAGGTTCCATAAGTTGGCGTTCTCACCGTCAATCTGCGGGATACCTGTCTCGGCATAGCCGTTGACATTTTCCACGGAAGGGTCACGGAACCCGAATGTCGGCGTTGGGGAATTCACCGGTTCCGCCTCCCCGGGCGTTGCGGATACGGCCGGTTCCTCGGTCTTGTTCGTCTTGGTACAGGAACACAACAAGAGCGTGAGCAGGCATAAAAGCACCGCACACGCCGTGATCCGTTTCCGTTTTCCGTAGTTTTGTTTCATACTATTTATCTGTTATTCTTCCGTTTGATCGCGGTCCATCCGCATAATATCACCGATCTCCGCTTTCTCCGATAGTTTCATTCGGACAATGCTGCTGGCATGAGGACAGGAATCTATCGGATTTCCGTCCACGTCGGTCATGGATAAAACGGCTGCCGCAACATTTCTTCCGTCCGGTTTCATCAAAAGGATCGTGTCGGCGACACAAAACTTGTTTTTTTGCTCAAACACTACCGTATCATCGGGCGTCACTTCGGACACCGTTCCGAGATATATCGACTCGCGGCTCTCCGGACCGGCGTCATACGCCTGTGCCTCCGCACCGGGTCTTCCGAAGAAAAATCCTGTCGTGTACTCCCGTGCCGCACTCTTTTTGATCTCGGCATGAAGCCTCGGCAGAATGCTCCGGTATTCCTCCTCACTTCGGAGGCATGTGTCGATGGCTTCCCGGTAGGCTCTCGTCACGATCGCAACATACAGCGCCGTCTTCATCCGGCCTTCCACCTTAAAGCTGTCGATCCCGGCTTCCAGAAGCTCCGGAATATGGTCGATCATACACAGATCCCGGGAATTGAAGAGGTACGTTCCTTCCTCATCCTCCTCCACGGGCATGTATTCCCCGGGCCTTGTCTCCTCCACCACCGCATATTTCCAGCGGCAGGGATGGGTGCAGGCGCCGAGATTCGCCTCTCTTCCGGTCAGGAACGCCGATAGCAGGCATCGTCCGGAATAGGAAATGCACATTGCGCCGTGTACAAACGCCTCAATCTCGGCGTTCCGCGGTATTTTCCGACGGATTTCCTTAATCTCAGTAAGGGAAAGCTCCCGTCCGCAAACCACACGTTCCGCCCCGAGTCCGTACCAGAACCGAAACGTCTCCGCATTCACATTGTTGGCCTGGGTACTGATATGAATGGCAACTTCCTTCGGAAGCACTTCCTTTGCGACGGAAAATGCCCCCGGATCGGCGATGATCACGGCATCCGGCCGGATCTCCGCGATCCTTTTCAAAAACTCACGGAATGCTTCCATGGACCTTTCGTGGGCGATCACGTTGGTGGCCACATAGAGTTTTCTTCCGTTTTCATGGCAGAAGGCAACCGCTTCCGCGAGTTCGGAACCGGACAGGTTCTTCGCCTTGGCGCGCAGTCCGAACATCTCGCCGCCGACATACACCGCGTCGGCTCCGTAACGCACGGCAGTCTTAACAACGCTGAGCGATCCGGCGGGGATCAACAACTCCGGCATAGCTACCTCCTGAAATCTACGTCATACTCTGTGATAAACGCTTGCGGTCATCCCGTCTCCGACGGGGATCATGGTGCTCACAAACGAGGGATCCTCGAACAATACCTTCACAAATTCCCGCATGCGCATATGGATCGTACGATCCCTCCGGCATACCGTGAATTTGGATTCCGCGACGCTTCCCTCCTGCAAAACATTGTCTGCGATCAGCATTGCACCGTCACGCAGTAACGCCCGCAGTTTCTCAAGATACACCGGGTACTGCGCTTTCGCGGCATCGAGGAACACAAAATCAAAGGTTCTTCCTTCTGCGGCAAGGATGTCAAGCACCTCTGCGGCGTCCCCCGTAAGAAGGGTGATCCCCGACAGTTCCGGCCGGGATCCGAAAAGATGATTCGCTGCCTCGATCCGTGCCGGCACCTTTTCGATCGTCGTCAACGGAACCGTGAATCCGGTAAAATACTCCATCAGCGAAGCGGAAAATCCGACAGCGGTCCCGATCTCCAAAATGGCTTCCGGATTCCGCATCGTCAACAAAAAGCGAAGAAGTCCCTGCGCTTCTTTACGAATGATAGGAACTTCCTCTTGCTTCGCGCGGCGCTCAATCTCCATGAGCCATTCCGGCCAATCGGGGACCAGAGAGCGCAAGTATTCTGAGATATGCGGATTTGCGACGAGCGAATCGTTCAAATTCGATGTCGCAGAGGGAAGAAAATCATTCATCGATATAATCCTCTTCTTCATCCAGGACTTCTGTGGATACCGCTATGATATTCAAAATCTCGTTATAATTCATGTCCGTCCGCAGTTTGTATGTGCCGGGCATGATATTCAGCTTGTTGATCTTAACCTTGACATAGAACGAAAGCTCATTGACGATGATCCCCTCGCGCTCGAGACGCTTTCCGACATCTCTTGTGGAATCACCAAGCTCGATCAGGATCTCCTTCTCCACGCCGTGCTCGTAATCCGCCACCTGTACGTTGCCGAACACCTGGTAGCAAAAGCTCTTCGCATACCTGCTCAGCTGTACGATGGCGACTGCGACAAAGACATAGAAAAGAACATCGATGATCAGACGAATGATACTGTTCGATGCCGACAGGACATATCTTCCCGCTTCCGATTTTCTCTTTTTCCTGCTCATAACTCCCTCACTTGTGCGTCACGGGGTATCAATACGCCTCCGTAATGATCGGAAGGATCATCGGTCTTCTGTGGATCTCCTTCCAGATAAACTCACTGAGCTCATTTCGGATTTCCGACTTCAGGCGGTTCACATCGCGCCCGTCGGACAGCTCAAATTTTTCCATGCACTCCTGAACGATATGCTCTGCACGGGCGATCAGCTGCTCTGCATCCCGAAGGTACACAAAGCCCTTGGTCTCGATCACCGGAGTGCTTA
Source organism: Lachnospiraceae bacterium (assembly GCA_017962105.1). Taxonomy (GTDB): domain Bacteria; phylum Bacillota; class Clostridia; order Lachnospirales; family Lachnospiraceae; genus ISDg. Next base: position 141,760 of record JAGCVY010000094.1, read on the forward strand.
AGAACCGCTTGGAATCGTAATCCAGACATGTGGATACGATGAAGATACCATTTTCCGAAAGATACTGACGATCTCTCAGAACAATGTTGCCCACGTCTCCGATCCCGAGGCCGTCCACAAGAATGCCTCTTGCGGGAACCGTCTCCGTGATCTCCGCCTTTCTGCCCGAGAGCGACAGCACATCGCCGGATTTCAGTATGACGACTTTTTCCTTGTCCCATCCGAGGTCAAGGCAGAGGTTGCGCTGTGCGATCCGATGGCGGTATTCGCCGTGGATCGGGATTGCGTATTTCGGACGGATCAGGCTGTACAAAAACTTGATCTCATCCTGGCATGCATGTCCGGAAACATGCGTATCCTGAAAGATAACACGTGCTCCGAGCATGGACAGGTCGTTGATCAGACGGAACACGCTCTTCTCGTTGCCGGGGATCGGCGTCGAGCTGATGATCACCACATCTCCGGGGAAAATGTTGATCTTCCGGTGTGAGGAGGAAGCGACGCGGGACAATGCCGCCATCGGTTCTCCCTGACTTCCCGTCATGATCAGCACAAGCTGTTCGATGGGATACCGTCCGATCTCCTCCACGGGGATCAGAACGTTCTCGGGCATCTTTATGTAGCCGAGTTCCACCGCGGTATTGACGATGTTGACCATGCTTCGTCCGTCAATGGCGATCTTTCTCTTGTAACGCATCGCACAGTCCACGATCTGCTGGATGCGGTCAACGTTGGAGGCAAAGGTCGCCACGATGATCCTGTGGTTCACATTCTCGGCAAAAATGTTGTCGAAGGTCTTTCCGACGCTTCTCTCGGACATGGTCATACCCGGCTTCAGGGCGTTGGTGGAATCGCAGAGCATTGCGAGCACGCCCTTGTTTCCGAGAATGCCCAGGCGCTGCAGATCGATGGTCTCCCCGTACACCGGAGTGAAATCGATCTTGAAGTCGCCGGTATGGATCACGGTTCCTGCCGGCGAGAAGATCGCCAGCGCTGCGGAATCCGCAATGCTGTGATTCGTGCGGATATACTCCACGGAAAGTGCGCCGCAGTTTACCGTGTCGCCGTAGGAAACCACATTGAGCGGTACATCCACGGCAACCGGCGCCTCTTCCAGTTTGTTTGCAATGATCGCCAGCGTAAGCTGGGTTCCGTATACGGGCACCGGAACTTCCCGAAGCACGTACGGAAGGGCTCCGATATGATCCTCGTGTCCGTGGGTAATGAAGAACCCTCGGACGAGGTTCAGATTTTCCTTCAGATACGACACGTCCGGGATAACCAGGTCGATACCGAGCATATCGTCGCTCGGGAACGCCAATCCGCAGTCAACAACGATGATATCGTCGCCGTACCGGATTGCCGTGATGTTCATTCCGACCTGTTCCAGACCGCCCAACGGAATGATCTTAATTTCTTTTTTCGTACTTTTCGAACTCATAACATCCTTTCTGACAATCACCCGGCAAGGCAGATCACTCTTCCTCGTCGGGAGCTATTTCAATATCCACGTCCTCCATGAGTTCATCAAACAAAACGCCGAGGCTTCGAAGCTCGTTATCGTCGGAAACCATACGGTACGTCGCTGTCTCGTCATCCTTGTAGGTCGCTTCAAGGATGTACGCAAGGTCATCCTCCGGTTCCGCAACCAGCAGGTATTCCTTATTGTCCTTCGTGGCCTGTGCGATCACCTCAAAGGTGATCAGGTCGCCGTTTTCATCCGTGAAATTCACGGTAGTGATCGTGGAATCATTCATATTCTGTCTTTTATCCTTTCCAAAAGGGCTTTTTTCTCCTCCGGATTATTCGTCAGATAATCCATATACGATTGTAAAATGAGAGTCGCGGCAAGCTTGTCCACCACGGCATCCTTCTGATCCTGCCGAAGTCCTGCAGCTCCGAGCACGCGGTGTGCCTCCACGGTCGTAAATCTCTCATCCCACAAAACAACGGGCAGCCCCGTACGCCGTTCCAGGTCTGCCGCGAATTCAGTCGTCTTTTCTGCCCTGTCTCCAAAGGAATTGTCGAGTTTCTTCGGCAATCCCAAAACAATCGCGTTGCATTTCCGCTCGGTGACAATTGCTTCAATCTGCTGGAATGTCTGGCGCAGTTTCGTCTCGTGCTTTCTGCGGATTACCGTCACGGGTTGTGCTGTCAGAAACAAACCGTCGCTGCAGGCAACGCCAACCGTGGCAGCACCGTAATCCAGACCGATCAGCCGCAATTCATCCATGAAATCTGTGCCCTCCGTTGTTCCGAAACCTTCGTCTGCGAAGAGAACCCTTACAGCTCACTCAGGTAAAGGCGCACAAGCTCCTCGATGATCTCGTCGCGCTCCACCTTCGCAATCTGGCTTCTCGCATTCAGGTAGCTGGTGATATAGGTAGGGTCACCGCTCATCAGGTAACCGACAAGCTGGGAATTGGGATTGTATCCTTTTTCGCGCAGAGCAACGTAAACATTGCGCAAAATCTCGCGAATGTTGTTGGTGTGCTCCGCAATCGGATAATTCATGGTGTTGTTGAAATCAACCTTGTTGTTGTCCATAGCTGTACCTCACTCTCTATACCTTCGGTAAGACCAGTCGCTGCACCGCCGGCAGCCCCCCGAGCCACCCGAACTCGCGCAGGAATCGCGCGCGCAGGCGCACGATAAAAATCCATCACGTCTATAATACAGCAAAACCTCTCAAATAGCAACAATTTCTTCAGAAAGCATTGTTCCGTCCGACAGCATCCGAACGCCTTTCACGGTGACTTCGCTGCCCGCTCTCGCGGCATCCGTACACACGGCGTAAGGCACATATTCCCTGCTGAAACCGGTCATGCAGGAAATTCCGTCGATCACTGCAGGTTCCTCCAGCAAAACCCGGGCTTCCAGTCCTATTTTCCGCTGGCGGTACGCTCTCTGTGTCTCCGCGGCTGCCTCGGAAACCGCTGATGCTCTCCGCTTTTTCTCCGACTCCGTAAGCTGCCCGTCCATGCGGTCCGCCACAGTACCCTTTCTTCTCGAATAGGGAAATACATGTACCTGGGCAAACCCGATCTCGCGGACATAGTCAACCGTTGTTTGAACCTGCTCTTCGGTCTCCTGCGGAAATCCCGCAATGATATCCGTTGTGATCGCAGGATCCGGAAAATGCTCCCGCAGACGCCGAACAACCTCCCGGTAATCCTCCGTGGTATAGTGGCGGTTCATCGCCTTAAGGACTTCGTCGCATCCGCTTTGCAGGGAGAGATGGAACTGCGGGCAAAGTTTCGGTATTTCCGCGAGCTTCGCAGTGACTTCCTCCGTGAGGATACGGGGCTCCAGCGACCCGAGACGGATACGGGTAATGCCCTCAATCCCGGAGACGGCACGAACAAGTGTGATCAGGGGCAGTTCGCCCTCCTTCACGGACAGGGACGACTGTTCGGAGACGCTGTGCTTCTCCAGTCCGTAGGAGGAAAGATGGATCCCGTTGATCACGACCTCCCGAACGCCGGATGCGGCAAGGGAGGAAACCTCCGAGACCACATCCGGTATCTCTCTCGAGGAAATCCTTCCGCGGGCAAAGGGTATGATGCAATAGCTGCAGAACTGATTGCATCCGTCCTGCACCTTGACAAACGCTCTGGTGCGCTCCTGGGAGTGGGTCGGCGGCAGGTTTTCATACCGGCACAGCCCGGCGTCCCCGTCGACATAGACGAAGGGTCCTTCGGTCCGCTTTTTCCCTGCCTCGAACAGCTCGTTTAGGATGGTCGGGATCTCGCCTTTTCTCCGGTTCCCCACATAGATATCCGCGATTTCTTCTTCGTCTGTTTTGGCAGCATTTTCCTGTATGTAACAACCGGTCGCAAGAATCCATGCATCCGCAGCCTGTGTGCGGGCGCGGTGCAGCATCTGGCGGGATTTCCGGTCGGCGATGTTGGTGACGGTACAGGTGTTCACGATCACGATATCGACGGCTTCCCCGAAGGGTTTCTCCACGCATCCGCAGGATCGCAGCATCTCTTTGATCGCCTCGGATTCGCATGCGTTGACCTTGCAGCCGAGGGTATGTATGGAAAATGTCCGGTTCAACAAAGTGTTTTTCATTTTATGCACTCTTTCTGCATGGAATTTCAATGTTTTTCCGCAAACGAGTTGACAATCCCGAGCGGAAAATGTACTATGGAACTACAGAAAACGGTTGTATTTTCCGGTTTCACCCAATTGAGGAGGGATTGTCATGAAAACTGTTACCATCACGTTGAATTCCATCGACAAAGTGAAGAATTTCGTAAATGATATCACTCGCTTCCGTTCGGATTTCGACCTTGTTTCCGGCCGTTACGTAATCGACGCAAAGTCCATCATGGGCATCTTCAGCCTTGACCTCTCGCGTCCGATCACGCTGAACATCCATAACGAGGACGAGATTGATACCATTCTCGAGGTTCTCAAGCCTTACATCTGCTGATCTGTCGCGGATTTTTCGTTACAACAATAAGTTCAATGGGCATTGCCATAGCGGCGATGCCCATTTCTTTTATTCCGGCATAATGCGGATCACCTGTCGTGTCGTTATGGCACGCTCGATCATCTCGTCGATGTCGTCGGCGAGGATCCGCTCGGACTTCTCCATGGCCTTTACTAACGGTTTCGTGACCGGGTGCTTTGCCACGTAGATCGTACAGCAGTCCTCATAGGGCTGGATGCTGGTCTCATATGTCCCGATCTTCTTGGAAATCTGAACGATATCCTCCTTGTCAAACGCGATCAGCGGACGGTAAACCGGCAGCGTACAGACGTTGTTGGTAGCGTTTAAGCTGTGCATGGTCTGGCTCGCAACCTGCCCGATGCTCTCACCGGTGACCAGCGCAAGGCAATCGTATTGCAGGCCGATCTTTTCGGCGATCCGCATCATATAACGGCGCATCAAAATCGTCAGTTCATCGTGGGGACAGCGGTCATAGATGGCCATCTGGATCTCTGTAAAATTCACCACATTCAGATGGATCGGACCGGTGTAGCGGCTGATGATCCTCGCAAGGTCGATCACCTTCTGAAGCGCTCTCTCACTGGTGTACGGCGGCGCATGAAAATACGTCGCGTCAATATAAACGCCGCGCTTTGCGATCATATAGCCGGCAACGGGGCTGTCAATCCCTCCGGAAAGCAAAAGCATCGCCTTTCCGTTGCATCCGACAGGCATTCCGCCGGGTCCCGCATAGCTGTCTGTGTAAATATACAGTCTGCCTCTCACTTCAACGTTGAATTTGATCTGCGGATCATGGACATCCACCTTCATCTCCGGGAAACACCGAAGGAGATGCTCTCCGACCGCGGCACAGATCTCCGGCGACTCCTTCGGGTAGTTTTTATCCCCTCTCTTACAGAACACCTTGAAGGTAACATTTTTGTCCTTTATATTTCTCTCCACGTAGGAACGGCAGGCTTCCAGAATATCGTCCCACTCCGTGCTTTTGCAGATGTCGACAGGACAGTATTCCGCAACGCCGAACACACGGGAAATCGCCTCCACGGTATCGTCATAATCGTACCCTTCCGGGCACTCCACGAAGATCCGTCCGGGTTCCTTGCGAACCTGGTATCCGTCCCCCGCCGACTTCAGTCCGTACCGGATCTGCTTCACAAGACAATCCTCAAAATAGGATCGGTTGTTTCCCTTCAGTCCGATCTCCGCATACTTGATCAAAAACGCCTGATACATGTTTCTTTTCTATCCTTCCGATTTCGAAATATCTGTCAACTTCTTCTGTATCTGCCGAGCACCGGCACGAGTTCCTTAAGGGCTTCCGCAGCAAGCCGGATCTCCTCCTCCGTTGTTTCATAGGAGAAACTGAACCGAAGCGTGGAGTCCAGCAGCGCATTTTCCACGCCGATGGCCTTAAGGGTGCCGCTGATCGCAGGATGGTTGGAGGAACATGCGGATCCCGAGGAGACATAGATTCCCTTGTCCTCGAGAGCATGTAAAAGAACTTCACTGCGGACACCCCGGAAGCTTACGCTCACGATGTGAGGCGCTGTCTTTCGGATGCGCTCCGCAAGGGTCTCTGTTATAACGTCGGAAAATACGCCGTTGACGGTCGCTCCCGGCACCTCCGAAACCAGCGTGACAAACTGTTCCTTCAGCTCATACAAATGCGAGCGTTTTCTTTCTGCATCGGCAAACCAGTTGGAAACCGCAGCCCCGAGTCCTGCAATCCCGGGTACATTTTCCGTGCCGGATCGAAGGTCCTTCTGCTGGCCTCCGCCATAGATCAGCGGCTTTATCGCAAGTTTCTCCCGCACGTACAAAAAGCCGGTACCCTTGGGGGCGTGAAGCTTGTGACCGCTCACGGAGAGAAGGTCGATCCCCATGCGTTTGGGGTACAGCGGGATCTTTCCGTAGGCCTGAATAGCGTCCGTATGAAACCATGCGTTCGGTGTCTTTTCATGGACAAGCGCTGCAAGCTCCGCAACCGGTTCCACGGCTCCGATCTCATTGTTGACCGCCATCACGGAAACCAGGATGGTATCATCCGTGAGTGCGGCCGCAAGGGTTTCCGGAGAAACGATCCCGTTCGCATCCACCTCAAGGAAGGTTACGCGATATCCCAGATCCTGCAGGTGCAGGATTGGCTGATAAACGGAGGCATGCTCGATCCGTGTGGTGATGATATGGTTGCCGTATCGTTTTCTGGCATCGGCGCCGCACAAAAGAGCCATATTGTTGGATTCGGTGCCGCCGGAGGTGAAAACGATAGTCTCCTCCGGTACCTTAAGGCTTCCGGCGATGGCTTTTCTCGCATTTTTCACATACTGCTCCGCCTCGAACCCCTTGTGATGGAGGGACGAAGGATTGCCGTACTGCTCCCGCATTGCAGCGGAAGCTGCATCCGCGGCTTCGGGAAGCACCCGGGTAGTCGCCGCGTTATCAAGATAGATCTCTCTCATAGATTTTCCATAATCTCCTCTGCGCGAAGCATCAGTGCAGACAGCACCGCAAGGCCCGCTGTTTCCGTCCTAAGGATCCGTCTTCCGAGACTGATGGTGCGTGCTCCGGCCTTCTCTGCAAGCTCAACCTCATCTCTGGCGAAACCGCCTTCCGGGCCGATGAACACAGCGATCCTCCGAACCTTCATCGCCTCGTCAAAGGCTTCCTTTGTGGCCTTCATCCCAATCGCATTCTCGTAGGGAAGCAGAATGCAGCAGCCTCTGGCTTTTGCATCCCCAACGGCCTCGGCGAAACGCATAGGCTCCGTTACCTCCGGAAGGATTCCCCTTCCGCACTGCTTGGCGGCGCTCTCCGCGATGGCGCGGAACCGCTCCGTCTTCCTCTGTTCCTTCTTCGGATCCTCGAGCTTCACGATGGTGCGCTCGCATAATACGGGAACGATCCTCACGGCTCCCAATTCCACAGACTTCTGCAGGATCAGCTCCATCTTATCCTTCTTTGGGAACCCCTGATACAGCGTTATCTCTACAGGAAGTTCAACAGCGGACGGAATCCGCTCGTTGATGTGCAGATGACATACCCCGTTGTCAAAATCCTCGATGGCACAGGCATAGTCCCATCCCTGCCCGTCGCATACCGTAAGGGAATCGCCGACACGCATGCGCAAGACGTTTCGGATGTGATTGTAATCGCCCTCGGAAACCGAAATGGAGTCGCCGCTTACGCTTTCCGGGCTTACGAAAAATCTCGGCATACTGCCTCCTTTTACTGCGCAAGGACCGCGGTCAGGCTGACCCAGTCGTTGCGGTGTCTTCTCTCGGTGACGCGGTACCCGCACCGCTCAAACTCGGCGACCATCTCCTCCTCGCGGGACGCAAGGATTCCCGATGTGATAAAACATCCGTCATCCGCAAGGAAGTTCCTTACAACGGGCATCAGCGGTTTGATCACGTCGGCAAGGATGTTTGCCACCACAACCGGGTAGCGTCCGCATACACATTCTTCGGCAAATACACTGTCGGATATCACATCTCCGGCGAAAAAGGATGCTGTCCCCGGAACAATCTCCGGCTTGGGCCTTTTCGCAAGAACAATTCCGTTTTGTACGGCATTTTCCTCCGATACCGCTACGGCAATCGGGTCGATGTCAACGCCGATGCAGCAGCCACATCCGATCTTCATGGAAAGGATGGACAAGATCCCGCTTCCGCAGCCGATATCAAGCACATGATCTCCCGGCCCTACATGATCGCGAAGGGATTCGATGCAGAGCCATGTGGTCTCGTGGGATCCGGTGCCGAAAGCGGTCCCCGGGTCGATCTCGATGACGATATCGCCGTCCCTGACCTCGGAATTCTCCTCCCATGTCGGCTTGATCAGAATATCCACTCCGATGCGGAAGGAATGAAAATACTGTTTCCAGTTGTTGATCCAATCAAGGTCCTCCGTTACGGAAGTCTCAATCGCAAGTTCTCCGAAGTCTGCCAGTCCGTCGTACTCCGCGATCGCCGAACGGATCTCGTCGATGCGTTCCCGGATGGCAGCTTCGTCATTTTCCGAAGATGACTCATCCTGCTCGGTATAGCAGCGGATTGTCGAAGTTTTGTCAGCCGCGTCGGTCTCCAGCGGAATATCGATAAACTGTGCCCTGGCTTCCGCCTCGGTGAGCGGCACGTTGTCGATGATCTCAACGCCGTCATACCCAAGCCCCGCTAATGCGGCGCAGACATAGTCCTCCGCGTCCACCGTAGTCTTTATTGTAAAAACCGTCCACTTCATGGTTATCCCTCTTTTCAGGTTGTGCACACAGTGCTAAGAATACCACAAACCGTGCCTGTTCACAAGTGAAAATGCTTTGTTCCCAACGGAAAAGCGTGTGTCACGAAAAATGCAACACACGCTGTTTCTATACATATTTACCTGACAAAACGGGAACTCATTTGCCGAAGAACTTCTTTTTCTTTCCGTCATCCCCGCCCGGAGTCTTTCCGTTCAAGGAATCGTCGAAAGCCTTCAGGAGTTCCTTCTGCTGGCTGGTGAGTTTCGTCGGAACCTGCACGATCAGCGTGACATAATGGTCGCCTCGCTGGCTCTCATGATGCAGGTACGGCACGCCCTTGCCGCGGAGACGCACCTTCGTGTCCGTCTGTGTGCCGGGCTTTAAGTCATACAAAACATCGCCGTCGATGGTGTGGATACGGATATCCCCGCCAAGCGCTGCCTGTGCATAGGAAATCGGCATTGTGGAGTAAAGGTCGAAATTGTCCCGCTGGAAGATCGGATGCCTCGAGATCTGTACATCCACCAAAAGGCTTCCTCTCTCTCCGCCGTTTACGCCGGGTTCGCCGAGATCCCGCATGCGGATGCTCTGACCCTCATCGATACCGGCGGGGATCACAACCTTGATGTTCTTGCGGGTTGCGATGTAACCGGTGCCGTAGCAGTCTTTACATTTTTCGCGGATGACCTTGCCGGTACCTTTACAGTCAGGACAGGTCTTCTGATTCTGGATCACGCCGAGTATCGTCTGCTGTGTATAGATGATCGAACCGCTTCCCTTACACTTGCTGCAGGTTTCCGCGTTGGTGCCGGGCTTTGCGCCGGACCCGTTGCAGGTCTTGCAGGTGTCTTTAAAGCTGAGTTCGAGCTCCTTTTCACAGCCGAACACGGCCTCCTCGAAGGTGATCCGGATCGTAGCCCGGACGCTGGCACCGTTTCTGGGTGCGTTACCGCCGCGGGACTGTGCCCGTCTGCCGCCTCCGAACATATCTCCGAAGCCGAACATGTCAAAAATGTCGCTGAAGTCACCGGTAAAGTCGTATCCGCCGCCTCCGCCCTGTTCAAAGGCCGCATGTCCGAAGCGGTCGTACTGGGCGCGCTTCTCCGAGTCGCTCAGTACGGAATACGCTTCGCTTGCTTCCTTGAACTTGGCTTCTGCGTCCTTATCCCCGGGATTTACGTCCGGATGATACTTCTTAGCGAGACTTCGATAGGCCTTCTTGATCTCGTCTTCCGATGCTGTCTTGGAGACGCCCAGGACCTCATAGTAATCTCTCTTATCTGCCATACGCAGCTCCTACCCGTTTCCTGTGCATTCAAAAGATACCCAGGAACGATTTATACTTCTCTGTAATCTCCGTCCACAACGTTGTCATCGTTGTTACCGCCGGACTGCTGCTGGAAACCGCTCATATCCGGACCTGCTCCCTGAGCGCCCTGCTGTTGCTGCATCTGCTCATACATCTTGGTAAACAGCTGCTGAGCGGAATTCATCAGCTTCTCCTTAGCGGCCTTGATGTCGTCAACCTCGCCGTCGCTCATAACCTCAGGATTGGTCTTGGCGATCAGATCCTTCAGATGAGCAAGGTCAGCCTCGACCTCAGCCTTCTGGGTTGCGTCTACCTTGTCGCCGACCTCCTCCAGAGCCTTTTCGGTCTGGAATACCATGGCGTCGGCGTCATTTCTCGCCTCAACGGCTTCCTTGCGCTTCTTGTCCTGTGCCTCATACTCGGCAGCTTCCTTCACGGCGCGGTTGATCTCGTCCTCGCTGAGGTTCGAGCCTGCGGTGATGGTGATGTGCTGCTCACGGCCGGTTCCGAGATCCTTGGCGGATACGTTCACGATACCGTTTGCATCGATGTCGAAGGTAACCTCGATCTGCGGAACGCCGCGGCGTGCCGGCGGGATACCGTCGAGACGGAACTGTCCGAGGGACTTGTTATCCTTGGCGAACTGACGCTCACCCTGTACGACGTTGATGTCAACTGCGGTCTGGTTGTCAGCTGCGGTGGAGAACACCTGGCTCTTCTTGGTAGGGATCGTTGTATTTCTCTCGATCAAATGGGTTGCAACACCGCCCATGGTCTCGATGGAAAGCGTAAGAGGCGTGACATCCAGAAGAAGGATATCGCCCGCACCGGCGTCACCGGCAAGCTTGCCGCCCTGAATGGAAGCACCGAGTGCAACACACTCATCCGGGTTGAGGGACTTGCTGGGCTCATGACCGGTCAGCATACGAACCTTCTCCTGCACTGCCGGGATTCTCGTGGAACCGCCGACCAGCAGAACCTTTCCAAGCTCGGAAGCCGTGATACCGGCATCCTGCAGAGCGGTCTGAACCGGCTTTGCGGTACGCTCAACAAGATCGTGGGTCAGCTCATCGAACTTCGCTCTCGTGAGGTTCATGTCGAAGTGCTTCGGGCCGTCTGCCGTAGCGGTAATGAACGGAAGGTTAATGTTGGTCGTCATAGCCGAAGAAAGTTCCTTCTTCGCCTTCTCAGCGGCCTCCTTCAATCTCTGCATGCTCATCTTGTCAAGGGAAAGGTCAACGCCTTCCTGCTTCTTAAACTCATCGATCATGTAGCGGGTAATTCTCTCATCAAAGTCGTCGCCGCCCAGACGGTTGTCACCGGAGGTTGCCAATACTTCGATAACGCCCTCACCGATCTCGATGATGGACACATCAAAGGTACCGCCGCCGAGGTCGTAAACCATGATCTTCTGCTCTTTCTCGTTGTCAAGGCCGTAAGCTAAAGCAGCCGCAGTAGGCTCGTTGATGATACGCTTTACATCAAGACCTGCGATCTTGCCGGCATCCTTGGTTGCCTGTCTCTGTGCATCGTTGAAGTATGCCGGAACCGTGATGACGGCCTCGGAAACCTTCTCGCCGAGATAAGCCTCCGCATCCGCCTTCAGCTTCTGAAGGATCATAGCGGAAATCTCCTGAGGCGTGTACTTCTTGTCGTCGATGGTTACACGGAAATCCGTACCCATGTGTCTCTTGATGGACGAGATAGTCTTGTCCGAGTTTGTAACAGCCTGACGCTTTGCAGGCTCGCCGACGATACGCTCGCCGGTCTTCGTGAATGCAACAACCGAAGGTGTCGTTCTGGAACCTTCCGTGTTAGCGATAACGGTGGGCTGTCCACCTTCCATTACAGCTACGCAGCTGTTGGTAGTACCTAAGTCAATACCGATAATCTTGCTCATATTCGTTGCCTCCGATTCTATTAATTTGCTACCTTGACCATGCTGTGCCGAAGCACTCTGTCGCGGTATTTATATCCTTTTTGGAACTCCTCGACGACCACGTTCTCGTCTGCAGAGTCATCCTCAACATGCATCACTGCGTTGTGCAGCTCCGGGTCAAAGGGCTGACCGACGGCCTCGATCGGGGTTACCCCGGCTTCAGCAAGGGCTGTCAACAACTGCTTGTATGTCTTGTCCATACCGCTTGCGAAGGGCGTCTCGCGCTCCTCGTCGGTAAGACTTGCAAGTCCTCTCTCTAAATTGTCAACCACGGGGAGGATCTTCTCAAACGCGCTCTTCGCACCGACCTCGAACATCTGGGCCTTCTCTTTGTCCGTGCGGTTTCTGTAGTTGATGAACTCCGCCTGCTGACGGAGAACGCGATCCGAAAGCTCCGCGATCTTCTCATCCCGAGGATCTTTTTTCTCGTTCTTTTTCTTCTTCACGGTTTCGCCGGCTTCCTCCGAGGCTTTCTCCTCGGCACTTTCAGGTTCCGCTTCCTCCGTTTTTTCTGTCTCGGGCGCCTCGTCGGCTGCTTCTTCCGCTGTTATGGTTTCTTCTGCGGTTTCTGAAGCGGCTTCCTCCGCCGTTTCCGCAGCGGTTTCTTTCTCCCCTTCACCGCTGAACAGATCTACGGTCTCATCCTCCGGCGGTGTTCCCGAGTTCTTTGTCTTGTCCTTCATAACTGCCTCCGTTATTTCTTCGCGCTTTTCTTCGTCACGCGGAAAATGCTATTCCTTGTCCTTTCGGAAAATCTGATCCAGCTCTGTCATCAGATTTCGCAAAGTCCCCACAACCTTCTCGTAATCCATACGTCTCGGACCGATGATACCGATTTTTCCGTACACGCCTTCCTCGATATGGTAGGTGGCGGTGACCACCGAACAGTCCTTCGTCGCCTCGATCGGCGACTCATCTCCGATGTACACCTGAATGCCGCGGTCGGAATCGCCTTCCTGATACATCAGTTCGGTGAGTTCCTTCTTCTCCTCCAAAACGCTCAAAAGCGTGCTGGCCTTGGCGGAATCGTTGAGCTCAGGATATTTGAAAATGTTGGTCGAGCCGCTGGTGTAGGCTTCGACCTCCTCGCTCTCAAGGCTTGTTGCGATGACGTCGAGGATGTCGGAGATCATTGCCGAATATCCGCCGGATTCGTTGCGCATCTTCTGCATGACGCTGGCGTTGATCTCCTGCAGATCCAGCCCCTGCAGGAAGGTGTTGAACATCAGGTTAAACTTGAGAAGCGTCTCCTGTGTCAGCTCTTCATCGATGTGGATCAGGTTGTTCTTTACGATGTTTCCTTCCAGGATGATAACCGCCAGAAGGCTCTCCGGATCCACCTGCGTCAGCTGGATGAACTTGATGCGGTGTTTGTGATATCGGGGCGCCGTGATCAGCGAAGCATAGTTCGTGTTGACGGCGATCACCTTCGCAGCCTCCTTAAGGATGTTGTCGAGTTTCTCCGATTTCGCATTGAGTTCCAGCTTGAGGTTGTCCATCTCGGTCTGTTTGTCCTGCATCAGCATGTCGACATACAGACGATACCCTTTGTCCGACGGAATTCTTCCCGCCGAAGTGTGCGGCTGAAGGATGTATCCCATCTCCTCGAGATCCGACATCTCATTTCGAATTGTCGCAGAGCTTAGATTCAGGTCCGTATACTTGGAAATCGTACGGGAACCTACCGGTTCGCCGGTTTCCAGATAGTTCTGAATGATAGCCCGCAGAATCGTCATTTTGCGTTCGTCCAATTCCACCGTTCGTCCCCGCCTTTCCAAATTATTAGCACTCATATGGTCTGAGTGCTAACATCTAACCAAAGAATACACCCGTAGAACGGTTTTGTCAATACATTTTTTGTAACTAATTCGGAAAATGTCGAGGACAATTACGCTGCTTTCCGCACACAAAAAACGCCGGAAAGCTCCGGCGTTTTTACGCTAAATCATCACGTCCGAAAGAATGGAATTGCTCACCAGAAGGCCCTTTACCGTCAGGAAAATCCTGCCTTCCGAGGAACCCGCAAGCCCTGCTTCAACATATTTCTTCATCCGGTCTGAAAAGCTCTCTGCCGCATCCCTCCCGAACCGGCTTTGAAACTCCGAAATGCCGATCCCTTCGTTCATCCGAAGGCCGAGCATGATGGTTTCATTGATCACATCGGTTTCGGAAAGCTCTTCTGTTGAAGCATATCGGCATTTTTCGAGGTATTCCGAAAGATCCCCGGTGACAGCGTATCTGCGGCTGCCGATCAGGCTTGCAGCGCCGAGTCCGACTCCCAGGTATTCCTCGCGTTTCCAATACCCGATGTTATGTCGGCACTCTCTGCCTTCCCCGGCAAAATTCGAGATCTCATATTGCCTGTAACCGCAATCCGAGAGAAATTTCACTGCGGATTCATAGGTTCTGCAGGACTCCTCCTCATCCGGAAGCAGGTCCGGACGGGACTCGTATCGTTCGTAAAATGCTGTCCCGGGCTCCAGGATCAGGCTGTACGCGGAAATATGTTCCGGATTAAGATCGATTACAGCCTTCAATGACTCGAGAAAACTGTCCCGCGTCTGCCCCGGCAGATTCATCATAAGATCGATATTGATGTTGTCAAACCCGGCTTCTCTGGCCATTGCCACGGTCTCCCGGACATTCTCAAAACGATGGATCCTGCCGAGGCTTTCCAGCTCCGGATCCTTCGCGGACTGGGCTCCGAAGCTGATCCGGTTGATCCCGCAGCGACGGTATTCCGAAAGCTTCTCTCTCGTCGCTGTGCCCGGATTGCATTCGATGGAGATCTCCGCAGTATCTGCTACATCAAAAGACTCTCGGACCCGTCTCATGAGTTCCTCGTAAAATCCTTCGTACATGAGGGACGGCGTTCCGCCTCCGATATAGATGGTTTCCACGTGGGGTCTTCCGCTCAGGATTCCGCCGCGGCTCTCAATGTCCCGAAACAGTGCCGCCGCGTAGTCCTTCTGCAAGTTCTCACATCCCGCGAAAGAAAGGAAATCGCAGTAAGCACATTTTCTCCTGCAAAACGGAATATGGATGTACAGTTCCATAGAGTCCTCTTCTTATTCCTCATCCAGCTTCAGGACGCTCATAAACGCAGCCTGCGGAATCTCTACGTTACCGACCTGACGCATACGTTTCTTTCCTTCCTTCTGCTTTTCCAGAAGTTTCTTCTTACGGGTGATATCACCGCCGTAGCACTTTGCAAGCACGTCCTTGCGCATTGCGCGCACGGTCTCCCTGGCGATGATCTTGCTTCCGACAGCAGCCTGGATCGGAATCTCGAAGAGCTGTCTCGGAATCTCCTCCTTGAGCTTTTCGCACATTTTCCGACCGCGCTCGTAGGCGGTCTCCTCATGTACGATAAAGGAAAGTGCATCGACCTCCTCGTGGTTGACAAGGATGTCCAGCTTGGCCAGCTTGGACGGAACATACTCCTTGAACTCGTAGTCGAAGGAAGCGTATCCCTTGGAACGGGATTTCAGGGCGTCGAAGAAGTCGTATATGATCTCATTGAGAGGCAGTTCATATCGAAGCAGCGCTCTCGTCTGTTCCAGGTACTCCATTCCGAGGTATACGCCGCGCCGGTCCTGGCAGAGTTTCATGATGGAACCTACAAACTCCGTCGTAACCATGATCTCGGCGCTCACGAAGGGCTCCTCCATATGATCGATCTCCGAAGGATCCGGCAGGTTGGCCGGGTTGGAGATGTCGAGAACGGCTCCGTCAGTCTTATATACCTTATAGATAACGCTGGGCGCTGTTGTTACCAGGTCGAGATTGTACTCCCGCTCCAGCCGCTCCTGGATGATCTCCAGATGCAGAAGTCCAAGGAATCCGCACCGGAAGCCGAATCCGAGGGCGATGGATGTCTCGGGTTCAAACTGAAGCGACGCGTCGTTGAGCTGAAGCTTCTCCAATGCATCCCGGAGATCCGGATATTTTGCGCCGTCGGCCGGGTACATACCGCAGTACACCATCGGGTTGACCTTCTTATAACCCGGAAGCGCCTCAGCGGCCGGACGGTTTGCATCCGTTACGGTATCGCCGACACGGGTGTCCCGTACATTCTTAAGGCTCGCGGTAATATATCCTACCATACCGGCACTGAGTTCGTCACAGGGGATGAATTTGCCGGGGCCGAGAGTTCCGATCTCCACAACATCGGCCTCCGCGCCTGTCGCCATCATCCTTATGCGCGTATTCATATTGATGGTGCCCTCTTTGATACGGCAGAAAATGATAACGCCCTTGTAGGAATCATAAACCGAGTCGAAAATGAGCGCTTTCAGGGGGTTCTTCGGGTCGCCGACGGGTGCCAGGATCTTCTTCGTGATCTGCTCAAGGACCTCCTCGATATTGATGCCGTTCTTTGCGGATATCAAGGGGGCATCCTGCGCCTCCAGACCGATCACATCCTCAATCTCATGGATCACCCGCTCCGGCTCTGCGCTGGGAAGGTCGATCTTGTTGATAACCGGCATGATCTCCAGATTGTGGTCAAGCGCCAGGTAGACGTTGGCAAGTGTCTGAGCCTCAATACCCTGTGCCGCATCCACGACCAAAACCGCTCCCTCGCATGCCGCGAGCGAACGGGAAACTTCATAGTTAAAGTCTACATGGCCGGGCGTGTCGATCAGATTAAAGATGTACTCCTCGCCGTCTTTTGCCTTGTAGACCGTTCGAATTGTCTGCGCCTTGATGGTGATTCCGCGCTCACGCTCCAGATCCATATTGTCCAGAACCTGCTCCTGCATCTCTCTCGATGTCAACAGGCCGGTCTTCTCGATGATACGGTCGGCAAGCGTGGATTTGCCGTGATCGATATGGGCAATGATGCAAAAATTCCGTATTTTGCTTTGATCCGTGTTCGCCATTTTCGTTGCGTTCCTTTTCGAAAGTTACCCCTTGCCAAATCCAAGGTAGTATAGTATAATACAGCCGTTGCTTTGGAGGAGTACCCAAGTGGCTGAAGGGTCTGGCTTCGAACACCAGTAGGTCGGTAACACCGGCGCAAGGGTTCAAATCCCTTCTCCTCCGTAACATTTCAGGCGGTGCATTCGTGCACCGCTTTTTTGCGCGCTAAGCGAGAGCAATCCCGCCGCCTGAGGGCGGCGATGATTCGAGTCCGTGCTCATGAAAGCAACGCTTTCATTGAGACGAATTAGCAGCATCGGGAGCGTACGAAGTACGCGTCGGAATTGCCGAGCGCACGTACACCGAGCGAACGCTGTTCGCGAGGGCGTCGATCCGCCTGAGAGAAAAAAGCGGCGGCCAGATTACTCTGCCCGCCGTAACGTTCAACATTATGCAAACATTATGCCATCTTGTTGACTGCGCGCTGAAGTCTGGAGACTTTTCTCGCAGCATTGTTTTTATGGAAAATGCCCTTCGCAGCAGCCTTATCAATCGCAACGATCGCATTGGTCAGATTGCTCTGAGCAAGTGTCTTGTCGCCGGCAGCCACGGCAGCATCCACTTTCTTCGTCAATGTCTTGATCTTCGACTTGATAATCTTGTTGCGCAAGGTCTTTGTCTCAATCACAAGAATTCTCTTCTTTGCGGACTTGATATTCGCCATCTTCACACCTCCCGTATAAAATCTGGTTTTCGCATGAAATTGCGCTCAGATCCGGACACGGACGCTCTGAACACATACACGAGGATTTTATTACAACTTTTCCTCCGTGTCAATAGGGAAAATCAGATTTTCTCATTTTCCGTAAAGGATTACCGTCAATTGCCTGATTCAGGCGGTTTCGAACTGTTTTGCGAGAAACAACTCCACAGCGACGCGGTCATTGAGATCTCCGTTCTTGACCTTGGATTCCAGCTCCCTGCCGTACTCCACCGCCCCGGTAACCCGTTCGATGGAAACGTTGGTCCCGGCCTTCAGAAACCTCGAAACCGCTCCCGAAGGGATCTTCAGCTGCTGTGCGGTTTCAAAGGACGAAAGCCCCTTGCGAGTCAACCTTAACACCATGGAAAACTGGTAAAAGTTGTTGATGAGGTTTCGTAAAATGACGACCGCCGGAGTCTGGTCCAGCAGCAGATCCCGGTACAGGGACATCGCCTGCTTCCGGTTTCCCGAAACGATCGCATCGATCATGCGGAACATCTGTCCCTGGGAAAGCACGGAGGTAAGTTCCCTGATATCGGACCCGGTGACCACATCACGCCCGTCGCAGTATGCGGTCAGCTTGTCAATCTCGTTGGAAAGCGCGGTCAGATCGTTGCCTGTCTGCTCCAGAAGGAATTTCGCGTCTCCCTCGGAGATCCGCAGTCCGAAGCGCTGCAGACGGTTTGCGATAAAGCTCACCGAGTCGGAATCCCGAAGAGGCTCAAAGGAGGCCACATGCCCTTCCTTCTCAATATATTTGTACAGTTTGTTCCGGGAGTCGCATTCCTTCTCCATGAAAAGGATATACGTCGTCTCCGGAAACTCCGCGATCCGGTCGGCGATCGGCGTCGAAGATTTCAAAAAGCCGGTATCCACAAGCGTGATCAGCCGGTGTTCATCGAGAAACGGCGGCGTCATGGCAGCGTCGATAACTTCCAGCGGGTCGGTCTTGTTTCCGTCATACAGCATTCTGTTCATGGAAGTTTCATCGGGAAGGATCGCCTGGGAAAGCTTCGACAGATACAATCTTCGCAGGTAGTCCTCCGTCCCGGTCAGCACATAAAACCGTTTGAGATTTCCGGATTTCAGATCGTCCCGGATCGTGTACATGATTACTCCTCCAATGCGGATGAAAGCGTACCGATGCGCTCTCCCATCTTGATCACAGTCTCATACCCATCCTCGGTATTCCTCAGAAGATCGTCATCCGGCACATAACTTTCCTTCGGAACGATCACCAGGATGGTGGATCCGCCGAACTCGAAATGGCCCTGTTCCTCTCCCTGTCGAACCGAAGCGGCGTCGGTGTTGTCGTTTGCAATCCTGCCAACTCCGAGCGCACCGACCTGCATGACAACGCACATCTGTCCGTTGGAATCGTTTCGGATCACGCAGTACTGTCTCGCATTTTCCCGATAGACAGCGGCGTACTTGTGAATGATCGGATGGACCGTCATAAGTTTGCCGGGAATATAGCAGTCTTCCGTCTTTGCTCCCGAGATAGGATAACAATAATGATGATAATCGTCGAGGCTCAGGCGCAGAAGGAACAGATATCCTCCGTTGTACGCCATGGAAGCATCCTTGTCCGCCAGCACTTCCGAAACCGTGTAAGGAACGCCCTTGATCACAAAACCCAAATCCTCGGAAATCCGGTATACGCTTGCCTTGCAGTCGCACGGGGAGACCAGATTGTTCTCGCTGAGGGCGATCGGCCGGCACTCGGGGCGGATCTCACGGTAGAAAAACTCGTGGAAGGACGCATACTTTTTCTTCTTGTATTCCTTCAGATTGATACCGTTCTTCCGGACAAAATCAGTGATGGAAAACGACGAAAAGAAGGTGCTTAACGCAAACCGCTCCAGATTGGAGAACCAGTGGGAGGAAGCAATCCTCATGATTCCTCGGTAAAATGCGTTTGAAAACATCTTCTCGATCAGCCCATTATTGGAAATCGGGATCGGCACAAGATTGCCGTCCCGATCCTTGTAACATTCCGTATTCAGATTCCGATTCTCAATACTCATAAGGGAATACTCCTGTATCTCCGTTCCGCCGAAGCGAACAGGTAAGTCTTATACCAGCAAAACTCCGGCAAACAATGCAAGGCAGCACACGATCATGATGATCATGCCCTTCTTATGGGGTTTGCGCACCGGAAAATTATAAACGTACAAAAACGCCACAAACAGCATGAACGCGCTGAAAAAAATCGGAAGTGCAATGGAACGGTCAATGATCGTCGCAAGGAGCTTACCGACGATATAGGCAACCGGTACTCCGATGGCAGACGCCGTGATCGGCATTCCCTGATAGTAATCCCGACGCTCGGAGGTCTGAGCCTGACGCTCCTCCTCCGTCACATTAAAATACGCAAGACGGATCAGGCCGCATAAGGTGAGGACAAAGCCTGCGAACAATCCGAAGAAACGGGCGTTGCTTCCGCCGTAGATCATATAGGCGATCGTCGCAGGCGTCACGCCGAAGCATACGATATCGCAAAGGGAATCGAGCTGGATCCCGAATTTTTTCTCGGATTCGTTTCTTTTGATCCTCCGGGCAACGGTTCCGTCAAACATATCACAGAGTCCCGCAAGCATCAAAAAGAAGATTGCCCAGCGGAAATCCTCTTCCCATGCACGGAACATGCTGATAAACGCACAGGTCAACCCGAGGTAGGTCAATATAACCGAAGGATTGTAGAATCCGACAAAACGCTGTTTCTTTTCCATATCTACCGACTTCCTTTATCCATAATCATCTGCAGACGGTCGAAAACCTGCCGCAGATACATCCCAAACCCTTTGATTATTTTATCATTTTTCGTCACAAAAAGCAATAACCGTAATCCCGTTTCTGCGAAACTCCGTCGTTATCTGGCCCGCAGTCTTTGTGACATAAACCCGCGATCCCGCTGCTTCAAGCATCTCCATAACCACCGGTGAAGGATGTCCGTAGTTGTTGTTTCCGACGGAAATCACTGAAATATCCGGTCTGACAACATCGTAAAATACCTCGTCAGCCGAATATACCGAACCGTGATGCGCCACTTTCAGATAATTACATGTCGTCAACGCATCCCTGTTTTCCTCCGCCAGCTCCCGCAGCGTTTCCTTTCCGCAATCCCCGGTAAAAAGTGCTTTGCACTTCCCGTCGGTAAGGCAGACCACGAGACTGTTCTCATTCTTGTCATCGGTCTCCGTATATAATTTGGGATGCAGCACGGACAAGGTGATCGTTCCGCCGTACAGTCTTCCGCAGGAAACCGATACGGAATCACCCGCGGAAAGATAACGGAACCGGTCGGTTTCTTTGTTCTCTGACCATCCGGATTCCCCTCCGGTTCTCAAAAATTCCCTGCTGAATGGTTCTCCCTTCTCGTTTGCCGGTAACACGACGGGAACATCGCTCCACTCTTCTTTCATCAGTTCCGTCAGACCGTTGACGTGATCGGAATCGGTATGGGAAACAACGATCACGGTGGGCTCGGCAAATCCGTGATACAGAAGAAACGGAACCAGGATACGCTCCCCTGCAGTCTCCTTCCCCTGTGATCCGCAATCGATGACAATACAGGCATTTCCGTGAATGATAACGCTGCAATCCCCCTGTCCCACCGACAGGTTGCAGATGGTAAGAACGCGGGACCGGATCGGAAGAAAGCACAGGAACCCGAAAAGTGAGATCGTCAAGGCCGTTTTTATCCGTTTCCTTCGTAAAACCTTGACACAAAGGAAAATGATCCCGTAAAGCACATAGTTCCATACCCTCGGTTTTCCTGTCACAACAGCCCCGAAGGGCAGTTTTTGAAGCCATTCTGACGCGGTGTCAAGCAGGACAAACCCGTAATGGACCGAGCCTCCCGCAAACTGCCCCATTCCAAACTGCAGATGTGACAGGATCAGGGAGACTGCCGCCATCGGCAGAAGCAATCCCATCATCGGCAGTACGAAGCAGTTCAAAATCGCCGATAACGGAGAGACGGTATAAAACATTCCCGCCTGCATCGGGAGAAGAATAAATGCAAGGCGGATTCCCGCAGAGGCAGCACTTCCTGTTTTCAACCGCAGGATTTCCTTCGCAGAAGAATCCGGTTTCAGGACTCTGTTCTCCGCCTCTTCCCGTTCCCGGGACAGCCGAAGCAGGATATATGCACATCCGAAGGAAAGCCAAAAGCCCTGTTGAAGCACAAGAACCGGACGGTAGATAAGAAATACGGCAGCGGCTGCGGTTATCCCGGTCAGTCGGTCCGGTGTCTTACCAAGGGATCTCCCGATCCCATCGAACAATGCGGTAGATACCGCCCTTGTACAGGATACCGGAAAGCCGCACAATGCCCCGTAGAAAAACATGACGACCGCACTTGCCGTCTCCGCATGGGACCTTCGTAAGAATAAGAGGAAAAATGATGTGAGCACGCCGCCGAACACGGAAACATGCAGTCCGCTTACCGCAAGGATATGGGCAATCCCGAGTTCCCGGTACCGTTTCGTCACCTCGTAATCCAAACCGCTCTTCTCACAGTACAGGATTGCTTTGACAAAAGCTGCCGTGTCCTCCGGATACAGAGCGTCAATCTGTTTTGACAAAGCTTCCCGCAGGCGATACAGACGCATGCGAACAGAAAGCTTCGCTGAGCCCGCCGGTTCCCAGGCGGTAACGAAACCGATGCATACGTTTGACCGATAATAGGAATGTGCGTCCCACTCCCCTTCGTTGGAAGCAGCCGGGATCGGACTGATGGGTTCCGTCAGAATGACCCGATCCCCTACAGACGGCATCAGGTCTTCAGAATACACCAAGATCCGGAAGGAATCCTCTCCCGCATTGTCCGGGCATACAAGGAAAGAGGATTTTCCCGTCTCAACGACTATGGACGGAATCCGTTGCATGGCAGAAAAGACCGCAGTACTCTCGGCCTCCGCGGACAAAAACCGCAGGCATGCGAGCACTCCGATCAAACCGCCGAGCGGTATCACGACTGCTATTCGGGGAACAGAACGAAGGGCAAGAAGAACGCCCATCGCAAGAAGGGACAGTGCAACAACCGCAACACAGACTGCGCGGTTTCGGGAGAATGCGCAGAGACTGCCGGCGATTGCACCGACGGACGCCCAAAACAAAGGGCGTTTCATGACTGATCTCCGGTTATGATGATGTTATGCCATTACTGGTTCTTCGGCTGAAGCAGGTCCGCTGTTCGGAATATCGAAGGCACTTCCGTATCGCGGTATGTCGAGAGGACTTTTCCCTCCACGGAAATAACGACGCCGTCAATATAATCGAAATTCCGGATCAGCGTATCCGCTATGCTGTGAAGAATATATACCGGAGCAATGGATTTATCACTGTCCATAAACTCTTTCGACAGATCGACATAACATGTGGATTTCTTGGTTACTAAATGAAGGATTTTCGTGCCCGACGGGATCCCTGACAGAGGCTGCAGCTCCGTCTGCTTCTCGGCGGATATTTCCTTTTCGGTAGGACCTGCGATCAAAAACTCCAGGAGATACTCCTCCATGGGTTTGTAATCATCGGGAAATACAAGGCGGTCTACGGCTACAAGGCCGTTTTTCGCACCGGACAGGAAACAGAGGGTGACATTTTTCACCTCCGTAGGCTCCCCGATGTGATTTGCAAACATCGCGGCCACCATAGGCCCGACGGGTTGGTCATGCTGTACTAACGGTTCCCCGTTTACCGTGAAGGAAACGCTGCGGACATTTTCCAGCTGGGTAAGCGTCAGTACGACACCGGCCCGCAGCACCGCCTCCCGAACGGAGGAAAGCGCGTAATACTCTCCGTTGAAGGAAAGGTTCAGTTCTCCCTCCTCCGACAAGGTCCAGTCTTCGATACGGATCGATCCGGGAACAACGGCATACTGCCCCGCATCACTGTTATCCTCTGTCAGTTTCTGCAGAAGTTCCGCGATCCGGGCTTCCTTCGAAGCGGATTGATAGGTGTATTCCACGCGGGTCATGGCAGTGGCGTTCTTGTTTACCACACAGTAATACACCGGATATACGCCGTCAGTGCCGGGAGTTTTCGGCGCAGTCCGGGTGCAGCCGGCAAGAACCAACACGAACGCCGAAACAGCGAGGACAAGAACAGTTTTTGCAAATCTTCTCATGCCTTACCTCCGTTTCTCACGGGCTTCGCAAGCGGTACCCGCACGCTGAACGTAGTGCCTTCGTTGATCTTGCTGTACACCTTGATCTGTCCGCCGTGGGCGTTGATAATATCTTTTGTGATTGCCAGGCCGAGGCCCGTTCCGCCGGTCTCACGGGAACGATCCTTATCAACACGGTAGAAACGTTCGAAAATATGGGCAATCTCCGACTCGGCAATACCGTTTCCGGTGTCGCGCACCGTGACGAAGAAATAGGTCATGTTGGCGTTGAGGGTAACGTAAACGCTGCCGTTCGGACGGTTGTAAAGGATTGCATTTTCCACAATATTCGTGATCGCCGTGATCATCTTCGGCTCGTCCACGTCGGCATAGATATCACGGTAGCTTTCGCAGACCACCTCCACCTCTTTGGACTCGGCAAGGGGTGCGACGCGGTTGAGGATAACGTCGAGGATCTCGTTGATATGGGTTCTCGCGTACTGAATGGTATCCGTCTTGCGGTCCATACGGGCAAGTGCAAGCAGGTCGGAAATGATATGGTTCTCGCGGTCGATCTCCGAATTGATATCCGTTAGGAACTCATGAACCATCGGCGGCAGTTCCTCTCCGGAATTCAGCAGGGCATCCGCGAGGATCTTCATGGACGTCATGGGCGTCTTCAGCTCGTGGGAAACATCCGACACGAAATTCTGACGGTTCTCCACCATCTCGTGGGTTCGCTCCAGAATCTGGTTTACAGAGTCCGAAATATCCGCCACCTGACGGTTGCTTCGCACCTCGACACGCTCGTCAAACTTGCCGTTTCCGATCTCCGTTAGCGCACGGTTGATGCGTCGGAGCGGCCTTGTAAACACAACGGCCAGCACGATTGCAAGTGTGAAGATGATGATGGAAAGGCACAGCGCGATCATCATGATATATCTTCTGCTTGTCTGATACCGGCTCCACTCGCTGCTCATGTCGTAGCGCATGAAAAAGATGGTATTTTCCTTGGAACCGGTCACCGACGGAAGAACCCGCACATACGTTGCGCTCTTCGACTCCTCATCATACGAAAAATGGGTTTTCTCCGCCACAGCCTCCAGAATCTCCGGTGCAACCACCGTTTTCCCGTTCTTGGTCCGGTACGAATCAAAACAAACCTGAAGGGACCCGTCAAGGATAAGAACACGGCCGTGATAATTTTCCGCAAGGAGATACAGCTGCTCGGCCACAGTGGTGTCGGAACCGCTTGGGAATCCGGTGCGCGCAATATCATAAGAAAGCCCTTCGGAGTAATCCGAGAGCTGTTTTCTGGTGACATCAAAAAGATGACGGTCATTATAAGAGATCAGAATATAAGAAAGAAGGACACAAGAAACAATTCCGCAGAAAGCAATTCCGAGGAACAGAATAAAAGACATACTGATTTTGCTCTTGAGTTTACTCATGATCCGAAAAATAATACCCTACGCCCCATTTAGTCTGTACATAAATCGGCTCGCCGGCATCCGGCTCGATCTTCTCGCGAAGGCGGCGCACATGGACATCCACGGTACGGGCATCCTTCAGATAATCATACCCCCACACAATATTCATAAGACTCTCGCGGGAATACACCTTGTTCGGATGCGTCAGCAACAGCTCCAGAACATCGTACTCCTTGACGGTGAGCCGGATCTCCCGGTTGTCAACAAAAACCTGACGGCTGTCGGGCACAAGGCGCAGGCCCTTAAACCGGATCTCACGGGATACCGGTTTCATAACCTCGTTCGGAACCGACTCGCTGCGGCGGAAGATCGCCTTGATCCTTGCTTTCACCTCGAGAATATTGAAGGGTTTTGTGATGTAATCGTCGGCGCCGTATTCAAGTCCGAGGATCTTATCCATATCGTCGCCCTTGGCAGTCAGCATGATGATGGGAACCGAGGAAAACTCCCGCACTCTGGTACATACTTCATACCCGCTGAGCTTCGGAAGCATCACGTCCAAAAGGATCAGGTCAAAGTGAGACTGTGACACCTTGTTCACGGCCTCTTCCCCGTCATAAGCACAGTCCACAAGAAAGCCTTCCGCTTCGAGGCTGAATTTAATCCCCTTGACAATCAGTTTTTCATCATCGACAACAAGTATTTTCTTACTCATCCCTTCTGACCCCTCGCAACATACTCAATATTCTATGTACGGAACACCGAAGCGTTATCGGACCGCTATCAGGTTTTTTATTTTTTCAAACACCGCATCCTTGATCCCGCTCACTTTCTTGATGTCGGAAATATCCGTGAATCCTCCGTGCTCTTCCCGCCACGAGATAATGTCTCTCGCTCTGCTCTCGCCGATCCCCGGAAGCGTCATCAGCTGCTGAAGCCCGGCTGAATTGATGTTTACCTTTCCGCCGTTCCCATCCTCCGACAAGTCGGGAACGAACCCGCTCGCAGTCTCTTCGAGAGACGGGATATAGATCTTCATGCCATCGGAAACCGGTTCCGCGAGATTTCGATAGGAAGTATCTGCATCCTCGGTAAAACCGCCGGCTGCATCCACGGCGTCCGCCACACGCATACCTACACTCAGGAAGAAGACTCCTTCCCGCCGAACCGATCCACACACATGGACGCAAACGGAAGTATCTTCAGGATCAGCAGGAACGTTTTCCCCGCCGCCTTCCCGAGTTTGATCACCAGCCGGATCAGCATCCCCGGAACGGAGACCTTCTTCGATTTCTTCGCTTTTTTGTCGGAAGCCAAGGTTCTCCTCCTTCCCGTATTGACACAGAAAAACTACGCCGGCCGCTGTAACAGCAAGCGCAACCACCGCCATCGGAATCCATCGTCGCAATCGTACCATACCCGATCCTTTCCGACACGCAACCACACAGCACGTTTATTATACCCGAAAACCAAGATTGAAACAACAGAAAAAGCACGGAAAATGTATACAAATTCCGTGCTTTATTTTCTACATGTAAAACGCAGGGAAAACCTTTTGCGGATTCCTCTACGCCTGAGCAGAGGACGCCTCGGCGATCGCCTCCCGAAGGATGCCCGCCATCTCGTCAATCTGCTCCTTGGAAACAATCAACGGAGGAAGGAAACGAACCACATTTCCGGCTGCTGCGATCAGGATCAGTCCCCGCTTCAGGGCAGCCTTCACGATATCTCCGGGCGCAACGGTGAACTGCAGTCCCTGCATCAGACCGATGCCGCGATGATCCACAACACACGGAAAATACTTCGCAACCGTCTCGAGGGTCTCCCACAGATAAGGGGCAGCCTCGTTCACGTGCTCAAGAAGCTGCAGCTTTTCAAACTGCTCAAAGACAGCGGTCGCCGCCGCACACACAAAGGGATTGCCGCCGTAGGTCGAGCCGTGGTCACCGGGCTCCAGTGCCTCTGCAGCTTTGCCTTTGGCTGCGAAAGCGCCTACCGGCACTCCGCATCCGAGAGCTTTTGCAAGCGTGACCACATCGGGTGTTACGCCGTATTTCTGATAGGTGAACATCGCACCGCTTCTGCCCATACCGCACTGGATCTCATCGAGGATCAGAAGCGCGTCGTGCTCGTCGCAAAGCTTGCGTACGCCCTCGATAAACTCAGGATCCGCGGGATGGATCCCGCCTTCTCCCTGCAGTGTCTCCATGATCACAGCCGCAGTCGTATCGTCAAAAAGGGCCTCCACGGAAGCAAGATCATTGAACTCTGCGAATTTCACGCCGCCGATCAACGGCTCAAAGGGCTCGCGGTACGCAGCCTTTCCGGTAACGGAAACGGCACCCAGGGTACGGCCGTGGAACGAATGGTCCATCGCAATGATGGTGCTGTCAGCCTTGCCGCGTGTCTTGTAATAGTACTTGCGCGCAACCTTGATGGCACCTTCCACTGCCTCTGCACCGCTGTTGGTAAAGAAAACGCGGTCCATTCCGGTGGCTTCGCAGACACATTTTGCGGCAGACAATGCCGGCTCGTTGTAAAACAGGTTGGATGTGTGAAGCAGCTTGTCGATCTGCGCCTTCAACGCATCGTTATATTCTTTATTTCCGTATCCGAGCGCATACACGCCGATACCCGACCCGAAATCCAGATACTTTGTACCGTCGGTCTCGTACAGGTACATCCCCTCACCGTGGTCAAGCACCATGGGGAATCTGTTATAGGTATGCATGAGCAGGGATTCCGCTTCGCGGATCACTTGTTCTTTCATAGTCATTTCTCCAAAAATCAGTTGATGTCCGACTGCCATCCCTCGCGAACGTCGTCGATGATCGCAGTACCGACACCCTGTTCGGTGAAGAACTCAAGGAGCAGGCAGTGCGGTCTTCTTCCGTCGAGAATATGTACGCGGGACACGCCGCAGTTCACGGCGTCGATGCAGTTTTTAAGCTTCGGGATCATTCCGCCGCCGACATAACCGTCAGCGATCAGCTTCTCGGCATCGGAAAGCGTCAAAACGGAAAGCAGCGTCGACGGATCCTTCGGATCCTTGTATACGCCCTCGATATCCGTGAGAAACGCCAGTTTTTCTGCGCTCAGCGCCTCCGCGATCGCGCAGGCTGCGTCATCGGCGTTGATGTTGTAGGTCTGGTATTCATCATCCATACCGATGGGTGCGATAACCGGAACGTAGCCGTTCTTGATCAGCGTGTTGATCAGGTTGGCGTTGACGCTCTTCACCTCGCCGACGAAACCGATGTCCTGTCCGTCCACGGTCTTTCGTCGTACCGTGAGCATGTTGCCGTCCTTGCCGCTGATACCGGCAGCACGGACACCGTTTGCCTCCAGAAGCTGAACAAGGCTCTTGTTAACCTTGTTGAGCACCATCTCAGCGACTTCCATGGTATCGGAGTCTGTCACACGCAGACCGCTCACGAACTGCGGCTCCTTGCCCATGAGACCGACCCATTTGCTGATCTCCTTGCCGCCGCCGTGAACGATCACGGGGTGCATACCTACAAGTTTCAGGAGCGCGATATCCTGGCTTACCTTCTTCTTCAGGTCTTCATCCAGCATAGCGCTGCCGCCGTATTTTACGACGACGGTCTTGTTGCTGAACTCGCGAATATAGGGAAGGGCCTCGATCAGGGTCTGGGCCTTATCCATCATTGTGTCCATCTTGTCTGCCATAAATCCTCCGAAATGTCTGCATGTATTTTCCGATTTAATCATCCAAAGATCAGGAACGGTAATCCCCGTTGATCTTTACGTAATCATAGGTGAGGTCGCATCCCCACGCCGTCGCCTTCTCATAGCCGTCGTTGCAGTTGATGCGGAACGTCATCATCTTCTTCGAGAGAAGCTCCGTCGCCTTCTTCTCGGAGTAGTCGATCGCCATGCCGCCCTTCACGAGAAGGTAGCGGTCATCGCCGTCCTGCAGGTAGATGTCCACCTTGTCCGGATCAAACTCGCCGCCGGAGTATCCCATGGCGCACAGCACGCGGCCCCAGTTGGCGTCGCTTCCGTAAAATGCCGCCTTCACAAGGTTCGAGGAGATCACGGCCTTGGCAATCTTCACAGCGTCCTCGTGGGTTCTGGCATGACGCACCTTAACCTCAAGGAGCTTCGTGGCGCCCTCGCCATCTGCTGCCATCTTCATGGCCAGATCCTTGCAGACGATGAAAAGAGCGAGCACGAAATCATCGTACACCTTGTTCTTCTTTGTGATCTTCTCGTTTCCGGCAAGACCGTTGGCGAGCACGATGAAGGTGTCGTTTGTGGAGGTGTCGCGGTCCACGGAGATCATGTTGAAGGTGTCCGCAACCACGGTGGAAACCGCTTCCTGCAGAAGCGCCTCGTCAATGTTGATATCGGTGGTCACAACGGAAAGCATGGTAGCCATATTGGGATGGATCATTCCCGAGCCCTTACTCATGCCGCCCAGGGTAACCTCAATCTCGTCCTCTGCGGTGAACTGGCAGGCAACCGTCTTGCACACCGTGTCGGTGGTCATGATCGCCTCGGCAGCGTCCTGACCGTCGCTCTCGCTTGTTCCGAGCCGCTTGGCAGCGTCCTCGATCCCGGGCACGATGACATTCATGGGCATCGGCTGACCGATAACGCCGGTGGACGCGGTAAATACCTGATCCGGATGGCAGGCAAGTGCCAGCGCTGCGGCGGAAGCCATCTCGTAGTTGTCTTCAACGCCCTGCTGTCCCATGCACGCGTTTGCGATCCCGGAGTTCAGGACCACCGCATGCTTCGGCTTCCCGTTCTTAAGGATCTCCATATCCCAGACAACCGGAGCCGCCTTCACTTTATTGGTTGTAAAAGTCGCACCTGCCACGCACGGCGTCTCGCTGTACACAAGCGCGATATCCTTCTTGATCTTCTTGCGGATTCCCGCCATCACACCCGTAGCGGAAAATCCATTCGGTGTTGTGCAGTTTCCCTTGAATTTTCTCATGGTTTTCACCTCATATGTCACTCTGTTTCATCGGCTAGGAGCATCCTTTGGGATCACTCCGTCCGAATCTGTTCGATGTTCGCTATGGATTATACTCCGTCGAAACCGAAACTTCAATCGCGCATTTTCATCAAATCGGATGTCAAAAGCGATCACAAATTCAGTCCTTTTGCCTCATCGCATCCCAGCACGATGTTCATGCACTGGATCGCTGCGCCCGACGCGCCCTTGCCGAGATTGTCAAACCGGGATGCAACCACGATACGATCGCTGTTGCCGGTCACCAGGATCTCCATTCCGTCCCAGCCGGCGCATGCGTCGGAAAATAATGCTCCGCCCGCCTCGACGTCCGCTCCGAACGGCAGGACCTTGATGAATTGTTCGTCTTTATAGTATTCCGCGAAAAATGCCTGCAGCTCCTCGGGAGTGACCTTCTTCGCCAAGCGGTCGGTGAAAAGAGGTACCTGAACGATCATTCCGCTGTGGTAATTGGTCGTCATCGGGCAAAACAGCGGTTCCGCCGCAAGGCCGGTGATCATCTTCATTTCTTTCAGATGCTTGTGGCTCTGTCCCCATGCGTACATGCGGGCGGAGTCGAATTTGCTGTCACGTCCCTCTTCCTCGTAGGCAGCGATCAGTTTCTTTCCGCCGCCGCTGTAGCCGGAAACCGCAAACACGGAAACCGGGTAATCAGCAGGAAGAATCCCTGCGGAAACCAAAGGATATCCGATCCCGATGAATCCCGATGCATAGCAGCCGGGAACCGCAATTCTCTTGCTGGTTCGGATTTTCTCCCGCAGCTCCTTCGACAGTTCCGGGAAGCCGTAAGCCCAATCCGGATTGGTGCGGTGTGCCGTCGACGTGTCGATCACGACCACATCGTCTCCCGCCATCTCCGCAGCCTCAAGTGCCGCCGCGTCCGGAAGACAGAGGAATGTAATATCGGAATCATTGATGAATTTCCGGATCGTATCGGGATCCTTCCGAAGCTCCGAGGGAATCTTCAAAAGCTCAATATCGTCCCTTCCTTCAAATCTCTCAAAGATCCGAAGACCCGTTGTTCCTTCACTTCCGTCAATAAATACTTTCGTCTTCATGGTTTCGTCCTCTTAAACTTCTTCTGCGTTCTCCGGAGCTAACGCCCCGAGACGCTTCATTTTCTCATATAAGCTGTTGAGCGGCAATCCGACAACGGTATAGAAATCACCTCGGATTTCCCGAATGAATCTTCCGCCGAGTACCTGCACGGCGTACCCGCCGGCTTTGTCCATAGGTTCACCGGTCTGTACGTACCATCGGATCTCTTCCTGGCTCATTTTTGCAAACAGCACATCGGCTTCTTCGAAGAAAGAATCCCGCACAACCGTCCCGTTCTTTCGATACAGGACACACACTCCTGTGTATACCGTATTAATATCACCGGAAAGCTTTTCAAGCATCGCCGCCGCATCCTCTTCATCCTTCGGCTTCCCCAACACATCGCCGTCCTTCCAAACGATGGTATCGCTTCCGATCACCATACAGTCTTCCTTATGATGATGAAACACAGCCGTGGCTTTCCTCATGGCAAGTTCCTTCACGATCTCGCCCGGTTCCATGACGCCGACAGTCTCATCGGCGGCGGATACCTCGACGGTGAAATCCACCCCAAGCATTGTGAGAATTTCCCGACGTCTCGGTGACTGGCTTGCGAGGATGATCGGAACGGTCTGAACCATAAAAGAAATCGCCTCCGTTTGAATGATGTTGCCATTCTATACCCTGTTTATGAATTTTGCAACATATTTTTCGCGTTTTTTTGTGTTTTTATGCATTTTTGACGGTTTTTCGTATTCCCACAAAAAATACTTGCTTTTCTGAATCTTTTGATGTACCTTTATGTACAGCTACGGTGCATACAGTATGCATAAAGTTGCACCGCTATACATTGAATCAGGAGGTTGTACCCATGAAAGAAAAAGTCATCCTTGCCTACTCCGGCGGTTTGGACACCACCGCAATCATCCCGTGGCTCAAGGAAAACTACGATTATGAAGTAATCTGCTGCTGCA
Source organism: Lachnospiraceae bacterium (assembly GCA_017962105.1). Taxonomy (GTDB): domain Bacteria; phylum Bacillota; class Clostridia; order Lachnospirales; family Lachnospiraceae; genus ISDg. Next base: position 173,895 of record JAGCVY010000094.1, read on the forward strand.
TCGACTGCGGTCAGGAAAGCGAGCTCGACGGTTTGGAAGAGCGCGCAAAATACTGCGGCGCCGAGAAATTATACATTCTCGATGTCAATGACGAATTTGCCGAGGAATACATCGTACCCTGTGTACAGGCCAACACCGTATATGAGAACAAGTACCTACTCGGTACCTCGATGGCCCGTCCGCTGATCGCAAAGAAGCTCGTTGAGATCGCCCGCAAGGAAGGCGCTTCCGCAATCTGCCACGGTGCAACCGGCAAGGGCAACGATCAGGTTCGGTTCGAGCTCGGTATCAAGGCTCTCGCACCCGATCTTAAGATCA
>JAGCVY010000095.1 GCA_017962105.1 Lachnospiraceae bacterium
CGAACTATAACCGCAGAAACAAGAACGGCCGCCTCTACGAGATGGCTAAGATCTATCTGCCGAAGGCGCTTCCTCTCACGGAGCTTCCGGATGAGAGAGTACAGTTTACCCTCGGTTTCTACGGCGACGGTGATTTCTTTGACATGAAGGGCGTGATGGAGGATTTCATCCGCCGTGTCGGCATGAAGAAGACCCTCACCTACAAGAACACGGGTGAGTTCAATTTCCTGCATCCCGGCCGTCAGGCTGTCGTTTCCTACGCAGGCGTACCCATCGGTTACCTCGGCGAGGTTCATCCGAAGGTATGCGAGACCTATGATCTGGGCGACCGCACCTACATCGGCGTTCTGGATATGCCCAAGATCTGTGAGTACGCAAGCTTTGACCTGAAGTACGAGGGAATCGCCAGATTCCCGGCGGTTACCCGCGACCTCTCCATGGTGATGAAGAAGAGCGTTCTCGCAGGCGACATCGAGGAGGTAATCCGCAAAAACGGCGGAAAGCTTTTGGAGGAGTACCGTCTCTTCGATATCTACGAGGGTTCCCAGATTCTTGAAGGACACAAGTCCATGGCTTACTCCGTGACCCTTCGCTCGAAGGATCACACGCTGACCGACGAGGAGATCACGAAGGTGATGAACGGAATCCTTAAGGGCCTTTCGGATCTTGGAGTCGAGCTGCGCCAGTAAGCTGAATCCCCCGGGTCATCTCGGGAATCTTCCGAAACGGGGAACAGGAATGGAGTTAACAAAAAAGCAAAAGGGATTTGTCGGGATCGTGTTTGTGCTGTACCTTGCGGTGCTGGTCTATGTGCTGTTTTTCTCAGCGAAATTCGGCCGGACGCAGGGCAGCGCCCACGGGATCAATCTCATTCCCTTTCAGGAGATCCGGCGGTTTTACAAGGGACCGCAGAGTCTGACATCCGGATTGTTCTGGATGAATATCGTCGGCAATATCGCGGCATTTTTCCCCATGGGATTGTGCGTGGCGCTGTTGGCGCCGAGACGTCCCTACGGCGTGTTTGCACTGGCGGTGGTATACATCGCATGCATCCTTGCGGAGGTGCTCCAATATGTCTGCAATGTGGGGACGCTGGATATTGACGACGTGATTTTGAACACCCTCGGCGGCATCCTGGGAATTCTTGTAAGCATCCCGGTGCGCAGGGCGTTAACAGGAGCTTCCTCCGGCGGAAAGAAGAAACGCCGGAAGAAAAAATAAGAAGGATAGAAAGCATGGACAAGCCGGGTTCGGAGAAATCAACCGTTCATTACAAGGGACGGCACCGTTCCATCATGGGGAAGGTGTCGCTTGTTGTCGGCGTGCTCTGTGTTTTCTTCTTTTTATTCTGTCTTTTTTACGGGCGTGTCCACAAGGAGGCTCCCGTGGGCAGTCTGCTGTTTCTCAACGGCATTCTCGCCATCGCAGGTGCGGCGTCCTCCGCTACGGCGCGAAGGGAAACCCCGTTTTTCGACGGATACGCCATGATCGGGCTTGTGATCAACATCGCCGTGATCGTCATCACCTTCGGGCTGTTCCTGATCGGTGCGGCGCTGTAACTCCCAAATAAGAATACGTCAGGCGGAATATCCCTGCGGGGAATTCCGGAAAGGATATAACAGATGAAGAAACAAACCGGCAGGAAGGCGGATAAGGACCATACGCCTTCCATGCTTTCCCTGTCCGCGGAGGAGAAGGAGAGACTTTCCCTTGTGCTCTCGGGACTGCGCGATTCCGCGAAACAAAAAAATGCCCCGAAAGGACTTGCGGAACTCGTGCGGATTGCTTCCGACGCGAAGCGGATGGCGGAATCCGTTGCGAAAGGCCAGTGGGCGCAGCTGGATCCGGCGGCGAAACAGAGCGAAAACCGGGCTCTGTATGCGTCTGTCTGTGAGGCGGAGTATAAGACGTCCATTCTGAACCCGGATGTTGCAGCCCGTGCTTACGGCACAACGTATGCCCAGGTGATCGCCATGCTCGGGCGCGAGCTTTTCGAGACCGTCCCGTATCTCATGCGGGGCATTGAAAAGCCTTATCTCTATGTTTGCGAGCTGATCGCGGAGATCTTCGGTCACATCGAGAAGGACGGCGTGGACCGCGGCATCAAGCAGAGCCTTTATTACTATGCCCACGACTATTTCCGCGAGTACACCGAGCTTCGCATGTACGAAAAATACGACCCCGCCTCATCGAAAGCCGTGGAGGAGATCATCCGCCGTGCGGCGGAGGACGAGGGATGCCTGTATGACTACGGCGTTCCGGTGTCGGAGGAGGCGATTGCCGTTCACCGGTTCCTCGCCAAGCAGCCGAAGAAGACCATCGACGGGATGGCGAAGACATTTGTCAACGGATTTATCGACAGTTTTGAGACCATGCGGATCGACCGATCGAAGAAGAATTCGGTGGCGTTCGATACCTACATCGGTTTTGAGAGGGTGACGGCAAGAGCTGCGGAACTGTTCCGCGAGGCAGGCCTTGAGCCGAGACTGTTCCTGCAGAGTGCACTCTTGGTGAATATCCTGAACTTCCAGATCGGCGGCATCGGCGGCAATTCGGTCAACCGTCAGTACAGCTATGACCACCGGAACAACGGATTCCTCGTGCTTCAGCGGCCGATCATCGAAGAGGCTGTCACGAGCATGAAGGAATGCCTCGAAGTATATAAGGAGCCGTTAGCGGGATTTGCCGGACCTGCAGTGCAGGAGATCTTCGGCGAGCCCGATGTGGAGTATGTCAACAAGCGCGCGGTGCCGACGGCAAAGCCCCGTACGGCAGCATTCCTTCAGGAGCTGAGGGGCCGCATCGTTCCGATCATCCAGCAGTACATCAAGCCAGAGGAGCGGACATTCACGATCATTGCGTATCCGGTGCCTTCGGTCGGAAAGAATTTTACGGATGTGTTCCGCGAGACCATCCGCTGTAATACGCTCTCCAATGCACATTACAAGGAGATCCAGCAGAAGATCATCGACGTGCTCGACAAGGGCGCTTTTGTGACCGTGTCCGGCAGGGGTGCCAACGAGACGAACATGAAGGTGATGCTTCACACCCTCACCGATCCGGCGAAGCAGACCAACTTCGAAAACTGCGGCGCGGATGTCAACATTCCGGTGGGCGAGGTGTTCACATCCCCGGTGCTTTCCGGCACGGAGGGAACGCTCCATGTGACGAAGGTGTGCATCGACGGAGTGACGTTTAAAAACCTCCGGTTCACCTTCAAGGACGGAATGATCACCTCCTACATGTGTGATAATTTTCCGACGGACAATGAAAATAGAACTTTCCTTGAGGAGGCAATCCTTGCACAGCACAAGACGCTGCCCATCGGCGAGTTTGCCATCGGGACGAACACCGTGGCGTACGCCATGGGAATCCGATGCGATGTGCAGGAGAAACTGCCGATCCTGATCGCCGAGAAGACGGGACCCCATTTTGCGGTGGGAGATACGTGCTACAGCCACAGTGAGGACCATGCGCTGTACAATCCTGACGGCAAGGAGATCATCGCCAGAGAGAATGAGGTCTCGGCGCTTCGGGATACGGATCCCGCGAAGGCGTACATGAACTGTCACACGGATATCACGATCCCCTATGACGAGCTCGGGGAAATCCTGGTCCATGATGCGAAGGGCAGGGTGATCGGCGCGATCATAAGAAACGGCCGGTTTGTGGTGCCGGGTACGGAAGAACTGAACGAGCCCCTTGAGGAACTCGAAAAAGCAGGCAAATGACATAAAAGAACTATCACGGTGAAAACCGGATCAATACGGAGGGACATATGGCTAAAGTAGGAATTGTTATGGGAAGCGATTCGGATCTGCCGATCATGCAGAAGGCTGCGGCAATCCTTGAGAAATTCGGCATCGAGTACGAGATGACCATCATCTCGGCGCACCGCATGCCCGATGTGTTTTTTGACTACGCCAACACCGCGGCGGAGAAGGGCTTTGAGGTGATCATTGCTGGCGCCGGCGGGGCAGCGCATCTGCCGGGTATGTGCGCGGCGATCTTCCCGCTCCCGGTTATCGGCGTACCGATCCACACGAAGGCGCTCGGCGGCGTGGATTCCCTGTATTCTATCGTGCAGATGCCCTCGGGAATTCCGGTTGCCACGGTGGCCATCGACGGCGGCGCAAACGCCGGTATCCTTGCTGCGAAGATCATCGCGACACACGACAAGGAGCTGTTGGCGAAGATCATTGCGTACAAGCAGGAGCTGAAGGACGGCGTCATGGCTAAAAAGGAGAGACTGGAAAGCGTAGGTTATCAAAACTACGCAGACAATAAGTAATCCTTATGGTTTCAATGAAAAAGAAACAGCGGAAATCCCAACTTTGACAGGTGCAGGTTCCGATGTTTTGTGTTACAATGGTGCTGGCCTTCCGGGAGACCGGAGGAGCTGAGGCCGTTACGGTGCGGCAGTCGCAGCGTAACAGGAAAGAAAAAGGAGAGCTGCAGTATGGATTATAAGAATGCAGGTGTAGACATCGAAGCGGGTTATCGTGCCGTGGAGCTGATGAAGGCACATGTGAAAGAGACGATGCGTCCCGAAGTGCTGGGCGGACTCGGCGGGTTCTCGGGTGCATTTTCCCTCGACCGTTTTATGACGATGAAACATCCGACGCTGGTGTCGGGAACGGACGGCGTTGGAACGAAACTGAAGATTGCATTCCTCTTGGATAAGCACGACACCATCGGTATCGACTGCGTGGCAATGTGTGTGAACGACATTGCGTGTGCGGGCGGCGAGCCTTTGTTCTTCCTCGATTATGTTGCCTGCGGAAAGAACTATCCGGAGAAGATCGCCACGATCGTAAAGGGCGTTGCGGAGGGCTGCAAGCAGGCCGGATGCGCACTGATCGGCGGCGAGACGGCGGAGATGCCGGGCTTCTATCCGGTAGACGAGTATGACCTTGCGGGATTTGCCGTAGGTATCGTAGACCGCGATGATATTGTGGACGGCAGCAAGGTGGAGGCGGGTGACACCATCATCGGTATCGCTTCCTCGGGTATCCACAGCAACGGTTACTCGCTGGTCCGCAAGGTGTTCGATATGCGCGAGGCTTCCATGGCGCGCTACAATGACTCTCTGGGCTGCACCCTCGGTGAGGCACTGCTGACGCCCACGAAGATTTATGTGAAGGCTCTGAAGGCCCTGAAGGACGGCGGCGTTACCGTGAAGGCATGCAGCCACATCACGGGCGGCGGTTTCTATGAGAACATCCCGCGGATGCTTCCGGAGGGCAAGGTTGCCGTGATCCGCAAGAACAGCTACGATGTTCCCGCTATCTTTGAGCTTCTGGCGAAGACCGGAAACATCGAAGAAAAGATGATGTACAATACCTACAATATGGGTATCGGAATGATGGTTGCCGTTTCGAGCGACAAGGCGGATGAGACGCTTCGCCTGCTGGCAGCTGCCGGGGAAAAGGCCTACATCGTCGGCGAGATTGCTGACGGCGAGAAGGGAATCCGGCTTCTGTAATCGGTAAGTGCGCCCGGGTGCCGGCATAGACCGGTACGCGGGCGTTTGTTATACACGGAAAATGTTGTGTAAACACCGCTTTGTACTTGATTTTTACAGCATTTCGGCGATACAATGGGAGGAGACATGAGAGCAGCAGTTATGGTGTCCGGAGGGGGCACGAATTTGCAGGCGATTCTCGACGCGGTGCGCGACGGGAAGATAACGAACACGGAGATTTGCGGCGTCATCAGCAACCGTACGGATGCCTATGCGCTGGAGCGCGCGAAGAAGGCGGGAATCCCTGCCGTATGCGTGTCCCGCAAGGCCTATGCGACACGGGCTGAGTTTGAGGCGGCTCTGCTTGAGGCGGTGGACAGCTTAAAACCCGACCTCATCGTTCTGGCAGGATTTCTCGTGATCATTCCGGCGGAGATGATCCGCCGTTATGAGCGCAGGATCATCAATATCCATCCGTCGCTGATCCCTTCCTTCTGCGGCGACGGGTTCTACGGACTGCATGTCCATGAGCAGGTGCTCGCCCGGGGCGTGAAAGTGACCGGCGCTACGGTCCACTATGTGGATGAAGGCACCGACACCGGCCCGATCCTTCTCCAGAAGGCCGTGGCAGTTGAGCCGGACGACACGCCCGAAGTGTTGCAGCGACGCGTGATGGAGCAGGCGGAATGGATCATCCTTCCGCAGGTGATCGACGCGATCGCCAACGGACGGGTACACAGGGACAACAACGGAAACTGGTTTGTGACGGAGTAAGAAGGGTCCGCCGGCATGTGTCGGCTTGAATTGAAAAAACAATATACACGGAGGATACGAAATTGAATATACTGGTTATCGGAAGCGGCGGAAGAGAGCACGCGATCATCGCATCCATTGCAAAGAGTGAGAAGGCGTCGAAGATTTACTGCGCCCCCGGCAATGCGGGAATCGCGGAGCTTGCGACCTGTGTTCCCATCGGCGTTTTGGAGTTCGACAAGCTGATCGCGTTTGCAAAGGACAATGAGATCGACCTGATCGTAGTCGGTCCCGACGATCCTCTTGTGGCCGGCGCCGTGGATGCCTTTGAGGCGGCGGGACTTCGCGCTTTCGGGCCGCGTGCCAATGCGGCGATCATTGAGGGGAGCAAGGCATTTTCCAAGGAATTGATGAAGAAGTACAACATCCCCACCGCGGCCTATGAGACCTTTGCGGACGCGGAGAAGGCGACAGCATACATCAAGGCGCAGAACAAGTATCCCGTTGTCCTGAAGGCGGACGGACTGGCGCTCGGAAAGGGCGTTCTCATCTGTAACTCCGAGGAGGAGGCGGTTGCCGGCGTCAAGGAGATCATGCTGGATAAGCACTTCGGCAAGGCCGGCGACAAGATGGTTGTCGAGGAGTTCATGACCGGCCGCGAGGTGTCGGCGCTCTGCTTTTGTGACGGAAAGACGATCCGCTGCATGACCAGCTCGCAGGACCACAAGCGCGCGGGCGACGGCGATACGGGACTCAACACCGGCGGCATGGGAACATTTTCCCCGAGCCCCTTCTACACCGAGGAAATCCATAAGATCTGTACGGAGAAGATCTATGAGCCCACGGTGGCTGCCATGGCGGCGGAGGGACGGCCGTTCAAGGGCGTGCTGTACTGCGGTCTGATGCTGACGCCGGAGGGACCGAAGGTTGTGGAATTCAACGCCCGCTTCGGCGACCCGGAGACGCAGGTTGTTCTTCCCCGTATGGAAAATGATATCGTGGACGTGTTCGAGGCATGCATCGACGGAACCCTCGATCAGATCGAGCTCTCCTTCGCGGACAACGCGGCGGTCTGCGTGATCCTTGCATCCGACGGGTATCCGCAGAAGTACGAGAAGGGCTTCCCGATTTCCGGCCTTGAGGCATTCAAGGGAAGCAAGACGGAGTTTGTGTTCCACGCGGGAACGAAGTTCGGCGAGGACGGCGCGGTCCTGACAAACGGCGGCCGTGTGCTCGGCGTCACGGCGCTCGGAGCGGATCTGAAGGAGGCGCGTGCCAACGCATACAAGGCCACCGAGAAGATCAGCTTCGCCAACAAGTACATGCGCCACGACATCGGCAAGGCCATCGACGAGGCGTAACGGTATACGCCCTGCAGAGAAACGATTCGATTACACACAGAGGACAGAAAAACAATGAGACGAATATTGGCAATCTGCGCCATCGCAGCGCTGGCTGCCGTGGCATGCATCGGTTGCGGATCATCTGATAAATCCAATGACGGAGGGGCTGCGAAAGTGACACCGAATGAAGAACAAACGACACCTACCGAAGAGGTAAAACAGGTGAATGAGGCTGCACTTTCCCCTTCGGCGACCCCGGCACCGACGGACACGCCGACGCCGGCACCGACAGCGACGCCTCCGGTGGACGAGAACGGCATGACGCTGTTGTGCCCGTCGCAGTATCTGAAGAAGCGGGACGGCGCAGCCTACGGCAAATTCACCCACATCACGTACTACTCGGACTATTGTAAGCGTGACCGCGGAGCCACAGTGCTTCTGCCTGCGGGCTATACGGAAGAGAAGAAGTATTCGGTGGTCTATCTTTTGCATGGGATCTTCGGTGACGAGAATTCCTTCGCAGGGGATGCGAATCTTCCGGTTCTCATCGGAAACCTTGTAGCGGACGGTCTGAGCGAAGAGTTTATCCTCGTTTGCCCGGCCATGTTTGCGGCCTCGGATGACACAGCCCAGGCACCGGGATTCAGCGCGGAACAGATGATCCCCTATGACAATTTCGCTCATGACCTGACGCAGTGCCTGATCCCGTATATCGAGGAGAATTACTCGGTCATCGGCGGCCGTGAGGGCACCTATATCGCGGGCTTCTCCATGGGCGGACGCGAGACGCTTTATACGATCATCACCTATCCGGACCGTTTCCGGGCTGCCTGTGCCATTGCACCGGCTCCGGGTCTGGTTCCCGGGGTGGACATGTTCATGACGCATGAGGGATCCTACAAGGAAGAAGAGGTGAAATTTGCCGACGGCGTCACGATCCCCGACAAGATCATCATCTGCTGCGGAACGAAGGACAGCGTTGTCGGACAATTCCCGAAGAGTTATCACAATCTTTTCGTAAAAAACGGGATCGACCATATCTGGTATGAGGTTCCGAACGCGGATCACGATATGAACGCGCAGTATTCGGGACTGTACAATTTTCTTCAGTTTATCGGAAAATAAGCCGTTGGGGTCGGCATTTTCCGAATGATAACGGATCGGCGGCACAGAGTGCCTGGCGATATTGTAATCAAAACAAGGAGGTAAGGTATTATGGGAAGTATCAAGAAGTATGTGGCTGAGTTCATCGGAACCTTGGTTCTGGTCCTTATCGGCTGCGGAACAGCGATGACGGTCGGTTGTGATTCGGAAAAAGGCTGCGGTTATATCCTGACGGCGTTCGCGTTCGGTCTGGTGATCGTGGCGATGGCCTACAGCGTCGGCAATGTGTCCGGCTGCCACATCAACCCTGCAGTTTCCGTTGCGTTTTGGGTGAACGGCGATCTGGACACGAAGGATTTCCTCGGATATCTCTGCGCGCAGGTGCTCGGAGCACTCGGCGGTGCTGGGATCCTGAAGGCGATCTTTACGCTCGGAAACCGTACGGATCTTACTAACGGGACCCTCGGCAGCAACGGCTTGGCCGGCGTTGACGGAAGCATTGCAGCAGGTCTGATCGTGGAGTGCCTTCTGACGTTTGTCTTCATCTTTGCAATCCTCGGCGTTACCTACAAGAAGGCTAACCACGGCCACGTGGCAGGTCTTGTGATCGGTTTGACGCTTGTTCTTGTTCATATTATCGGCATCGGCCTGACGGGCACATCCGTCAACCCGGCGCGCAGCCTCGGCCCCGCTATCGTGGCGGCCATAGACGGCAACACGACGCCGATCGGGGATGTCTGGGTATTTATCGTAGGACCTCTCGCAGGATCCCTCCTGGCAGTGGCAGCATACCGTTTTCTGATGGTTGAACCCATTGAGGCAGCTGCCGCAACGAAGGTTGAGGCCGAAGTTGAGGCTGTGGAAGAGATCGTCGAAGCTGTGGAGGAAGCAGCGGAAGAGGTTGCGGAGGAGCTGAAAGAGGAGTAACGTCTTTCAAACCTCGGTACGGTGACTCATTTTCGAATTGACAGGGCACGGATTGCACGACGATCCGTGCCTTTTTTCTTCTTCGTGTTGCAGTGGATTCGGAAGTTTGATATAATCGCATCGTGTGTGCGCCAATCAGGGCGCTATGATAGAGAGGGAACCGTTGTCTGCAATCCGCAGGATTGCGCAGGGACGGCGGAACGGAGAATTACCATGCGTATTGCAATAGCGGATGACAGCATCCATGACACGGAAAAACTGACAGAAGAGCTGGTCAGTGCGCTCACGGAGTTCGGTTATGACAATGAACGGATTGAAACCTTCGAGAGCGGGGAGGCTCTGCTTAAAAAATTTGAGTCGGGAAGATATGACATCATTTTCCTCGACATTTTCCTGGGCGGGATCAGCGGGATTGATACCGCAAAGGAAATCCGGAGAAAAGACAGGGAAGTACGGCTTGTATTCCAGACGACGAGCAACGATTTTGCAGCGCAGAGTTACCAGCTCAACGCGGATTACTATCTCCTGAAACCGTGCAGCTCCGAAGATGTGCGCAACATGCTCCAGAGGATCAATCTCGGAAGGGTTGAGGAGCAGCGCATGGTCGAGTTTCCGGACAAGAGCCGTTGCCGCGCGCATGATATCATCTACACCGAATATTCCAATCACAAGATTACGATACATCTGGAGGATAACAAGGCGCATTATGTCTGGATGTCCCACAAGGATATGGAAAATATCCTCGAGAGCAAGGGGGACTTCTTTACCTGCACCAAGGGAATCCTCCTGAACCTGGAGAAGATCGTAAGTTTTACCGATGACTGTGTCAAGGTCTGCAACGGGGATTTCGTGCCGGTGAGTCTCGCAAGACGCTCCGAACTGCGGAAGGCACATGCGGACTATGTGATCCGTATGCTTCACAAGGGAGGAAGAGCCGAATGAAGGAATATTCGGAATGGGAGTTTCTGATCTACAATGTACTGCGAAGTGCTTCTCTTATCTTCCTGGCTTATCCTTTCATGCGTGACAGCGGGCGGTTTTCCCGCAAGGTCACGGTTCATCTTTTCGTCCTCATGGAGGTCCTCTGGGTTGCGATCGCTCAGATCGGCCAGTTTCCGTTTTTCCAGACCATGGGGTTCGCCTTGAAGATCGAGCTGGTGCAGACAGTGATGCTTGTGGGGATATTGATCCTTGCGTTGAAGGAACGGCCGGGCAAGGTTTTGTTTGTCTTTTTCGTCTTGTATTCGTTGGGAAGTTTTATCTCTCTGTTTGCAAAATTCATCGAGATACAGTGGGATCGCGAGATGGCGTGGAATGGCTACCGCTGGACGGCGTCCGTGACTATCATGATCGCTATCGTACTCATTCTGGTACCGGCAACAATATTTATCCATAAGGATTTTCAGGCCGTTATGGGCAAGGAGGGTGACGACAGCCTGTGGAGATATCTCTGGTTTATTCCGTTCGCCTTCTATCTGTTCTGGCTGCAAAGCTTCTACAACAGTGAGAGCTCCACTCTCGAGTATGCAAGCAAACCATCCAACATTCTGTTTATCTTTTCCATCGAAGTGTCGGTTGTGTTCATTTTCCATATGATCGTGCGGCTGGTCCTGGACCACAACAGCCTGATGAAGGAGAGATCGGTGAACCACACGCTGGAGATGCAGGTCATGGAGTATGAGAACCTGAGCGCCAGGATTGCCGAGGTTCGCAGATCGAGACATGATCTGCGGCATCACATTGCCGTCCTGGAGACCATCGCGGGGAACATGGATCGTCAGGAGCTTCTCAATTACATCGACGAGTTCCGCGTTGTCCATCGCCTGAATGATCCGCTGGTCTACTGCGAAAACATGACGGCCAATGCGGTCATCGCTTATTTTTCTCAGGTCGCCGCGACGCAGGAGATTAAATACTCCGTGGAGTTTTCCCTGCCCGAAAAGGTAGGCATCAACCGCAACGACATCTCCGTTCTGTTCGGCAATCTGTTGGAAAATGCCACCGAGGCCGCGGTAAAGCTTCCGGAGGGAAAGCGGTTTGTGGAGATCAAGGGCGGTATGATCAACGAAGGCGTTCTTGCATTCACCGTGGAAAATACCTATCTGTTACAACCGCAGAGGACGGAGAGAAGGTTCAATTCGTCGAAGCATGAGGGATTGGGCATCGGTACAGAGTCCGTGTGCGACATTGTTGAGCGTTACGACGGAAAAATCTGCTTCGATACAAACGGCGACCGTTTCTGTGTATCCGTTATGATGTATACGAAATCGCTGCCCGAGGATGAGGCGGACAACACCTGATCCCGCTGTGAATACATAAACAGACCGATGACGGATATCAAGTCACGAATTTTGAAAAATCAAGTCCCTGGATTTCCCAGGGACTTTTTTGCGCCTTCTTGATCGTGAATGGTTACTCAAATTAATGAAAATCTTACTCAAATAGTTATTTAAATATTTTATTTCCGAACTATAATAGCAAATGTTGGTTTTTTACAGTAAAGCGTTAATGTGTAAATTTTTTCAACGCGGAAAAAAAGAGGTATGGAGGACACATTCATTATGAAGAAAGTGTTGAAACTTGGGTTGCCCCGTATTATCGCACTGCTTCTGTGCGTAGTGCTTCTTGCGGGAACCGTAGGGCCAAAGACAGCAGAAGCTGCCGCCAGCAACAATATCATCACTATTAAGGATGATATGAAGGACATCGATTGGATTGATGACGGAACCCCGTTTACGGTCGCGTTCACATTCAATTACATGTCGACTAACAACGTTTACAATGTGAAGTTCACTTGGGAAGAAAAGCGGCCTGGTACGACATATTTCCAGTCCTCGCCGCTGATCAGGGCGGCAAACCCGTCCTACAGCTATGTTGCGGAGACCAAATCGCAGGAGAGAAAGCTTACTATCAGCTCGACTGAGGGTCTTCTCTACTGCAAGCAAGGCATGCTGATCCACTGCAAGATCGAGTATACCGTGAACGGCAAGACAAAGACTGTTGTCACGAGAGATGCCAAGCTTAACTACAAGGCCGTTGTTAAGTATGTCGTAAACGGCGAGGAATATTCCAGAGAGAATGTTGCGTACAACAAGACGGCAACGAAGCCTGAGGATCCTACGTACGGAAATCAGAAATTCCTCGGCTGGTATACGAAGGATGACGAGACCGGCAAGGAATTCTCCTTTGATACCGCAATCACGGCTCCTGTAACGCTGTACGCAAAGTTCTCTCAGGTTCATGCCGTAAGCTTTGACCTGAACGGAAAGGGTAACGTTTCCGATACGCCGAAGAGCCAGCAGGTGCTTCACGGCCAGTATGCAACGAGACCGAATGCGGTTCCGGAGGATGAGAATTACATTTTCCAGTGCTGGTCTGCCACGAAGGACGGCAAGGCGTTTGACTTCAGCAAGAACGCGATCAAGGAAGATACGGTTCTGTATGCGATCTGGAAGGAAAAGCCTGTAGAGAAAGTAAAAGTAACCTTCGTATACAAATACAATAACCACTACCATGGCTATAACAACAATAAGGAAGTGAGCATTCCTGTCGGATCCCAGGTGAGAAAGCCGGATGATCCTACGTGTAAATGGGCGGGACACACGTTCCTTGGATGGTACTCGGATTCGAAATGCACCAAAGGCAATGAGTTTGACTTTGGTCAGGAGATCACAGAGGACACCTTCGTTTACGCTAAGTGGTGCTTGGATCACAAGGACTTTGCGACGAAGGTGGATGAGGACAGCGTCAGCAAGGCTACCTGTACGGAATCCGGTCACTATGATGTAGTGACATACTGCACGAAGTGCGGTACGGAGATAAGCAGGGAAACGAAGATCGAGCTTCCTCTCGGACATACCGATGAGAACGGAAGAAACGAGAATGAGGTAATCAAGAAAGAGAACTGCACGGAAGCCGGAGAGGTTCTTGTACATTACTACTGTGGCAGATGCGGCGTTGATTACGCTCAGGAGCCTTTTTATCCGGAAGCTCTGGGCCATGAGCTTGGTGAAGAATATCAGGTAGTGACAAAGAAAGCCTCCTGCACGGAAGAGGGAACGTATGACCTCATGAAGAAGTGCGAGAGAGACGGCTGCGATTACACTGAGAAGGTCGGCGAGGGTTCCATCAAGAAGACCGATCATGTAATGAGCGTTGAGGTTAAGAAGAATGTTAAGGATGCATCCTGCACGCAGGATGGTACTTATGATCTTTACATGAAGTGCGCGAACTGTGATCATGAAGAGTTCGTTAACGAAGTAAACAACGGAAAGCTTGCTCATGAGCTCGGGGAAGCGAAAGAGGCAAATGTGAAGCCGGCGACCTGCACGGAAGACGGTTCCTACGACCTGGTGGTTTACTGCACGAAATGCGGAGATAAGATCTCCAGCGTTAGCAAGACAATTCCTGCAAAGGGTCATATCCCCGGTGAGACGAAGGTAGAGAATCGCGTTGAGCCGACCTGTGATCAGCCCGGTTCCTACGAGTCGGTTATCTACTGCTCGGTCTGCGGCAAGAAAATGTCCAGCAAGACCATTGAAATCCCGGCTACAGGCGATCATGCAGCAGGCGATGCTGTTATCGAGAATGAAACGAAGGCAACCTGCACGAAGGACGGCTCCTACGACACCGTGATCTACTGCAAGGATTGCGGCGAGGTTCTTTCCCGCGAGACAATTCCTGTTAAGGCCTACGGTCATAAGGAAAAGGCTCCTGCAACAGAGAACTTCAAGGATTCCACGTGCACGGCTGCAGGTTCCTATGATGCGGTTGTTTACTGCGAGGTTTGCGGTGAGGAACTTTCCCGCACGACCAACAAGATTGCGATGAAGAATCACAAGCCCGGCGCAGCAACCCGCGAGAACAAGGTTGATCCTACCTATGCTTCCGCAGGAAGCTACGATGAAGTCGTAAAATGTGAGGTATGCGGTACCACGCTTTCCACGACCAAGGTCACTGTTGACAAACTTGTGCCCGGCGTTAAGGAAGTTTCCCTTGCCGGCCTTGACAAAGCAAAGAAGACATACCTTGTAGGTGATAAGCTCGATATTACCGGCCTTGAAGTTGTAACTGTTATGACGGACGGCACGGAGAAGAGAACGGCAGTTACGGAAGACATGGTAGTCGGCTTCGACAGCTCCAAGCCTGTCGACAGCCTCACGCTGACCATCAACGGTCAGGGCATTACCGGAAACTACAATATTGCAGTTAACCCGATTCCTGTTTACACTGTTGAGGGTGACACTGCCTGGGACGGCGAGAACGATATGAAGCTGACGGTTCATCGTTCGTATGATGATCAGATTACCTTCTCCCTTTTCACAAACCTTGTGTATAAGAACAAGACTGTTGACACGAGCGCATTCGATGCAGCATCCGGAAGTCTGAAACTCAACCTTCACAAGGATTATCTGAAGTCCCTCGGCGAAGGAACGCATACGATCACCGTTAACTTCAAGGACGGTTCCGTAGCGGTTGACATCGTGGTTCCGAAACTTGCGGAAGAGAAGAAGGAAGAGCCTGCTAAGCAGGAAGAGAAGAAGGAAGAGAAGAAGGAAGAGCCCGCTCAGAAGGATGAGAAAGAGGACACTCCTAAGACTGCCGATACCAGCACGGTAACCGTATGGTTCATCCTCCTGCTCGTTGCAATGGTTGCTGCTTCCGTAGCAATGTACAGCAACAGAAAGCGCGAATCCGAGATCTGATCCCTGTCGGATGAGACACAAGAACAATGATTTACGAGAGTTGTCGCATTTATGCGGCAACTCTCTTTGGATTTACAGGGGTTTCCGCGGGTTTTCCTGCGGAAAAACGCTTGCAATTCTACAGCAGTCGTATTAAA
>JAGCVY010000096.1 GCA_017962105.1 Lachnospiraceae bacterium
AACTGCAGATGAGCGCCGCCCTGCAGGAACAGAACCTTGTAGTTGTCCGGGATGTTCAGAAGATCCCGGAGATCCTGCTCAGCGTCCTTGATGATCTTGTCAAATACTTTGGAGCGATGACTCATCTCCATAACGGATTGACCGCTCCCCTGGTAGTCGAGCATCTCTGCTGCGGCTTCCTTCAATACTTCCTCCGGCAATACGGCCGGACCTGCAGAAAAGTTATACACTCTTCCCATGGTTTCGCACCTCCTAAAAGAATATATCGTGCCCTTTCCGGGCCGGGTTTTGAAGCGGGTTATCCCCGGGAGAAGAAACTATCTTCCTCAGGGCCGCTTTGAAGTTCATTTTATACCCGCGCGCGTGGGAAGTCAATAGGTTTTCCCGCTATACAAGGCGTTATGCGAAGGGTTATGGGCGGCTCGGAGACCGTTATGCAAAGAAGGGTTCTGCCAGGTATCCATTTGGCTTCTGTCCGGCCTCGGTTTGGCTTCTGTCCGACCTCAGTTTGACTTCTTTTGGGCTTTTTGGGGCTTCTTTTGAACTTCTTTTTCAATTTTGCGGTGGAATGCTGCGTTTTTTGCATAATCCACCGTAATCAACACAAACAGCAAAACTTCAAAAAAAAGGTTTTTGAAAGAATTTCGGTGGAATCACGCCTTTTCCTCTGATTCCACCGTAAGCTTTTCAAAAACCGGACAAATAAATCAGCTCAGATTTCAATAATGTGCGGTGGCTTTACGACTTTCTCCCCAATGCCACCGCAAACTTCTCAAAAAGCTGTTTTCATGAAAGAATGCTGTTTGAAAATTGCGGTGGAAACCGGTTTTTTTCCCAAATTCAACCGCAAAAAACCTGATTTCCCCAAAAACGACTTTAACACCGAAACAACCGCATCATCAAAACGACTTTAACTAAAACCACCCCGGCAGTTTCAGCAAACTGCCGGGGTGGTTTTTCTCTTTTTTGTTCCGCAACCCCTACCGCAACTCACACACGATCACCATCGGCCCGTCCTTGCTGAGGGCTCTCTCCAAAGCCTTGCGGGCATCCTCTCGGGTGGCAACGCGGATTGCCGGCACCCCTAATGCCTCTGCTATCTTCACGTAATCCGCATGGTCCTCAAAGCTTGTCTGGTAGTAGCGGTCGTTGTAATACACGTGCTGCCAGTGGCGCACCATCTCAAGGCCATGGTTGTCGCACACGATCTCCACGATGGGCAGGCGGTATTTCGCCGCCACGGAAAGCTCGTTCATGTTCATTCGGTAGCACCCGTCGCCGGCCACGTTGATAACGCGGGTGTGCGGGCATCCGAAGGCAGCGCCGATGGCCGCGGGAAGGCCGTAACCCATGGTACCGAGCCCGCCGGAGGTCAGCAGCTGGCGCGGGCTGTGCACGCGGTAGTTCTGCGCGACATCCATCTGATGACGCCCGACTTCCGTGGTAATGATACAGTTGCCTCCTGTCAGATCGTCAAGCAGGAGCGCCATCCACTGCGACGTGAGCGCCGTCGTGGAACGGTCGTTATAGATCGCCGCGCGCTCCGCGAGGTCACCCGCGAACCGCTTTTTGTTCGTGGCCATCCAGGTGGCATGGGTCGCCGCAGGGATCTCCGGCAGAAGCGCCGTGAGCACCTCCTTCACATCACCCACCGCATATGCGGCCGTCTCAATATTCTTGTCAATCTCCGCCGCATCGATATCGATCTGTAAAATGCTCGCCTGGGAGCACCAGTCGGGCTTGTTGTCCGTCACGCGCTCGCTGAACCGCACGCCAAGGGCGATCAGGCAGTCGCACTCCGCGATGGCCGCATTGGCCGCCTTCGTGCCGTGGGTTCCCACCATGCCGAGGTACCGCTCGCCGGTTCCGCTGTACACGCCCTTGCCCATCAGGGTCTCGCACACCGGGGCATCAATCTTCTCCGCAAGCGCGGCAACCTCTTCCTCCGCCCCGGAGATCACACATCCGCCGCCGACCAGCAGAAGCGGTCTCTTTGCTTTTCGTAAAATGCTGCGGAACGCCTTGGCGGTGGCTGTCTTCGCAGCCGCACCGGATCCGGCGCTCCACACGGAAGCGTCCTCGTTTCCGTCAGCCGAGAGCACGCGCCCGTCGTGGTTCTCGTCCGCACGCTTGCTCTTCTCATAGGCAAGCTGCATCTCGTCGGTCCACTCCCCGGTGGTCACGTCGCGGGCGATGTCCACAAGGACCGGCCCGGGCCGTCCGCCCGCCGCGATCGCGTACGCCGCATCCATCACACCGCGCAGCTCGCGGATGTCCTTCACGAGGAAGTTATGCTTAGTGATCGGCAGGGTAATGCCGAAAATGTCAATCTCCTGGAAGCTGTCGCGCCCGATGGCATCCACTGTCACGTTGCAGGTGATCGCGATGATCGGTACGCTGTCCATCATCGCCGTGGCGATGCCCGTCACCAGGTTGGTGGCGCCGGGGCCGCTTGTAGCCATGCACACGCCGACTCGGCCGGTAGCCCTCGCGTAGCCGTCCGCCGCATGCGCCGCGCCCTGCTCGTGGGCCGTCAGCACGTGCCGGACCGCCGTCTGCCGGTACATTGCGTCATAGAGCGCAAGATTGGTCGCGCCGGGGTAGCCGAACACAAGGTCCGTGCCGTGCTCCCGCAGACATTGAATCACCAGATCACTGCCGTTCATGTGCATGAATCTCCTTTCTGTCTCAGTCCTCATTGTTACGGGTCAACTCCCGCCGGGAATCCGTCTCCGCGCCGCGTCAGTCCTCTGAATTCTCTTCTTCCGCGCCGCTCCAGTCGACAATCTTTATGTAGTCGCCCCAGAGTTTTTCCGCAACTTTATATATTCTCGAGTAGGAAAATGATTTGCCGTTGCTGTACTTGGTGCACCCGTGCTGCTTGGCGAGCTCCTCCGTGTAGTCCTGCAGGGCGTACACGCGGTAGGTCTTGCCCTGGCGGGTTCTACCCTGGTTGCCGAGCTTGTCGCTGCAGTACTCCCAGTGGTTGATGATCGGGATGATGGTGCCCTCCCGCAGGTAGCACTGGTCGCCGTCCTTGTAGAATTCCAGGTACGCCATGCCCTCGACGTTGCAGTCCGCCTCCTTGAAGTTGGAGATGAAGTTGCCAAGGGAGTAGTATACGACCATCTTGTGCCCGTCCGCACCGGTAAGCCACTCCATGGTCTGTCCGATGTGCGGATGCGCGCCGACCACGGCGTCAACGCCGCACTCGAGGAAAATCTTCGTAAACTTCTTCTGGGTGGAATTGAGCTCATCCATCGCGTATTCCTCGCCCCAGTGCGGGAACACCACGACAAAGTCCGCCATCTCCTTCGCCCGCGCGATATCGCTGCGCACGCGGTCCTCCTTGAGGAGATCCACGCTGTACGGCGCCTCCTCGGTGGCCGACTTCTTGTTCAGCCCGTAGGTGTAGTTCAAAAGCGCGATGCGGATACCGTATTTTTCGACGACCGTGATCTTGTTCTGATCCTCGACGCTGTCATGAATGCCGAGAAGCGTCACGTCCGGGTAGTTGCTGCGCCAGAACTCAATGGACTTCTGTACCGCCTTGTACCCGTAGTCGGAGGTATGGTTCGTCGCCATCGTGATGATGTTGAAGCCGGCCTTCACAAGCTCGTGGCCGACCTCGTCCGGCGTGTTGAAGGAAGCGTATCCGTGGTAGGAGCCCCACATTTGCCGGTTGCCGAAGTATTTCTCCTCCCAGCTGTCGCCGACGTAACCCTCGTCGCCGCCGAGCGGCGTCTCCTGGTTCACGACTGCGAAATCCGCCATCTGAACGTATTTTTTGATATAATCGTAATTGTGGCTGAAGTCAAAGGTCTTGTCCTCACGGTTGTAACCGTCCTCCAGCAAATACCAGTCGTAGAGGTTGTCGCCCACCGCAACCATGCTCACAAAATTCGGCATCGGCGTCGGCGTGGGCGTGGGTGAAGGACTCGGAGTCGGTGACGGGCTCGGGCTGGGCGTCGCTGTGGCACCCTTCGGCGTGGGCGAGGTGGTTACCGTATTCGGGCCGTCGCCGCCGCGCTTCGGGCCGATCACGCCGGCCAAAACCAGTCCGCACACGATCAGGAGGCAGACCGCCACTCCGGCCAGAAACAGGATTATCCGCCTCTGCTGCTTCTTGCGCTTTTTATACCTCAGGTACTGCGCCCTTGTCATCTTGGTTGCCAAAGTTTCTTTTCCTCCGAGTTCGTAAAATCCTCTCCGTGCCCACCGTTTGGCCTAAGCCAGCCCGGGCTTACACGGTTTTCCGTCAAGCCGGCGATAGTGGAAGTACAGCTCCTCCGTCGCCAGCGCCATCTTCGTGATCGCAAAATCCCGCCCGTGGGGGTAGGTGTACCAGGTGTCCTCGAGGGTGTTCAGGTCCACGCAGTCGCCGAATTTGCCGAGGTATTCGTACTCGATATGCACCGAGTACTGCGTCTTCGCCTTGATCTCCATGGAAAATGGATTGCCCTCGTCGTCGGTCCCGCTCACGTGGAAACCGTCCATATCGTGGCGCATGGTGCCGTTCCCGAGCCGCACGAATTTCTTCGCGTTGGGCAGCGAGTCCACATGCACCTCAAGGTCTCCAGAGCTGTACGTCCCGGCCTCGACCTCCGCCCGCACGTTGGCGCGCTCCCACTCATACCAGTCGGGAATATGCGTAAAATGAGGCTCCTTCGCCGAGGCATCCGCTGCCGCGACATTTTCCGACGCGCCTTCCGACGCATCCCGGCTCAGCTCCCCGAGCGGGCTCATGGTCCAGCTGGCGCCGCAGGCCTCGCAGAACAGCTTCGTACCCTTGCTGTTCATGCGGAATTCCGTGCCGCAGGCGGTGCACTGGTACAGAACCTTGTGCAGGCCTTCCGCGCGGCCCTCGTATTTCGTCGCGATCCCGCGCTCCTTCTGCCACGCAAAATCATCGTACTGAAACATCTCGACAATCTTTCTGTTGACCTCGTCAACCGAAGCCTCCGCCAGCTCCTCGGGCGTGAAGATGCAGGTCATCTCCGCCTCCGTGGGCTTGATCCCGCGGTCGTGCAGGTTCCAGAACGGTGAGTTTGCATGGTGGCCGTGACAGATCATCGTCACCACCGGCACCTTCAGGAACTTGCATAATTTGCCGAGGGATTCCGGCAGCACGGCCGTGGTCCCGCACAGGGAGTAGCGCGCCTCCGGATAGATCACGGCGACGTCCCCGTTCTTGATAACCTGATGCAGCTGGCGCACCAGGACGATATCGTTTGTAAACTTGCGCTTGCAGATGCAGCCGACGTTGCGCAGCAGCTTCTCGCGGCCGATAAATCCGTCGATCGCCACGACATAGTTCGCACGCGTCGGGAAGATTGCCTTCGTAGCCACCTTAAAGTCGAGAAATGCATTGTGATTACACAGCAGCACGTACGGCGGCCTCAGCCCCTCCGTGCGCACCTTCGTGATCTTTGCGCGGTGCTTCCACACGTCCGGAAGACTCAGCAGGATCGTGATCGGCCGAAGATACCACTTCGTCCTCACCGGCGGCTTCGCCATGTCGAACCGTTCAAAATTTTTGCAATCCATCGCGGCGGCACCTCGCATTTTCCGTGCCCGTATTCAAAGGGCACAAATATACTTACTTATCATACCATAGAACCCCCGTCACGGCAAGACCTGAGAAGACAGCGCTTTTCCGGTTGTGGCAGGCAGGATTTTCCGCTATAATGGCAGTGTCGTTACAAGACGCGTAAAAAACCAACGGAGGAAAATAATGGGCGAGCCTGTATACCTGAAATCATCGGACAAGCCGATCACGGCGGTCCGCTTCAACTACGACAAATTCGCCGGGACGCAGTTCGAGATGCGGACCTACACCACCGGCATCGACAGCGACGGCGGCGACATCGAGATGTACAAGCGCATGGGGCCGAACAACTACACCGGCCACCGGAAGGAAGGCACCATCCGCATGAACGCGGAGCAGGTGAAGCGGCTTTTCGAGATCCTGGACGACTATGACCTGGAGGCCTGGACTCATCTTCCGAGAGGGGGCGCCGGTTACAGCCCGACCCGCAGCCTGATGGTGTTCAGCGGTGAGGAGATCGTCTACGACATCATGTGGAACGCCCCGTTCCCGAAGACCATTCCGCCGCTTCACGACATCATGTACTGCGACCTCTTCAACCTCTTTAACGGCATCATCGACGAGACCGATGGCTGGGAGGAAGTCCGCGGCGCGACCGTCCCGGACCCCCGTGAAGAGCCCGCGTACAAGGAACGCACCATCACCTGGTTCGGCAAGGAGCGCCGCCTGGTGCTTGGCACCGGCGTAGGATACGCGGACGGTCAATACGCCGACATCGACTACGGCGATCTCCACTGGTGGGAGGAAGAAGGATTTGTCGGGCGCTGGGTTTTGGATCGTTACCGCCCGGAGGACGAACTTCCGTCCTACAACTCGCTTACTCATATGGGCAGTGAGATCCCACAGCCCCGCATGTCTCCGGACATGATGCGGATGGGATTTGTGGGGGGCGGAATGCCCGGAGGCATGGGTATGGGCATGCCGGGACTTGCAGCGCAAACCGGTATGGGAGTGCCCGGCGGAATGGGGATGGCTGCGCAAGCGGCCGGAAACTCACCTGCAGAAATACAAGGCGGAACGCCCGCTGCCCCGACTCCGACCGAAGAGCCTGTCAAAGAGCCCTTTGCAGAGCTTATCGTGAACAAAGACGGCACACTCCGACTCACCCTCGGCGAGTCCGTTTGGACCGGCCATGTCGACCCGAAGCGAAGCGTCATCAACTACGTCTACCTCTACATCAACCGTGAAAGTGACGGCGCCGGCAGACGCTGCGATTGCACCCTGCTGCGCGAGCAGTCCTACGAGAGGATCGTCGTCTCCGCACGCCCCGGCCCCGTGCCGACCACGCAGTTTTCCGCGATCCACGTGTGTCTCAAGAAGGTAGAGTGAACAAAAAAGGGACCCTATCTCAAGAGTCCCTAAAAAACAAAATCAACTTGCCTCGGCATCGGAATTGTTGCTTTTCGCCATTTCCGATGCCTTTTCCTTTGAGAATCGGCCTGCAATAGCATCGGGATTCTTGCCTATTGGCATTTCCGATGCTTTTTCCTTCGAAAACCAGCCTGTCATGACATCGGGATTCTTGCCTATTGGCATTTCCGATGCTTTTTCCTTTGGAACTCGGCCTGTCAAGGCATCGGAACTGCTGCTTTTTGCCATTTCCGATGCCCCGACACTACATTACACACGCTCTACACGAAGCAGCATCTGCTTGTCGTGGTAGGTGGCCGGATTATCCGAGCCCACGCCCAGGAAGTCCTTGCCGAAGATGTCATAGAAGTTGGTCTTCACCTTGAACTCCGGCAGGCGGCCGATGACCTTGTCGCCGTCCCAAAGAAGGGAGGAGTTGATGACGATGGTCATGTCACCTTTCTGGTCCAGCTGGCTGCGGGTGTAATCAATCGGAATAACTGCACAACGGCCGTCAAGAAGCTCACGGATGGTCTTGTCGCTGCGGCGGATGCGGACGTTCATGCCGCCGGGGTAAGTGAGATCCCCGAAATTCCGGCCGGCGGTCTTCGTGTGGGGCACGCCGTATTTGTCGGCAACGCGCTTGTCGGAATAGCCGATCTTGATGACGCCGTTCTCGATCAGGAGAAGCTTGTCGCCCGGGATCACGCAGCCCTCGCCGTCCCAGAAACGGGTGTACCAGGATTCCTTGTCAGTGGCATCGTGCTCCAGGGTGAAGGAGTCGGCGAATACCTTCTCGCCGAGTTTGCCGGAGAGCCGGGAGTTGCCGAGGGACATTTCCTCCGCGTCGAGTTCGCTGACGAGGGAGTCGGCGAAGCCGTAGTACTGCATATCCAGGATGACGTCCTCGGGAATCTCGGCGGCGGTGTCCCATTTGCCGAGGTAGAGGTCCGCCATCTCACGGAACTTCGTGCCGTCGTCGGGCGTGCGCATATTGAACTCGAAGTCACCGTCCATAATGTTCTTGCTGTCCTTGTGCTTGAACATGATGCCGACGCCTACGGACGCGTCACTGTTGGAATAGTCGGCCCCGAGGTCATTCGTAAAGGTGTCGGTCTGGCGCGTCGTGGTGAATTTGCCGGAAAATGTGAACTGCGGGTAGTTGTCCGTCAGATACTTCATGTACTCCTCGGCAAGAGCCATCAATTCGCCTGCGGAAAATTCGGTCTCGGAGAGATCGCGGACGCGGGTGCTGCCGGCCTCGGGCGAGAACGGGTAAGGTCTTGCGCGCTCCGGATCGGCCTGCGCCTTCGCGTAGCCCTCCTCGTCACTGACCGTTCCGATGCAGTGGAAAATGCCGACTTTGCCGTCTTCGTACACGCGGTACGAACTCTCGTCCAGATTGAGGCGCTCGAAGGCCTTCGGCTTATTTTCCTCATAACTCATAGTGTTGACTTCACAGTGTGTGCCGTGTTTTTCTTTGATTGCTGCCATAGTAATTCCCCCCTTAGCTTACCTGTAACTTCTTGACGCGGATGGTGGGACCGCCGGCGGAAACCCGCGCGCCCTGACCCAATTTCCCGCAATAGTACGTGTCAAACAGTTCGAAATCGGAACCGACGCGGTCGATGTCGAAGAGTGTCTGGAACACCGAGCCCGTGACCATGCGGACGCGCAGCGGCTCGCAGATCTTGCCGTCGCGGATCCGGTAGCAGATGACCGGGTTGAGGACGAAGGTCGAGTTGCCGGTGCCGTTGCTGACCATGTAGACGTAGATGCCGTCCTTCGTGTCGGCGATGATGTCGTCGAAGGAATCCGTGCCGCCTTTCATGAAGGTGTTGGTCATGCGGACCAGCGGCCGCATTCTGTAGTCCTGGGCACGGCTGTTGCCGGTAAGCTCCTCGCCGAGGACCGCTGCCGAGTTGGAATCGTGCAGGCGTCCGGTGAGCACGCCTTCTTTGATCAACCAGTTCTCGCGGGCCCTGGTGCCCTCGTCGTCATAAGGAACGTATCCGTGGTTGGGCATATCGCCGCTGTCGCAGATGGACACAAGCTCCGAGCCGACCTTCTTGCCCATCACCCACTCGTCGCGAAGGGTCTTGTCGTTCAGCATGAAGTCCGCCTCGCTCTTGTGGCCGAAGCTCTCATGGGCGAACATTGCCGTGGTGATCGGCGAGAGAATGCAGGTGTACTCGCCGGGCTCCACATCCACCGCGTTTGCAATATAATCAACGAGACGGTCGCGCTCGGAAAGGAACTCCTGCTCGTGACCGTAGAGGTCCTCCGGCATCATTCCGAAGAAGTTCTTGCCGCCGCCCATGGGCTCGCCGTTGTTACCGAAAGACATGTATACGTTGAGGCTGCAAAGCTGGTAATCCCAGGCGACAGCACAGCCCTTGCTGGAGTAAAAACTCTTCTTCTCGTAGTCACCGCCCACCGAGATGGACCAGGATGTCATGTCGGGATACTCCGGATCGATACACGCATCGACATAGTGGTTTAAAACGGTCAGAAAACGAGACCGCGCGATGTTCCCGAGGAACTTTTCACCTGTGTACTGCAGACGCTCATCCACGTTGACCTCGAGAAGTTTGATCGCCGGATCCTCGTAGATGTTTTCATTCGGCGTCGCAAGTTTCGCCAGCGCGTCGAGCTCGTCCTGGATCTTTTCGAGGTCGTTGACGGACGAGGTGTACCATAATTTGCCGTCGTACACGCGCACTAACGCACCGACATTGGAGGTCGCGTTATCCCTCGTGAGCTCCCCGTTGTACATGCCCAGGTTGGTCGAATACGACTCCTGGATTCGGATATCCGAGTAAAGATTTTCCGGAAAATGATACTGCTGTTTCATACTTTCCCCCTGATTAATTAATTGATTTTCCCCATTTTCGACCGGTTTACCCAGCTGTTGAACTTATTGACCGTCTGCATGGTAAACCCCTGGGGTGGGTTTACGTAGGTCTGTGTCAAGATCAAAATCCCCACGATCAAGCCGCCGAGTGCAATATTCACGCCGTATGCCTGCCCGTCTTCCCCGCTGCCTTCGACGATCTTCACCGTCTTGATCGGCGGATCGGAGTTTGGACCGATATCGGCAAGGTACGTGACCGCCTCGCGGACCTTCTCCGGCTTGACGCCGACAGCTTTGGCGATAGTGTCCACGCTGACGTACTCATCCCCCTTGAGGGAGTAAAGGAACCCGAGGATCATCAGATTGTCGGGCTCTGCGATAAACCCGAAGAGCTCTCTCGCCGCCTTCGTGTCGCGGAACCAGGACTCGTAACCGGTCTCCCCCTCCGGCTGGCGCAGGAAGAGGAAGAAGTCCTTATTTTTCTCAAGACCCATGTAAGTATAACACGAGTCTAACGCGATCGTACTGCCCATTCTGGCGTCGTTCTCACCGTACTTCGGGCGATCCCAGTAGGTTGTAGTGTTC
The DNA here is from genome assembly GCA_017962105.1 of Lachnospiraceae bacterium. GTDB lineage: Bacteria > Bacillota > Clostridia > Lachnospirales > Lachnospiraceae > ISDg. The sequence goes on from JAGCVY010000096.1 coordinate 10,398, forward strand.
TTCCAGCTCGCTATCTGGATCCCCCAAAGGAGACGATGGACCTGCTCCGCGTAATCCTTCTCCAGCTCCCGGTATTCCTTATCCCCGCACCAGATTTTGTTGAGGCAGTCGACCACCTGCTGCTCCACGGAGTCCCTGCGGCCTTCCCGCCCGTACAGATAATCAATGGAAACCTGAAAATACTCCGCGATCCTCGGCAGCAGATCTCCCTCCGGGAAGCTGCCGTTCTCCCATTTGGACACCGCCTGCGCGCTCACTCCCAAATGATTTGCCAGCTGTTCCTGCGTAATCTTCGCTTCCTTCCGAAGCGCTTGTAATACTTCACCGAAACTCATAATAACCTCCTTCTTCATATCCGGTTGCGTGAGCCCCCTGCTCTCGCCTTCCGGTTGATTTGTCTGCATTGTAACACAAGTTTCGGTTGAGTGGTAGAGCAATTACAACTTACAGTTTATTTTTCAGTGGAGAAATCCCGGATTTTTCTACTTTGAGTTGTTTCAATTGGAAGAAAATCTACTGAAAAAAACCTCCCGATCGCCGCGGAGTCATATTTTTTGCGGTCAACCAAGAGGTTTTTGCCACATATTTTGCGGGTTTTGGTCAGCGCACGATCTCATCGATGGTGGACACCGTGGTGAAGGCTCCGCCGTTCGCGGCGATGATGTCCTTGATCTTGGGAAGCTCGAAGTAGTTGATGTAGCAGATCACGGTCTTATTTTCCCCCGAGATCAGGCCGTAGGAATTCATGATCGTGCAGGTCTTGCCAAGTCCCTCGCGGATCGCCTCGGCAAGGGCGTTGGCGTCCTTCGTGATGATGGTCACTTGCTTGATGGACTCGAAATGGTCCGTAAAATGGTTGATCACCGACGTGGCGACCACGTACACCAGAAGGCTCATCAGCGCCGCGTTCCGGTTGATCAGCAGGAATACCGCAAGGTAGACGCAGGCGTTGAAGCCGATCAGCAGGTAGGTCATGCTGAAGCTTCGGCCGGTTTTCTTCGAGATCTTGCTGAGCACGATGTTGGCGAAGATCTCCGAGCCGTCGATACAGCCGCCGCAGCGAAGGATCAGGGAAAGGCCGGCGCCCAGGATCGCGCCTCCGAACACCACCGCCAGGAAGTGCTCCGTATTTAACTCAAAGGGAATCTCCTCGAAAAATTCAAGGCCGACGGTGTACACCGCGGAGCCCCACAGGGCCCGCATGCCGAAGCTTCGGCCGAGCAGGATAAAACCGAGCAGAAGGAATGGTGTGAAGATCATCGCAACGCAGGCGGAGAGGTTCCAGCCCGACAACTTGCTTGTGATGATGGCGATGCCCGCCGTGCCGTAGTCGATGGCGTCGTTGGGAATCAGGATGCACACGACGGAAAAGCTCGCCAGAAGCGCGCCAAGCGTAATTCCCAGCCACGAAAAGAACGAACCGATCCGCTTATCCATGCAGTTTTCCTCCTCTCAATCGCACTGTTCCGCGCCGACACAGTCCCGCTTTCGGCACATTCTCACTCCACCGGCACAACCTCAAACTTCCCGTTCCGCAGTACCGGCCTGCCGACGATGCGGTCTGCGACCGGCACATATACGGATGCCTCCGGAGCCTGTTTCTCCGCAACGAAGATATCATCGTCATGCCAGACAAACATATGCGCGTCGTCGAGCTTCGCGATCACGGAAAATGACTTCGTCTCCACGACATACGAGTCGTTGACGCAGATTTCCCGGATCCCGTCGCCGTCCAGATCCGCAAAGATGGTGCGATAGATTCCGCCGTAGTCATCGGTCACGGAGTCCCAATACGAGTAGATGCTGTTCTGCGGCAGGTACACTACGCTCCACATCGGATAGATCATCTCGTTCGGCCATTCCTCAAGTATAACCAAAGTCTGCAGGTCTATTGCGAAGGATTCTCCTGTCGCACTCCTTCGCACCAACACCACATTTCCGACGGCCGGAGCAGTTGACTGCAGCCCGGCCCCTTCTTCGTCGTCTGTCGGCTGATTTCCCCGGATCTCATCGTAATCCGCGAGTTCCAGCCGGATCCCGGTAACTTCCTTCCGCTTGGGATCCATCATCTGTACCGCAATTTGCCCGTTCTCAAGAATGAATCGGGCGGAGGAACGGTACCACACATCCTCTCTAAACAGGAGCCCAGACTGTCCGTCGCTGTAGATGTCATCTACGGCGAAGCGTTCATTCGCATCATCTGTCCAAACGTACCGCTTCAGTTTACGGTTCACATGATCCGAGGTTGCAGAGACGAAAAGTTCCCTCTTTCCGTCCTTGTCAAAATCCGCGAAATAAACGCTCACCACCGCGCTGTATTGATAGGCTACATCTTCTGTATGCCCGTCGTCATAACACAGTCTCAGGCCTTCCTTGTCCGTACTGAAGTAACATCCGGGATATTCCGGCAGACGGATCGTGCGGGTTTTTCCCTCGTCACCGGCGTCCCGATCGAACCAGCAGAACGCCTCCCGTGAGTCATCCGCAAGCTCCGGTTTTGGCTGTCTCTCCGAATTCTCCGGAAACCTTTCAATAAGCACCAGATTTCCGTCCCGGATTGCAAAATCGCAGTCCTTCCACCTGACATCATACTCCGTTCCCCATTCGGTTACGACGGCTTTTTTACAGTTAATACGGACGGCGTTAAATTCCCTCTCCCCCCATCCGTCTTCATTTTGCGGAGACAGGTATTTGTAGTCCGTATGATTATAGAAATCATACACAAAGAAAGGATTACTCTCTCCGTCTATGTCATATTTGTCTCCTTCCGCCAGCAGTTCGGGAAACTTGTCTCCGTTCAAATCCAAAAAATAAAACTTCCAAATGTTTTCCAAGCGATAAACTGTTTCTCCCGCCTCAACCACGCGCAGTCCTTCGCCAAACTGATATTTAATTTTCACGCCCGGGAAGCTGGATATCGTGACCTCTTCCTCATCGGGCTCTCCGTACCAGCGCACCAGAGGAAACGAAAGATCTCCGAAAACGCCGGTCCACGCGTAAGGTGCCGTATCGGTCTTCACCGTCACCTCGCATTCCGCCGCTTCCTTAAGTTCTTCCTTGGATCGGACCGAAACATCGTCCGTTACATAGGACCCATCGTCTTCTTTAAAATGGTATTCATCAAACCTCACCTTAACCGTATACGTCACGGTGTCCGCTGCCACCGGCTCCTGCCGCTTGGCTTTGCCGGACTCGCCGCCCTTAAGGCTCTTCCAGATAACAAAGCCGACGACGCACACAAGCACACCCATCAAAACACAGAGGACCGTCAGAAAAAGGCGGTTTCCTCTCTGCGATCCCCGTGCTGTCAAATTGTCTGTCTTTTGATCCATACTCAGAAATATCCCCCATAGATTCAAGCCTTACATCGGCTTTTTGTACAATTCGTATTCCGGATGTCTTGCGTAGTATTCCTCCTTCACAACGTACATCCTGGCGTCCGCGGTCTGCATGGCCTTGATGATGTCGACGGCCTCGTCGCTGTGGCAGCCGCCAACCGCAAAATGAGCCCGGTTCGGCCGTTCGGACTGCGACCGGAGGGTCTGCTCCATCTCGGCAAATTCCGCCGCAGTAGTCTTGACCGCAATGATCATGAACTCGTCGCCGCCGACACGGTAAATTTCGTTGTTCGGCGCGGCCAGCTCCTTGAGTGCCAAGGCAACATCCTGCAGGAGCTTGTCGCCCTCGATGTGGCCTTTAGTGTCGTTGGTGGTCTTCAGGCCGTTGACGTCGATGAAGAAGACGCCGAAGGGCTTCTCGATGATCGAGGTGCCGTAGCGGTCGTAGCTGATGCGGTTGTTCATGGCGTTACGGTTGAAGACGCCGGTGAGAAGGTCGGTGGAGCTCATGATCTTCATTTTCCGGATATTGAGCTCGTTGGCGATCTCCGCGGAGAGCAGGAACGCCATCAGGTTCAGCGTCTCGCGGATCATCATGGTCTTGTTGACGTCGAAATTGACGACCCAGATGTAGCCGAGGGTCTCCTCGCCGGAACGGAGAGGGAAGATGACGAGCCGCTCCACGTTGGCGGTCTTCAGGGCGGCCACCCCGGCGGGCGTGATCTGCTCGGCGCGGTCCATGTCCTTCTGCCCCGTGATGACGCAGCAGTTGCTGTTGTTGATGAGGGACGGCCACGTCTCGACGATGCTGAAGAAATCGTCGGTCAGGTACTCCGACATCGGCTTCATCTCAGGGGATTTTACGTAGGCTTCACTTAAGAGCGAGCATTGTTTCTTCGGAAAATCCGTCAGCAGAATCCGGCAGCTCTTTGCGCCGCAATACTCGCGGATGTCCTCCACAACGGAGTCCATGGCCTTCTGAAAATCCGTCGTCTCCCGGAGCTTGAGGCACATCTTCAAAACGTTCGAGGCGGTCTCTGAGGAGATGTCGGTCATCTTGTCGACATCCGCGTTTTGGTTCATCTCGTAGGAGAACAGAAGAAGCCCGCGGTCCGGGTCCTCCGACACCAACGGCATCATGTACACTTCCATCCAGGCGTTGAAAACGTCCGTGTCAAAATACGTGTGGATCGGTTTGTTGGAGCGTACGCAGCTTTCGGCCAGCGCCTCAAAATTCGCGGTCTTCGGGATGTAGCGCGTGTACGGCACCCCGGTCTCGAAGTCCTCGATATTCTTAGCCACCGAGCGCTTGTAAGCGTCGTTGGCGTCCACAAGAATGTACCTCCTGCTGTCGTCCTCCTCCGTGAGGTTCACGGCGATGACACAGGCAAGGCGCCCGAAATTGTCAACGAAATCCTTGTAACTCATACCCTTTTCTCCCAAACAGCTGGTTGTCGCACCAGCCTGTAAACCCAACTCTTTACACTACCCCGATTTTTTTCAACACGAACCCTTTATCGGAAAATGTCACACCTCATACACCGGCGACTGCATCCGCTTGGTCATATCCTCGCGGGACAGCGGCCGGTCGAAATAGAAGCCCTGGATCACGTCCACCCCGAGGTTTTTGAGGATATCAATCTGCACCTTCTGCTCCACGCCCTCGGCGACGATGTCCATGGAAATCTCGCCGGCGAGTTTGACGATGTAGGTAAGGATCGTGATATCCTTCGGCTTGTCGTGGTCGACGAAGCCCTTGTCGATCTTGAGGGTGTCGAAGGAGATTTCCCGAAGGAGCGTCAGAGACGAGCTGGCGCTTCCGAAATCGTCGATGGACACCTTGTAACCGAGCTTGTGAAGCGAGTCCACGAAGTTCCGGAGGACTCCGATGGAAAATTCGTCGCTGCTCTCCGTCACCTCGATCTCGATCAGCTTCTTCGGCACCCGGGCCGCCACGACCACCGCGTCAATCTTCTTCGCGAGGTTCGGATCCACCAGGTTCCGGCGCGAGAAGTTCACCGAGATCATCGGGACGTTGATGCCCTCCTCAAGCCAGCGGGCGATGTCCTCGCAGACGGACTTGAGGATGTGGAAATCCATCAGGCAGATGGAGTCATTGGCCTCCATGAGCGGAATGTAACTTCCGGGCGGAATGATCTGCCCGTCGTGATGCCAGCGGCACAGAGCCTCCGCGCCGCACAGGCGGCCGGTGCGGATGTTGACCTTCGGCTGGTAGAAGGGCCGGAACTCGCCCTTGGTGAGGCCCTTCCGGATGTCGCTCTCCAGCTTCTTGCGTGCCGCGATGGCGTCGATAAGCTCCTGGGTAAGCCACACCACATCATCGGTGTCCTTCGATTTGGCGGTGCTGAGGGCGTGCCCCGCGAAGATCAGGATGTCCTCGCCCTCGAGGTCGGTGCGGTCGATCATGTACACGCCGATGTGGGCGGACAGCGTAACCTTCTTCTCCTCCTCGGTGACGGAGTCGGTGAAAGGCACCTCCACGCCCTTTAAGACGTTGAGGAGGTCGTCGAGATTTTTCTTCTTCACGATGGCGATGAACTGGTTGCCGAACTGCCGTCCCAGGATCTCATCGTTCTCGATCATCCCCCGTAAAATGTTGCCGAAGGCCGCCAAAATGCGGTTTCCGTTCTCAATCCCGTAGCGGCGGTTGATGTCGGAGAATTTCCGAAGGTCGAAAAATACGGCAGCGTAGTCCTTGAGCTCCGGCTTGCCTTTCATGGCGTTCATCCACTCGATGTAGCCGTGCTCGTTGGCGAGACCCGTGCGGATCTCGGTGCGGCCGGCCTTGAGGATCTCTTCCTCCTTGTGGATGGCGTTCTCGAAGAACATCAGAAGAACTGAGAGGCCGATGCAGATATTCATTAAGGAATTGCCGATGAAAAGGATCTGGACGACCTCTCCGATGAGAGGCAGCACCAGATAGGAAAGAAGCACGAACTCCTGACTGCGGGTGATCCGATTGCGGTACTGGATGATGACCGAAGCCACCAGGATCACACCGACGGTGGGCATTGCCGCAGCGAGCCAGAACAGCGGGCCGCGCTGATAGATGTTGACCTCGTTAAAGTAATAGTAGATGCCGGTGAACTGCGAAACCGTGATGAGGATAACCGCGGCGACGACAATGCCGCAGACGATCAGGAATCTCCCTCTGCCGGGCATGTCCGCCGACTTCAGGTCAAACCGGCCGAACAGCCGGATCGCCACGAGCATCGCATAGAACAAAAGAAGCAGCGCGATCAGGTAGTAGACTGCCGCATTGACCACATGCATGACAATCACATCTACCCGTTCCGTGCTGCCGTTATAGACATAGAATAATCTCTCGCAGATCAGCATAATGCCGCAGGAGATATTTAACGAGAGGACGACCGACTTGCGAAAGCGCAAAGTATCCCTGCTGACGGAGTAAACCAGTGCCGACAGCAGACAGAAGATTGCTTCGAAAATGAGGAAAACCATTTGTGTTGTGAGAATATCAACCATAGCGTCGCCTCGAAATACATTTTCCGATCGGGCAATACCTGAACTCGTTCGTAAAGTTAAGTTGATTATATCACAACAAAATGCTTCTGTATACGTGTTTGCGGAATTTAACCGCGAGGCGGTTTCTGGGGCCGGGCCTTCCGAAACGGCCTGACAGAAACGCTGTCCGGCCCGGTGATCCGGTACTCCGAGGTCCCGCTGCAGGGGTTTATTAAGCTCCGGGCCACGGCGTCGTTGACGAGCTGCAGCAGGGTATTTTTCGTATGCCGAAGGCCCATGTCGCCGTAGGAGAGGTCGACGAAATCCGCCAGTGCCCGCTCCGAGATGGTGACACACACCTGAAGCGTTTCGCCGATTTCTTCGACATACTCCCGGACCTGCGCCGCCACAGCGTCCCGATCAAGGGGCTTCAGGTTATAGATGTAGTTGATCCGGCCGATCAGCTCCGTCATGGCTCCCCGGGCGATGATATCCTCGCGGGAGATGGTTCTGTAGGTATCCGTCGACTCCTCAGCCGCCGGGGCCGGCTCATCCGTCACGAACCCGACGCAGGTCCTGCGGTAATTATCCGCTGCACAGCAGGGTACGTCCTCGCCTGTGCCCACAGGCCCCCGCAGATCGCTGAACGCGCCCGCCATGACAAAAAACGTCTCCCGGGCGACAAGCGTGCGGGGGATACCGTCAATCCTTGTAGTGCAGTCTTCCCCGCCGAGCACATGAAGCATGCAGCCCTGAAACGCCCGGTTGTAATCCGTCCCGGAGGCACCGAAGGAGGGGATCAGCCGCTTGTCGAACTCGTCCATCACGACAATGGCATGGGAGTGCGGAGCTGCATTGATGATCTCGGCATACATGTCGTCCGTATCCTTTCCCTTGAACCCGTTCTCCGTGTAGGCAGTGGTATCCAGGATCAACACCGGGATATCGATATCCATCTTCCGAAAATACTCCCGGATGATCTGAAAGGTGTAGGTCTTTCCGCTGCTGCTGGGCCCCGCGAGCAGCATCCGGTCCGCCGTAAAGTCCTCGTTCCGGTATACTGCCTTGACGTACCGAAAGACAACGGCAAGGATGTTCACGAGCTCCTCCTGCCCCTTGACATAGCGGGAGACGTACCCGTAAAATTCCGAAAAGTCAAAGGGAACCTGACGGCTTTCCCGCGGGAACATTCTCGTGCCGTGATAAATCCGCACGTAGCCCTGCGGCCGTCCATTTTCCGTTCTGTTTTCTGTATTCTCCGCCATGTCGGCCTCCTTTCTTCTATACCGTGTCTCTGAATTCCTGCTCGATCCTTCGCAGGGAATGCATGAGCGAATACCTGTCGCCGACGTAATTCAGCGTCTCCAACGCCTCCGGAATCGGCAGCCATCCGGCACCGCAGATCTCCGAAAGCTGAGGGCGGATCTCCCCTCCGCAATACTTGGCCAAATACCTCCTAACATGCCCGCCGGGCCTCGACTCCAACGGGCAGATCACCTCACAGCGGATGCCGGTCTCCTCAAGGGTCTCCCGCACTGCCGCATCAGCCCCGCTCTCCCCGGTTTTCACATAACCGCCCGGAAACGCGACCGCTCCATGCCGGCGGGTGATGGTCAGAACCTCATCGCCCCGAACCACTATCGCAATGGCAACCTGACTGGTGTCTTTGTTCATGTTTGCTTCCTCCGATCCGAAAAATGTTTCCGAGGCGCGCTCCTCTTGCCATAAAAATACCTGTCGAAAAGCCTCCTGTAAACACCGTCTCGACCGATCAAAAAAAGAATGGTAATAACCCCGGGATTATTACCATTCGTATTGCATTGTTCAATTTGAAGTACGTCATCTTCCTTTCGGTTCGATTCAGAGTTCTCTCTCTGCAGGGCGTTTCGACTCCTCCGGTTTCTGATCGGATTCCGAGATTGTCTTCAGCTCTTCAATGACCTCCTTACGATCGAATCCTGCCTGCCCATTATAGTAATCATAAACCAGAGAATATATCGTCCGATCCTTCTCTTTATTGATATCCAGCGGGTATCCTCCGATAGTGAGAAGGTTTGCAAACTGTTCAATGTCATTCGATAAAACAAAGCATACCCGAGCCAACGAATACTTGCCCATTGTCTTCTGCTGACCCGTTGCCGCTCCGTCTCGGTTAGTTCTCGAGGAATTGAGGAACTTATTGAAATTGCTTCCATCAACGCCGGCGAATGCCGCTAACTCCGCCACGGTATGTCCACTTCTGTCCAGCAGTCTTCTTATTATTTCCGGAAGGGACATTTTCGCGATAATGGATTCCCGCTCCCCGCATGCACTGCAAAACTCTTCAAACAGCTGCTTATGGTATTCCCGCTCATCAGGATCCGGATGGTTCAGGTATTCGTAAAGCTCGAACTCGGTCATTTGGCTCGGAACCTTACCATTCGGGAACAACCGGATGAACTCCGATACTTTCTGCTGCTTTCGGAGTTCTTTCCGAGGGCTCTTGATTATCAGTTCACAGGTAAATAAATAGTCTCTTTTCCCTTGCTCCTCAACTTCCTTCAGAAACTTCTGAACCGCATGTCCAATGTACATCTTCGCATCGTCCGGAGAAAAATGCAGCTGCCTCACCCCGATCAGAGGAAATGCCACTCTCTCTATCTTTTTCCTCTTCCGTGACTTGGGATTTGTTCTTCCCTTGTCATCATTTTCCTTCGCAGGAGTCGTCATTAGTTGTTCATTAAACCGTAGAATCATTCGGAAGACATCCACAAACATTTCTATGTATGCCTCCTCAACTTTCCTTTTCATCCGTGGGTCAGCCGATCCCAACGCAGTTTCAGTGTTGGTTACAGGAAGAACAAGCACTACCCCCTCCAGATCTGTCAAGTTCTGTCTCTTTCTGCCATCATCTCTCTTTGGTACTGTAACAAGACGAGGGTTTCGGCCTTTCGCGGTTAGCTTTCCATGTTCCTCCCTTTTGTCTTTCAGCGCAGGTATAATATCATACACCTGATTTAATACGGTTCCTCTTGCTTCGTGTTTCGGATCCGGATTGGTCGCAAGGATCAGTATTTGCGCATCACACTTAAGAATATCCCCGGATTTTACCGTATAAAACCCATTCAACTCCATACACCGTCTCCTTTTTTCTCAAAGAACTGTCCTTCTCATCACTTCTTCGAAAAATCCAGCAGAAAACCGCCCTTGCTCTTCGCCTTCTTCATCACCGACGCAAGCTTACCGTTCTCCACCATCGCCCGTGCGAGGGTGCCCCAGCATTCCTTAATATTCGCAACATCCTTCGCCGTCATCGTCATGTAGAAATCATCGGGAAGATTGATACTGACCTCCCCGCCGCCGACGCTGCCGGCAGAAATGCCCTGACAGCGGCAGTCCTGATGAAGGTAAGCGCTGCCGTCATCGTAGAAACGCAGGGTGGCGATGTCGTTGCCGCGCTCAAAATAGTCGCCCACACTGGCGAGCTGAATATCGAGGTGGAGGAACCGAAGGTGGTACTGGCGGGCGAGATTTTCCGCCGTGGAATCATAGTGGCCGCGGATCAGGACATAGTTGTTTTGGAACAGTTTCACCACATCGTCCGTCATCTGGATCTTGCACTTCGGATTCTCCATCCACAGGGAATAGATGGTCGGAACCATCTCAAAGAAACCGCTCTCCACCAGCTCAATATCTTCACCCAGCCCGATGGCCACGCCGGCCGGATCCACGCGATCCTTGTGGTCCGCCCAGTGCGCCATATCCTCCTTGCGCAGGATTGACTCGCCGAACGCATCAAAGCCGCGTTTCCGGTAGCCACGGCTTACAATCATGTTGCTCATAATCCTCTGCTCCTCTTTTCTATGTTGCTCACGAGTGTACATCTCACCTAAAGATTATTGCGCCACTTTCTCAAGCATATCTCGAATATAGGCCCGCAATCCTTCCTCTGTGTCGATGCCGTATTTTCGGTTCACCAGCACATAATATCTCATGATCCGCTCTTTCGGCAGGAGTTCACTGGACGGGATGTTATCTCCGTATCCTCTTCTCGCCTCAACCCACGGTTCCTCATTATGAGTAATCTTCTCCAAAACCTTTCCACCATATAGGCCAAACGTGTTGATCACAAGATCGATCACATGCTTTTCCTCTTCTGTAAGGGTATCCTTCGTCCCTTCCAAAAGAGCAAATCTGGCGTCATCAATCGGATTGTATTTGAAATCCCTGAAGAGATTATAAACCTCCGGGAAAACCGGCCCGTGAATCCACGCCCTGCAATCCTCCTCGAAGATTGGCTTTCCGTATAACGCAGAGTAAACGCCCTGAATAAAATACAGGAGCTTTTGTAGCATGAGCGGCGTCACCTCTCCCAGTTTCTCAAAGATATATGCAATCACGTTAAGCATCTTATCCGATACTGTGAAAAGACTCTCGATGCTTTCGGCAGCGGCATATGCTTTTCTGTATGCGGCATCTGTCAACTTCTCCCGATTCTCCGCAAGTTTCTGCTTCATGTACTTCGGAGACGAAATCGCTGTTTTGATGATATCTGAGTATTCTTTGGATGGCACCTGTCCTTCCAAATATCTCGGAATGGTTACTTCCCCGAAGCCAAGAGCCAGGGACAACGGTGCTTTCCCGATTTTATATATCTTCATCAGTTTCTCAATATCATCAATTGACACAAGACCTTCTGCCGTTCTGTATTGCTCGTCAATCTCTGCAATATTCTTATCGATAAGGCCGGGAATGCTCATCTCTTCCCCGCACTCCGAGCAGACCGCCACGGTAATCGAGAAGGTATATTCCTTATCGCGAATACTTCTTATGACATCTTTTTTCTTAAGAGAGAACTCGGTTTCTTTCCGGCATACCGTACAGAAATCCCTTCTTTCCTTCTCTGCCATAATGCTCACCTCCATATCAGCTGAAATAGTAAGTAAGAGGATATCTTTGTTCGTGAAAAGAAATTACAATCACAAAACAATTCTCCAACTTGTTGAACTTGATATATAAGGGAACTGTTTTTTCCTCCCCGCCATTTCTTTCCAGAAGAGTTACCTCCTTGCCAAAAACATAAAGTCTCTCAGCTTCAAAGCCCTCGTGTTCATTGTGTAAAATCTCCGAAAAATCCATCACTGTGAGGCTTAACAAAATCTCTTTCGCCTTCGCCTCATCGATAACATAGTCAAGGAAAAGATTTATGTTATCCTGCCGTCTGGTGTTCCGTTCAATTCGATAACGATCCCTAAGAACAGCATCCTTCACCTCGGAAAGATACTGCTCGATATCTTCTTTCACCATATTCAATTCCCCAAAAAGACGCGCATGATATGATTTTTTGCTTTTCCCATCATTAGAATAACGCAATGATAGCTTTTTGTCAATATCCAATCATTGGCAAGTATCAAAAAAGGCATTGCCCTCGTCTTAGGCAATGCCTTTTACTTTCCCTACTCCTCTATCGCCTTCATCATCTCCTCCGGATTCTCCGCAGCCTTCACCTTGTCCTGCGCCCGGATGATCATGCCGTTCTCGTCAATCAGATAAGTCGTGCGCACCACGCCCATGGAGACCTTCCCGTAGTTGGTCTTCTCCTTCCAGACGTCGTAGGCCTCCAGCACCTTCCGCTCCGGATCCGCCAGCAGCGGAAAAGCCAGCCCGTACTTCTCCTCGAAGCGCTTGTGGGACTCCACGCTGTCCTTGCTCACGCCGAGCACTTCCACACCCTTCTCCCGAAAATGAGGATACCGCTCCGAGAAACCGCACGCCTGCTTCGTGCAGCCCGACGTGTTGTCCTTCGGATAGAAGTACAGGATCACTTTCTTCCCGCGGTAATCCGCCAGAGAGTGCATGGTGGCGTCCTGGTCCGGCAGCGTAAAATCAGGTGCTTTCGTTCCAACCTCTAACATACTCTTCCCTCACTTTCCCTTCGGCCGAAAGGCCCCGCAGGATCTGCAACACATATCCCTCGGCGTGTTTATAATACCGCAGCTCGGGCAATGCCAGATCGTGCCGCCTCGTTTTACCATTTCGTAATCCTCCCCGAGGACCGGCTTGGTCTTTCTGAGGAATATTGAAAGTATAACAATGACCAGCATCACCGCAGCCGCAACATACGCATAAACAGTGATTGACTGCAACGCCTCCTGAAAACTCTTCTGTGCGGGAATATGATCAGACTTCATAGCCAGGAAAACATAGCATGCCGGAATCACCACAACGCCAAAGAGCTCCAACAGGGACAGGATAGCACTGACCACTGCAGAGTTTCTCATGCGTTCCCCGAACACACCAAAAAGTTTCAAAGTATGCAGCAGCGGGACAATAATCAATACGCGCGAAAAAATCTTCATACAGATCTCAACGATATCTCTGTTATTGCCAACACCGAAAATAGTGCCCCAATAGAAAAGATATTCAAACTCAATCCACGGGATCTTTACAAAAAAATCCCAAGTATAAATATCCCAGTAAGGTTCTGACACAACAAAGGCGAACATCCCAATAAGCAATAACGCATTAAACAGGAGCAGCACCCACCGGATTGCATTTGCTCCCCTTCCGGTTTTTGTTTCCATAGTTTTCCCCCTACCGGCAATGCCGGATTCCTATTTTATCACGATTTCTTCGGCCGACTGGCCCCGCAATCCCTGCACTGCGTAAACCGCGGAAAATTCACATTGCCACAGCTCGGGCAGCTCCAAACCGAAGCGCCCTGTTCCACATCGTCCAAGTCATCCCCGACAATCTGCTCGGTCGGTTTAAGACAGATGGAAAACACCAGCGCTGCTATCGCCAACGCAGCCAAAACATATGCCCAGACAGTGATCGGTTTGATTGCCGATACAAGGCTTGCATTTTTCATATCGCTGACACGATAGGTCATGAGATATGCTGCCGGCACCGTAAGCGCCCCCAGGAGTTCCAGTACAGACAATAAACTACTGACCACAGCAGAGTTCCTTACCGACTCTCCCATTACTCCCATCAGCTTCAATACATGCACTACCGGAATCATGGTCAATACCGCAATAGCGATGCCTACGCAAACACGATTGGTCGACGGAAAATTCTTCAGATCATAGTAAAACTCATAGTCCGGAATTCTCACCCAGAACCCGAAAACATTCCGGCTTTCGTATTTGTATCCGCACACAACCAAAAACATCCCAATGGCCATGAGCCCGTTCACCAGCAACAGCAGCCATCTACGCATATTGGCTTTCGAATCAAATCTAGTTCTCATAATTTCCCTTTCCAGGCGAATCCCCCGATTCACCTTGTAGCACATCGTAGCAAATGTGAGGGAAAGCGTCAATTTGTAGTTGCTCAAATGTCGGGAAATGGGGTGGAAATGTCAAAACAGTCTTGTTCAGATGAACGAAATATAGCAGAAGTCAGTATTCCAGCAATCAATATTCCTTCGGTCGATATGCACCGCAAGATGTACACCGAGAAACAGTAGCAGTGTTTTTCGCGCCACAAATTGGACAAAACCACTTTGAAGGAATCGTGTTTTCAGTAAATCTCTTACCACAACCAAGGCAAAAGTTTGCATCATGGGGATTCTTCCTGCCACAATCTGAGCAAACAATATCTTTATATTTTATGCTAGTGAGACTCTTAAAGACAGGCGGAGTGGGCATAAGCCGTATAGAAAGAACCATAGCGATTATAATCAGAATGATCCAAACATATGCCCAGGTAGCTATAGTTTCAAAAAGCTCCTTTACCAGTTCGGGAGTCAGATTACTTCTTCCTCCCAAAGCAGCATATACATACAACGTAGGAACGCCAATAGCCCCCAGAAGTTCCAATGCGGAGAATAACCAACTAAGAGCCGCCTTATTTCTTCTGGATTCGCCAAACAGGCCCAACAATTTCAAAACATGTAAAATTGGGAAAACCACTAGGAAAACCACACTGATTCTCAACCCAATTTTAACGGCAACATCACTCAAAGCTACAGTTTTGCGTACTTGAAGCTCACTAATGAATTTCCAAAACTTCCATACATTTACATCGCGTTGCCCCCAATTAAACATCGTAAAAAAGGTCCCGACAAAAAAGAAGCAATTCAGCAATAAAAGCATCCATCTTCGAATATTCGCTCTTTCGTAGGTTTCTGTGGTCATATCGCAGTTCTCCTTTCATGTTTTGTCTCTCTGGTTTCCCTATCAAAGTAATAAACAACTGGCCCACACTTTTGAGGATAACCTACACTTATAAAAAGGAGACACCTCAAACCTACTTCGGTCAAAGATGCCCCTAGTTGTTTTGTGATACATGCCTTGGAATACTATTTCCCACCTTGTGGTGTTTCCGATTCAGCCCTCTGAGAATCCTTTTCTCTCTTCAGGTTTTCAGCCTTCATCATATCGTTCTCAGCCTTAAGTTTCTTTGCTTCATCCTTGTCAGCAAAAGATTTGGAAATGCGAAGCACACCGAAAAAGGCTGCCAATCCAAGGAAAATTACAGAAAGGATCATCAATCCTCTTCCCGAAAAGGTTACTCCCGCAACAGTAAGTAACGCCTGAGAACCTAGCTGCCAATCACTTGCATGGGAAAGCAGAATAATTTGACAAGCAAGACTTAAAATGATAAATATCAGTTCCATATTGGTTTTACTCCTTATAAAAAACAAGATAAGACGTAGATAACCTGTAAACGATTATATCATATCGTATCAAGAAACGATACACAACATTTTTATGAGACCGAACAATATAATGCTCTCGTCCAAACTAAGTCGAACTGACATATTTTATTGCTATTGTATAGCTATTGTTTTCTTCGAGCTATTATATTCAACCATTGCTCATTTTCTCTGCCCGGCCGAACATCCGCTGCCGTCCACATATCGACAATCTCAATACCATCAATATCCTTGGCAAATTCACAAAACGAATCTTCCGTAAAAAAAGTAAAATGGCGTCCGTGCCGCTCTCCTTCGAACTCCCCATACTTAAAGGATGTATAGAGATAACCGCCCTTCTTCACCACTTGAACTAGCGTCTTCATGACGGGTAACAGCGATGTTTTCGGCAAATGCAAAATCGACGAACAAGCCCAAATACCGTCATACTTCTCATCCTCCGCCGTAAAATCCTCAAACAAACACTGTCGAACCTCAATCCCAGTGTTTTGAGACGCAATCTTGCAAAGCTCTTCGGATCCGTCGATTGCTTCCACACGGTATCCTTTCCCAAGGAAGTACTTTGTATCCCGTCCGGAACCGCAACCGAAATCCAGAATGTACGCACCTTCCGGTAGCAGTGCAAGGAAGCGGTCCTGTATCAGAGCAAACTCCACGTCCAACGTGGAGTTTGTATATGCAGTTGCGTTTTGATTGTAATAATCAATCGTTTTATTCATGGTAGCTCCATTCTTTAAATCCCTGCATCTTCGCGGACTCATATACCGGACGAATCACATTTTCGAGTCGCTGCTTGAATGCCGTCTGGTCGAGACCGGCTGCATAAAGCTGGTTCTTAATCTCGGAATTGTTCAAGTGGTATTTGGCGATTTCGTCAAATTCGTGCGCAACAACCTTGTTCTCCGACCGGAGCTCATATGCCCGATACTCAATATTCCCAAGTGAATCAAAATATTGTGACCACACCGGAAGGGAATTGCTCTTGCTACTGTTAATCTGTTTGGTCGTTGGATGAAGATTCCAAAGTTCATCATGCGCTACATACTGCCATGGCACAAAATGATCCACGGAAATGTTCATGTCCACAATTTCCTTATCGCTATAGATATCCTTAAGCGAAGGATCTATCGAAGCAATCAGCTTCCAATACTTTCGTACGCGTTCAATATCCCTTGATGTCGGCGGTTCAATCTTGTCCGCTATACCCGGCACACTGGGATTACGGTTCTGAAGATATTGGATTAACTTAAGTTGTGACCATCCTCTCAGTATTTCCTTATGCTTCGTCAAATACTCAGCCCACTCCGAATTGACCTCGATTACAGTACCCAATCCGGAAATCATAGAGAAATAGTAAATTAAGCGTTTTTGGCTATTAATTTTGTCAGTCAAGGCATCCTTAGGACCATACCATGTAGATCTTTCGATTGTGATGTCGTCGTAAAATGGGACCTGCAGACGATACGGCACATTCAACGTCAAATCAGATTTATATTTGCGAATCTTCTTATCATCTGACTTCTGCAGAAAAGCCAGCAATTTCTCCCGCTTCTCCGAGGAACGAATGGCATAGTTTTTATGAATGTACTTAACAACCTCTTCCAGATTATCCGTAGAATCAATCGGTCCTAAATGGAGATGATACTCTGTCACCATATACCACGCTTCACAAATCATTTCGTCAATCAACTCGGTGAAAGTGAACATCCGATGATTGGCATCTACTTTGCGCAAAATTGCTTGAAACCAAAAGAATTTATAACAGTTCGTTGTATTGTCAAACAATCTGCTTAGGTAGCCGATGTTCAGTTCATCAGAATATGGTAAGTTCATGTATTTCATGCTCCCCAAAGACGCAAATTAAATATTCAAAACCAATAAGCAGCAATTGGCAAAGTTTTTTGATTCCCTAACGATAGTTCATGAAAATCAACCGCAGTATCGATTAGCGCTCGAATTTTAAAAAATCCAGTCAAGCAGCATCTCATCCGCTGGTAGCCATTTCACTTGCTCTATCTCCTTCATCCGCAGCCACCGTGCGTCTACCGCTTCTTTCAGCTCCAGATGTCCGTCCATTATCTCTGCATTGAAGCAGTCCATGGACAGGTGAAACTCAGGGTAATCATACTCGATTGTCTGTATCAAATCCCCGACTGCGATTGTTGCGGTCAGTTCTTCCCGAATCTCTCGTACGAGGGCTTCCTGTGGGGTTTCTCCAGGCTCGATTTTGCCTCCCGGGAACTCCCACCAGCCCTTGTATTCACCATAACCTCGGGCCGTGGCGAAGATTTGTCCTGGGTGGCGGATAGGGTCGCGAATTACCGCTGCCACAACACGGATATACTTGCGAATGTTACCTTCCGAGTCGTAGCAAACTTTCTTTCCCTCGTATATTCCTTGCTTTGCAATTACGCTTTCTGGAACTTCCTCATACCGAATTCTTCCTTCAATTTCATCTCCGATTTTTTTCAGCTTTAGCAAAGCAAATGGCTCCTCTCTGCAAGATTCCTCGCAGCCATAATCAGCTTCTGTTATGTTCTCGACAACATAAATATCCAAAGTAATTACCCCTTTGAAAACATGTTTGTTTATTCATAATACCGTTTCAACTGATCAAACGATAAGTCTAATCCAACCACTCCAAGTGCCTGAATTCTCTCGTTGTAGAGCTTTCTGAGGATAGGAATCTTGTCCTCAAGCCGCCCATAATGAAGCAGATTATGACAATGGCTGCATAGGGATACAATGTTTTCCATAACATCAACACCATAGGCAAAATCGCGATAACGACTAAGCGGAATCAAATGGTGTGGTTCTGTATATGGCACTTTCCCATTCTTTCGCAAAAAAGTGCGGTCGGTATTATTGTATTCGCATTTAAAATCAGCGTACACCAACGCATCAACCGCAGTCTTGGATTTTCGTTTTGGCTTCTCTCTGTCAGGTGCCGCAGCCTTTGTCATTTCCTGCTTTGTCTTCTGACCTAACCATTTAGGTTTGCTTCCAATAGCTGCATCAACTAAGTCATCTATCTCATCCATCTGCAGCTGATCATATTCTGATTCTTTCTCCTCAATAATATCTTCTATAGCATCCTTCAAAACTCTTCTTTTCTCTTTTGTGGTTTGAAGTTTAATGGCTTCCTCAAGCAAATAGATTGCTTGTTCATCATCAATTGTACACATGTACTGTTGCTTTCCAGTGCCATTGATTGTGAATGCACTACCTTCTTTATAGTGATCAGCAAGCCACTGTTTATGGTCTGTTACAACTAACGGTACATCCAAAGGATAATACGTAGTATCGATGCGATACCCATCATCATCCCATGTAACAGTTGTTTTTGCGTCCGACAGCTCCTTGGGCTGAAGTGCATCTCTACAATCTGCTTTTGCAATACTGATGGCCATAATTTTCCTGTTGGAATTATGTATAATAAAATCTCCTTATTTTTACGTTTGTCATCATTGTATAGCCGGCATTTTTCGCGCCGGATTTTGTTAGCTTTGGAGACCATACGTAGTCACCCGCTCTTTCTTCCGCATAAGTTTCACCCTGGTAAACATAATAGACGCTCATCTTTCCTCTCCCTTTCTTAGTTAATCAACATGCTCTTATTCTATTTACTGATACATCTCCTCCGCCTTCCGGAGCTGCTCCTTCATTTTCCGGGCGACGGTCTTCGGGGACACGATCTTCACGTTAGTGCCGAGGCCGAAGAGCCAGCCGTAGAAGTGGTCACTGAGGGCGACGGTCACGTCGGTCTCGGACCAGTCGGGTTCGGTGGAGGGCAGGATGTGGATGTCGCGGCCGAAGCGGTCCAGGAGGACGCCGACGAAGTCGTCGCGAAATGCGAGACGGACCTGGGTCGGGTCGCCGCCGAACATATCGAAGTTCATCTTGGAGTATTGGGCGAGGTCGAATTCCTTGAAGCGGTCGCGGCCGATGCGCTTATCCTCGAGGACGGTGATGCTCTTCATCTTGTCCACCCGAAAATGCTTGATGCAGTCGGCTTCCTCGTCGTAGGCGATCAGGTAGTAGTTCTCGTCCGCCCAGGTCATGGCCCAGGGGCTCACGACGTAGGGCGTGGCCTTGCGGGGCTCCATGCGCTTGGCGAGGTTCCACTTCATATACTCGAATTGGATCTGACGGTTGGAGGCGATGGCGCGGTGGACATCGTCGACGAAATAGTAGATGCTCTCGTTCATGGTCTT
Organism: Lachnospiraceae bacterium; assembly: GCA_017962105.1. Taxonomy (GTDB): domain Bacteria; phylum Bacillota; class Clostridia; order Lachnospirales; family Lachnospiraceae; genus ISDg. The sequence goes on from JAGCVY010000096.1 coordinate 30,077, forward strand.
GACGCGGCCCTGCACCGTGACCTGGCGCTTGAGCTGCTCCGCCTCGTACTTGCTGGCCATGGCGGTCAGCTTCTTGATGAGTTCCCCCGACTTCTTCGCGGTGATGAACTTCGAGGACTGGATGGCGTCAACGAGGAGCTTGAGCTCCGCGATCTCAAAATGCTTCCCGGCCACATGGTAGTAATAGTTGTGGCCGACCTTCTCCCCCAAAACCTCGATGCCGAGGTCCTCGAGGGTGGCGAGATCGTCGTAGAGACTCTTTCGGTCCGCAGTCACGCCGTAGAGGGCCAGCTCGGCCTTGATCTCCGGCATGGTGATCATGTGCTCGTCATCGGTTTTCTCCAGCATAATCTGGGCCAGGCGGTACAGTTTAAGCTTCTGATTGGCTCCCTTCGGCATAGTGCGGATCCTCCTTCGGAGTTGATGGTTTATTATACCACATATGCCGGCCATAAGGGAAGTTTATAACGCTTTTTTCCAAATCTTTTTTCGGTGTCCGCGCACCTGTCAAAAATCCACAAGATAGATGCTGATATTGATCTGCCGGAAGGACCCTTTCTCCTCCGTGCGGACCACCTTGGCGGTCAGGTACTTGCCGGCGTCCATCAGACGGGCGAACACGATGTTGTCCTTCTCGGGAATGTATCCGACCTTCCGCTTTTGCTCGTCCAGCACCAGGATGGCCTTGTCGTCAAATTTGTTCTCGGGCTCCCGCCGCAGCGCCAGCTTCGTCCCCACCGTGATCCCGTCGAGGATGCTCTGGTCCTTGATGTATCCCGTCCCCGCCACGTAAGAGTCAAACAGCAGGATCTCGTGGGTTAGGGGCTTGATCATCTTGTCGAGCGTCGCGCCGTTCGCGGTCGCAAGTTCGTCTTTTTTCTTGATGATCAGTTCGTCTGCCATGGTGTGGTCCTCCTTTGGTTCTGTTTGCGCATAGCTGGGGCGCGCCGAAGGCACAGCCCTGCGCTTGCGGGCCCCAGCTAGGTCCAGCTAAGCTCAGTTCAGCTTCATGACCGCCTTGAATCCGCCCTCCGCGAGGATTTCCTCAAGCGCCTTCCGAAGCTCCGACAAATACTGCTCGTAATCCTCGTGTTCCGCCTGCAGCTCCCTCCGGAACTCCTCCTTCCGCTCCTCGTCCGCCAGCAGCGCCCCGTAGGTGTACGGCTCCGTCGTCAGGATGTCGTTGATCGCCCGTTCCGTCCGCTCGATGCGCTTCTCAAGGTTCGCTACATCTACGGAAAATGCTTCTTCCCCAAGCTCCCGAAGTGCCTTCCGCACCAGCACCTCCAGCTCCTCCAGCTCGTCCACGTTGCTGTGGTTGTAGGCATTGACCACGCGCTCCCAAAGCTCCTGCAGGGACTCATTCGTCTCGGTCTTCTTGTTGATATCCGGGTGCAGCTGCTTCGCCAGCCTCCGGTAAATCTTCTTCGAGCGGCTCAACCGGAATTCGTCGACATTTTTCGACTTCTCCGCTGCCTCTGTGGCCTTCTCCAGGTCCCGCAGCTGCGTGTAATACAGCTGCATCTCCTCGTCCACCTCGCTCTGCATCCGCGTCACGTCCACCGCCAGCCCGCGGTTGATGCGCCTGCGGCAGTAATTGATGGTCTTCTTCTCCCGGATGCACGCCGCCTTCAGTTCGAAGTTCTCCGTGATCTGCGCGCCGAACTCCTTGATGTAGCCCGTCTGGTACGACCCGGCCTGCTTGAGGTACTCGTCCCGCTTCAGCAGGAGATCCTCGTAATCCCTGAGAAGGGAATCTGTATTCGATCTGGTTTCCATTGTTGTTTTTACATTCTGTGTCATGGTTATCACGCTCCTCTTTTCTTGGTACCTCCATTATGCCCACAAGGGGTGGGGTATAAAAATGCCTCAAAAAGCGGGGGGCGGCTCCGAATTTCGAAGTCACCCCCAGTTGAGACGTTATTTTATGACCTTTGGCACCCTATCTTCGCAACAATACAATTACATTCTCCGAATATCATAGAATTCGTCATAGACCGTAGTAAACTTCCTGCCTTCAATTTCTGCCTTCTTGCAGAAGTCCTCGAAGTTGCGGTACCAACGGCCATCGTAGCGGATCGCCAGGCCGCGGGCGGCTTCCGTGTGGCCGACGGGCTCGGTCGTTCCGGTGCTTCCTCCGGCGGCCTCATCTCCGCTCTCATCCTCCGCTGCCTCAAGCTCCACGGTCTCCCCGAACCGCTCCATCGCATAGCGCCCGGGCTTCCGGGTCAGGTAGAAGAGGTCGTAGAAGTCCGCTTCCTCCTCGTTCCATTCCGTGAGCTTGTACAGGAACCGCACGATCCGGCCCATCACCTCGATGTGGCCCCAGAAGGCATCGTAGGACATCCGCTCCGCCAGAAAATTCTTGGCGTACGTAAGAAGCTTCACCGCCTCCTCGGTCTGCCCTTGTTCAGAGCGGATCCCCGCAAGCCGCAGCGCAATCTCCGGGACCGGCTCATTCAGCCTCGTGCGACTCTTCACCTTCTCCCAGGCGTCCTCGATCATCGCGCAGTAGCGCGCCTCATCCTTCTCCACCGCGCAGCCGAAGCGGTACATGTCCGCAAGCTTGTACTGGCTCCAAAGGCTGCCCTCGTTGCCGTACCGATCGGGCTGCGAACCCTTCGTGTAGTACTCAAACGCCTTGGCGTAGTCCTTCTCGCCGTGCTGCCCGTAGTACCACATGTACCCAAGTTCCTCGTAGGCCGGCCCGTACCCGCACTCTGCTGCCATCTCGAGGTACTTAAGTTCCAGATCGAAGCGCTTCCTCTCGCAGTAATACCACGCAAGCTCCGACATGTACTCGGGCTTCCCGGTGCCTGTGATCATCTGCTGCAATGCCTCCGTGTAGAGAAATTCCTCATCCTCCGTAGGGCTTTCATTGTCGCGAAACTCATAGATAATCTTCTGTGCATCTTCGTATGTCATGATGGTTCTCCTCTCTTTCGGGTTGCTTCCTTTTGAACCCGGGTTCTTCCGGTTTCGGCTCTTTTCCTTCCTTTTGACTGACTTCCTTTTTTGCTTCTGTCCACAGGATAACTCCGGACGTGTCCTATAAAAACCACAGTTCCCCGGGGCCGGCCCAAGTCTTCCGGCGGCGACGGAAGCCCATCCGGCGACCGTCAATGCCCGCAAAGCATCGGAATTCCCAAACTTGCAGGTTTCCGATGCCCGAATGGGCGAAAGCAAGCTGGCAAAAACATCGGGATTCCCTGTCTTGCATTTTCCGATGCACAGGCCAAGGCAATCAAGCCGGAAAAAGCATCGAGATTCCCCATCTTGCTACTTTCCGATGCCTGCGCCGAGGCAATCAAGCTTGAAAAGTCATCGGAATTCCCCGTCTTGCAGCTTTCCGATGCCTGTACCGAGACAATCAACCCAAAAAAGGCATCGGGATTTTCCATCTTGCAACTTTCCGATGCCCAAACAGGTGAAATCGAGCTTAAAAAAAGCATCGGGAAGTCGCATCCTGCTACTTTCCGATGTCCAGGCCAAGAAAAGCAGGCTGGAAAAAGCATCGGGATTCCCCATCTTGCTACTTTCCGATGCCTGTGCCGAGGAAATCAAGCTTGAAAAGTCATCGGAATTCCCCGTCTTGCATTTTCCGATGCCCAAACAGGTGAAATCGAGCTTGAAAAAGCATCGGGAAGTCGCATCCTGCGAATTTCCGATGCCCAGGCCAAAAAAAGCAGGCTGGAAAAGTCATCGGGATTCCCTTTGAGACCCCGTTCCGCGGCAAATCCCAGTGGCGTCAGCATCCATTCCGTGGTATAATAATACTGTTAAGCAACGATTCAAAAAAGTCGACGGAATGCCTATATAAATTCCATCATACAGGGCATTTCATCAACACAAAATTTCTGCGGAAAGGACGGTGCGCCATGGCGGACAAGCAGTACATTGCAATCGATCTGAAGTCATTTTACGCGTCCGTCGAGGCCGCGGAACGCGGGCTGGATCCGCTGGATGTCAACCTCGTGGTGGCGGACGAAAGCCGCACGGACAAGACCATCTGCCTCGCCGTGTCGCCGTCCCTGAAGGCCCACGGGATCCCCGGGCGGGCGCGCCTGTTCGAGGTGCGGCAGCGCATCCGCGAGGTCAACGCGACGAGGAAGCTTTTCGCCCCCGGAGGGGCATTTTCCGACCGATCCGTATATGCCTCGGAGCTTGCCGCCGACCCGTCCAAGGAACTTGATCTGATCATCGCGCAGCCGCGCATGAAATACTATATGCAGTACTCGCAGAAGATCGTGGAGATCTACCTGCGCTACGTGTCCATGGAGGATTTGCTGGTGTACTCGATTGACGAGGTGTTCATCGACGCCACGCACTACCTCCCGCTCTACAAAATGAGCGCCGCGGAACTGGCACGGAAAATGATAAACGACGTTCTGGCGGAGACCCACATCACCGCCACCGCGGGCATCGGCACCAACCTCTACCTCGCCAAAGTCGCCATGGACGTCATGGCGAAGCACATCCCCGCCGACGAAAACGGCGTCCGCATCGCGGAGCTCGACGAGCAGACCTACCGCGAGCAGCTGTGGTGCCACCGCCCCCTCACGGACTTCTGGCGCGTCGGCCCCGGCATCTCGAAGAAGCTCGCGCAATACGGCATGTACACCATGGGCGACATCGCCCGCTGCTCCGAGGGCGAGCCCGGCTCGATCCACAACGAGGAGCTCCTCTACCGCCTCTTCGGCGTCAACGCCGAGCTCCTGATCGACCACGCGTGGGGCTGGGAACCCACGGAGATCGCGGACTGCAAATCCTACAAGCCCGAGTCCAAGAGCCTCAGCCAGGGGCAGGTTCTCTCCATGCCCTACCCCGCGGAAAAAGGCCGCCTCATCATTCAGGAAATGGCGGACCAGCTCTCCTTGGACCTCGTCCGCAAGGGCCTGTACACCGATCAGGTAGTGGTGAACGTAGGCTACGATGTGGAAAATGTGAAGTGGGCGGAAGCAGGTGTCGGCGAGAGCCGGAAGTCAGCGAAGACCGCTGCCCGGGCCGGGGATTCCGCAGGCGAAGCTTCATCCGCGTCGTACGAGCACGACGGTGCTTCCGCGAGCATTGACGACTTCGAGGTCGTCACCGACCGATACGGCCGGAAAATCCCCAAGGGCGTCCACGGCTCGCAAAATCTCCCGCGGTACACAAGCTCCACGAAGATGATCATGGAGGCCGCCACCGCGATCTACGACCGAATTGTGGACAAGACCCTCTCGGTGCGCCGCATGAGCATCGCGGTGATGCACCTGCAGCTGCAGGAGGAGATCGACGACGCGGAGCCCGAGTACGAGCAGATGAGTCTCTTCGTCGACTATGAGAAGAAAGAGAAGGAAAAGCAGGCCGAGGAGGCCGAGCTTGCGAAGGAGCGCAACGTCCAGAAGGCGCTCCTCAATATCCGCGACCGCTTCGGCAAGAATGCCATCGTGCGCGGCATGAACTTAAAGGAAGGCGCCACCGCCATCGAGCGGAACGGACAGGTGGGAGGACACAAGGCATGAAATCAGCACGCGAAGAATACGCCGACATCATCGACCGCGAGCATCATGTGTCAAAGTGGCACAAGCCCATGCCGCGGCTGACCCGTGCTGCCCAGTTTTCGCCATTTGCCGCACTGGTCGGCTACGACGATTTGGTGGCGGAGTCCGCGCGCCTCACCGACGACCTGATCGACGTCAGCGATGACAGCCGCTCCGCCCTCGACCTGCGCCTCGCGTGGCTTCTGGGGCAGAACCCTATACCGCAGGCGACATTTTCCGTATTTGTTCCGGACACGAAAAAAGCCGGCGGTTCCTACGAAACCATCACCGGCTTTATCAAAAAGCACGACCCTGTCGCGCAAACAATTCAATTGACGGACAAGCGCATCATCCGCATCGCGGACATCGTTGAGATCACGTGCGATCAGCCGGAGGGGTAATGCCTTTCGGCCACTGCAGCTGCTTCTTCCCGAGGCGCACATTTTCCTTCCAATATGCTTTATAATCATCATGGATAAGGGATTCCGGCGCAACGCGGAACTTCTCCCACTCATACTCTGCATCGTAGGTTATTTTATCATTCTGATCGCGGGTGGTTTCCCGGATCAGGTTGCCGTTCTTGTCATACGCATAGGTGGTGCGGCTCGTTACGCTCTTTACCTCCCCGGTCTTTCGATTCAGGGTATACTCGACAATCTCCACCACTCTGTCCTCGTCATCGTAGGTGTACGCTGTCATCTCCGACTTACTCTTCTCAGTCTTTCCACCACCGCCGCTATGATAAAAATATCTAAACTCCCGCAGAAGTCTTCCCTTGTCATCATACTCTTTATCCGTGGGGACAAATTCTCCCTTTTGCCCGTAAACAAGCACATCACCGCTATCGATCGTCCCTGACAGGGACCCATTGTCATTATAGACGTACTCTGTAATTACGGTGCGGCCATCACTACCAAGGCCGTAACTCTTCACGCAGTCCCCACGCTCGTTGTATAAAAGCTCAAGTTCCAGCGTTTTTGTATCCTTAGACTCATTGACAGAATAGTCAGACAACCTGCGTTTTGAAACGCAGTAGTCGGATTCCTTCTGCAAATACCGGGACTTCCCTTCCGCCTCCAGCACCTTTTGATCAACGCTGCCCGGAGTATACCAAAGGTACAGCTTCACATCCACTCCGCCGTCATAGTATTCATATTCGTACTGCATTTTATCAACATCACCACCATAATAGTAGTTCGCATAGTAGGTGAATGTCTCTGTCCGTCGGCCCGACTCATCGTAGCTGTGCTCATCATAAAGGATCATCTCCCCCGTGGCACGATTCTCCTGCCAATGTTTCAAAAGGTGTCCCTTATCGTCATACTCGTAAGCCGATTTATAGATTCTGTCATCCGAGCCTTCTTTCGCCGTCACAAGGGTCCAGTTCCCATACTTGTCATACTCAAACTCCTTGACGCTGGATTCCATTCCTATTTCGGTTTCCTTGGTCACGCTTTCTTTCGTCTTACGCCAAATGTCCACAAAACCGTCGTTCGACTCTTCCTTCCCCTTGTCATCCGGCTTGTCGTTCCTCTCGCATGCGGCCAATGCAATAACGCATACCATCCCCAGGATCACAAGCCACAGTTTTCGCTTCATCATTGTTACCCCCTCTGCCGTGTTCAGCGGGCGAAACCGCCTTTGCAGGGATGATATCACATTTTCCGATGACTGTCAATATCGTTTACTTACGGGATGGATAAGACGAAATAATATTGGTTTGGCGGTAAATGATATTGACATTTCACATAATAGGTGTTATACTTCGTCCAATACCGTTACGCGGTATAATAAATTATGGGGGTTATACATACATGACAAAGGGGATACACATGAAAAGAATCAACACAAAATCTTTACGTCGGTTCATCGCCGTTCTCAGCGTTGTTCTGATGCTCTTCACCTGCTGCGGCGCTTTCGCGCAGCCTGCAGCCGCTAAGCCGGTAGCAGTCGGCGGAGGCGGAACCTACGATCCGCTCTCGGTCAGCAAGAGCAACATTTACTTCGGGCCTGCAGCCCAGTCGACTACCGTTACCGTGAAAAATGTTTCGTCCTACTCCGTTTCCATCACTTCCGGTAACACCTTTGTCAGCGTCTCGAAATCCGGAAATACGCTGACGATCAAGGCCAGCGCCAATAATACCGGCGGAAACCGCAACGCCACCATCTACGTCACTTCGGGCAGCCAGAACTGCAAGATTTATGTCACCCAGTACAAGTCCATGGTCGTCAGAGGCGGTGCGAATTATGCGACCACTCTGAGCCAGGCCAACCTTTCCGGCGTTTCCGGATTGACCGGCTCGCCCTCAACGACTGTCAAGGTGATCAATCCGGCCGGCACCCTGAAGGTGACCTCCAATTCGTCGTGGATTACCGTTTCCACAAACGGAAACTACGTAACCATCACTGCAAAGCCGAACACATCCGGCGGCAACAGAACCGGATCGATCAAGCTCACCAACGGCTATGAGACCCGCACATTTTCCGTCTATCAATTAAAATGGACGATCACGAACATCTGCGCCTATTCCTACATGGACTCCGCGATCAGCGGAACCATAGGAAACTGCCCTCTGCTGGAGGCCTACCGCCCGTTCAAGGACGCAGCCGCATGGTCCGCAATGACCATGGAGCAGCAGAACGCAGCACTGCAGAACCTGCTGGCAGCCGCGAAGCAGTGGTATGGAATTCCGGCGTCCCGGTATTTGCCGGCATACTACGACACGCGGGCTAATCTTAATTCCAAATACGCTGCCGGCCTTACGTCGACCTCGTATGCGGCTGTTGCTTTGACCGTAGTTGACAATACTCCGGTAGAGATTTATCTCAACTATGACCTTCTTAAGAACAACCCTGTTGAGGCTGTTAAGTCCATCCTCCATGAGTGCAGACATGTTTGGCAATCGCAGAAAGCCTGCTATGGCGGAACTGCAATGCAGTATCTGTTCAAGTATAACCTTGACCCGAATCACTACATCCGTGCCGAAATAGATGCCAATGGCTACTGGAATCAATTTGTTGAGGTCGATGCCCGCGGTTATGCCGATCGACTTTTGGCCGCACTGCAGCGGAGCTGCAAGTAAGTTGTTTTGAAAACTATAATAAAATCTATTGGGAGTAAAAAGAAGAGGCCATGTTGGCCTCTTCTTTTCTTTTAAATGTACTTAACTTTCTCTAGATAAGGCAGTTTCTTTTTAAACAGGTAATCGCGAATCTGCCTCGCTTCGTTCATATCAGCATTCAAAATCTCTATATCTTTCTTTTTCTTCAGTCCACCGGTTTTCTCATCAAACACTAAATCCACATAACAGTTATGACACCAGAAGTTCCTGCGTTCACTAATCCGTTTCAATCAGTTACAATCCTCGTCCGACAGACCACACTTAGTCTTTTCTTTCTGCCAATCACGGAGTCGAGTAACCAAGCGAATTTTAGTATCCTTCTCACCTCCTGCATTCCATCGGAATAAGGTCTTTGCCAGTTCAATGCTGCGTACAGGTTCTCCAAATGAGACTCAACAAACTGGTAGTGTTCAATTAATTCACTGTGTTTTATACGAAATTCTTGCAGGTCCATGTATTATTCCTCGTAATGAAGTTGCTTACGGTCCGCATGTTCCACACGGACTGTAACCATGATTTATCAGCCAACTCCGCGCATCTCCCGCTGATGCAAATCCATGTTCAGTTGCATACATCGTGTTCTCAGCAAGCATTTTTTTAATATGTCGACAACCTGTCTTATGGAATTTCATCGTGTTGACATTAACCACGTAATAAACATAATAGCTATTCGCAGAACTATCCAGCGCATTTGTAACCTTCTTTGGCTTGGGCGTTGGTGTCTTCGTTGGCTTTGGTGTCGGGGTTTTGGTCGGTTTCGGCGTCGGAGTCTTGGTTGGTTTCGGTGTTGGAGTCTTTGTTGGTTTTGGCGTCGGAGTGTCCTTAGCCGTAAGACCCTTGTCAATTTCAGGTGTTACCGATGCTGTGGGAGCCTCAGCAGGCGTCGGTGTGGGCGTCGGTCTATTAGGATCCTCTTCCTCCGGCATATGGTAGCTCACAACGACAGAAGAATTGACATAGAAAATATCATCTTTTTCGTACGATGTTATTCCGTTTATGGTAACTTTCTTGGTTAATTCCTTACCACTTTTACCGCTTTTTATATCATATTCCGGAACCTCTGTTATGTTAGTAAAACCAAGATTTTTGAGGTCTTGAACTACATCGTGATAATTTCTGTCCAGAAACCCTTTCTCATTCCTATCAACACGAGTTTCATCTTCTGTCAACTCACGAACATACAAAAGACCTGTTTCTCTAACCGTGACATACGACGATTCACACTCTATACGATATGCTACTTCTGTCTTCCCGTGAACAAAGAGAACGACTTTTCCTTCAACCTTTTCACTGTTACTTTTTACACATCTAACGGTGTGATTTCCATCCTCAAGTTTGACGGTAAATACCGACCCTTTTCCGTGAGCAAATGATGCTACGAGCTGACTATCGATGTACATATCCACATCGTATTTGTCCAAAACAAGATTTCCTGGAAAGTCCACGGTAATCTTCACGTCAAACAAAGCCGGCGTAGGTGTAGGACTCGGCGTCGGCGCAGGGCTCAGTGTCGGGGTGGGACTTGGCGTCGGGGTGGGACTCGGTGTCGGTGTGGGGCTCGGCGTTGAAGTGGGGCTTGCGCTTTGCCCAAAAGGAACACTTCTATCAACCATATATTTTGTGCTCATTAATGCTCGAGCCTTTTCAAGGTTAGTTCTTTGAATCCAATACCTTCCCCCACTACTTGTTGTCACTTCGACCTCATTAATATTTTCGTTTCGGAATTTAAATAATAATGTAATCCTATCGTCTATGTTATATAATTCAAAAGTTGCCCCATCTTTGAGATTCCCTGCATAAAATGCAAACCGATAGTATTCTTGTCCAGTCTCTTGAAAAAAACATCCATAACATGAATCAAAATTCAAGATGAAATATATATTATTTCCGTTTTCTTTTCCTAAATATGAATACTCCCCTGTTGCTCCTTCTTCTGCAGTTTTTTTATCCGTATTAGTTGTGAAATCAAGGGTACTATTGGAATCAATCGGTGTTTGTGTGGGTGAAAATCCAAACCCATCATTATCACTTACATCAACCATCATAAGTTGATTCATCTGATTAAGTGCACTCTTTAAATCTGTTACTTTAAACTCGGCAATATTCCCTTCGCTATCCGCAGCGCTCATCACACTAGGTTCTTCAGTTTTTTTCCACTTAACATTCAAAACATATTCTATTGACGGTTGTGACGAAACATCGTATCCTACAAGTTTTGACCCAGTATTCAAATCTCCATTTACAATTTTGAGCCGTATATAGAAAGCATCGCCTGCGTTCCAAAGATATCCGTACCCTTCATCAAAGTCCAAAACTAAAAATTGTTTTTCAGCCTTGTCTGTGTACGAATATTTTCCGGCATTCCCTTTTTTAACATTTTCATCATTATTTGAAGAAAAGGTCAAACTAGAAGTTTGTATCGGAGTAGGGGGCGGAGTATTAGTTGATGTAGGTGAGATTAATTGAGAAACATTCTCTGTAGGTGTGATTGTCAGTTTTTCTTCAATCTCTTTTCTCCTTTTCTCATGGCTATTGTCTTCATTTTCACCACCCATACACCCGACCAGTGCAAGGGAGAAAAGTATAAGCACAATAAAGCAGATTGGTTTTCGAGTCTTCATTGTTAACCTCACATTCATTTATACTGTTGCATAGGACCTTATTAATTCCTTTTTTGTCATCAAACATGTATCTATCATGTTATAAACAATATATCTTTTACAAATATGCTCTGTCAATCAAGTATATTGTCAGTATATATCCCCCTCGATTTTCACGTGATTTTATCACGTTTTCTGCAAGCATATATTACACATTTATATAACAACGTAAAACAGCGGGGCCACCACCACGATGGCCCCGCTCCCTTCATAACTCACTTTTCAGCCGATTACTCCCATCTCCCGAAGTTGGTGTCGTAATACCCATACGCCCCCTCACAGGAGCCAAGGTAACCGATCACAACGACCGGCCTCAACAATTCCCCGTATAGACATACGGCAGATTCTCCCGCGCGACCTCCGCGAGGCGGTAGACCGTACGCACGTCCGTGGCGCTGCGGTCCTTCATGTGGAAGTGCGGGAAGAAGCGGCTGATGTGTAAGGGCACGCTGTCTCCGTCGGGGTTCCGGAGCGCGCTGACCCAGCGGGACAGCTCCCGCATCTCGTCCTCGGTGTCATTTTCCGACGGAATGATCAGGGTTGTGAGCTCCACGTGGCAGCTCTTCACGGCCTCCTCGATGAAGGCCATCACCATCGCCCGGTTTCCGCCGAGGACGTCGTTATAGTATCGGTCGGAAAAGCCCTTCAGGTCGATGTTCATGGCGTCCATGTACGGCGCCAGCTCCCGCAGGATTGCCAGCTCGGCGGTGCCGTTGGTGACCATCACGGTCTGAAGGCCCGCTGCCTGCGCAAGCTTCGAGGTGTCCAGCACGAACTCGTAGCCGACGAGGGGCTCGTTGTAGGTAAATGCGATGCCGATGTTGCCCTTCGGCTTGGTCGCCACAGCGATCTCCACAAGTTCGTCCGGGCTCACCCGCTCTGCTGTCTCGGCGTACTTCAACGCCTGCTCCGACCAGGAAATGTCGTTGTTCTGGCAGAAGGGGCACCGCAGGTTGCAGCCGAAGCTTCCCACGGACAGGATCTTGCTGCCGGGGTAAAACCGCGCTAACGGCTTCTTCTCGATCGGGTCCAGCGCAAGGGACGCGATACGGCCGTAGTTGTGGGACACCGTGACGTCGCCGCGCGCCGTCCGTCCGCCGCAGAAGCCGAGTTTCCCGTCGGGAATATCACAATGCCGGAAACATACGTTGCATTTTGCCATGGCTCATTCCTCCGCCTGATATAGTCCGCGGCCCGCGCAGCCGCGTCCTAGTAATGTCTCACAACCTCAAACCGCTCGAGACGGTACGGCTCGTCCTCCCGGATGCCACCCTTCCGTCTGGCGATGCTGATCTGCTCCTCCACGGTGTCCACGCCGTCCAGATTCGGCAGCAGAAGCCCGCGCTTCCTGCCGCAGCTCACGATGACGCCGTAGCGCTTCACATCGAGCTCTGCGGGCGAATCGATCGGTTCGGTCTCCCCGAGTACATCCACGCTGATCTCGAGGCTCTTGAGCTCCCCCTCCGTGATCGGAGAAAACCGCGGATCCCTCGAGCACGCGCTTATGGCGTTGGAGATAATCTCCTCCGCGATGGAGTCCTGCGTCGCCGCGATGGTGCCGATACAGCCGCGAAGCTGCCCGTTTTTGTGGATGGAGACAAAGGTTCCCGCCTGCCTCGTGAGCATCTCGGTCGGCAGCCCCTCCGGCACGGAAAGCTTCTTCCGCCGAAGGACCCACAACTCCACGGAAGCCCGCGCAAGCCGCACGTACGCATCGCTCTGCGCCGCCTTCTCCAGGCACTCCCGCTCCGTCTCCTCCTGATACATTTTCAGAAAATGTCTCTCCGGATCCGTCCCCTGCGGGTAAAACGTGCACACGCCGTAGCCGACGCCCGTCACGTCCTGATGGGACAGTGCCGTCGCCTTCACGCCAAGCCCGTCCAGAGCCCCCGCCATGATCACAAAGGACCGATGACCGCACTCGGCCGCCTTGTCGCAAAATGTCTCGTCGAAGTCGAACAGTTCCCCGAAGGCCGCCCGTCCGCAGACGTCCATGATCCTGCGGTCGTACTCCGGCCCTTCCTTGGCGAACCCGTAGGGCCCGTACTCCTGCAGCTTGTGGGAGAGGTCGCCGCTGGCGATGATCACCGCCCGCCGTCCGGTGTCCTCCACCGCCTTCGCGATGATCTGCCCGAGGCGGTAGTGGTCCGTGAGCGGAAGCCCCGACAGGCCGATCCGCACGATTTTCCCCTCCTTGTACTTCTGCCGGATAAACCAAAGCGGTACCATCGTGCCGTGGTCAAGGGAGGCATCCCGCTCCCCGAGGGTTCCCGCGGGAAGGTCCGCTGCCTCCGCCAGGTCGCAGATCCGCCGCACCAAAGGCATGTCGTACTGCTCGGTGAAGCTTACCCCGGGCGCCCGGAACTGCCGGAAGGACCCGGTTGCGCCGCTGCCCGGCGAGATATGAAAATAGTCCGCATACATCACGCTGTGCGGACTCGTGATGATCATAACCTCGGGCCGGAGCGCCGCCACCTCATCGGCAACCTGCTCGTACGCCCGCGTCGTCTCCGAGACCTGACGCTCGCTTCCCTTTCCGATCTCCGGGACGATCATCGGCGGATGGGGCACCATAAACGTTGCAAGAATTGACATATACGCCTCCGAAATTCGCAAAAAATGATAGTACTTCTCCTCAAAAAACGAGAAGAATTTTCCGCTCGGAAAGATTATACTGAGGCCACAAAGAGAAAAAAGCGAAAGCTGAACACACGCAAAGGAGGAATCACTATGAAACTGTTCCGTAAGAAAGAAAAAATCATTCTCAGATCCGAGCAAATGAAAGACGAGTTCATCGACAAGTTGGAGAACGCCCATCTCGACTACGACATCCGCACCGACCGGGACGAAAGTTTCGACGGGCATCCTACTTACATCATTCGCGTTTATGCGACCGATTTAGCCAAGGTCGTTTAAGAATCCCTTCCTCGGTAGTACCGAAACAGCTGCGCGGCATAACTGTTGCGCAGCTGTTTTTTTGTCTCATATACACTACCGGTCGTTCTTCACGAGCAGGTTCCGGTACTCGCCCGGCGCCATGCCCTTCTCCTCGTGGAACACGCGGTTGAAGCTCGGAATGCTCTGGAATCCCGACAGCATCGCCACCTCCGTGAGGGTCCTGTCCTCCTGCGTCAGCAGCTCCGTGGCCTTCTCCAGACGGATCATGTTCAGCCATTTGCTGTAGTTCATGCCGGTCACGTGCTTGAAAATCCTCGAAAAATAATCCTTGCTGATCCCGGCCATCTCCGCCATCGCCCCCTGCGACAGATCGTCCGCCGTCAGGTTGTTTTTGATGTAATCGGTGACCGTGATCATCCGCCGGACGACGTCCGCGGAGAACCCGTCGGCGTCGGTTTCCTCATTTTCCGGATTCAGCTCTTTCCGGTACTCCAAAAGAAGAAGCATGAACTCCATTAAGAGCATGCAGCAGCGCATCTCGCGCCCCGGAATGTCCGAAAAATAAGTCTCCTTCATCCGCGTCGTGATCACCTTCAGCTTCGCTGCCAGCTCCGGGTGCGCCTCGGCGCTGATGACGTGCAGATTGCGGTAGAGGTGCATGATCCGCTGCAGATCGAAGAGCGAGTTGATGAACGCCAGTGAAAACTGGATGACCAGAGCGTCCTTCCGGTCCGCGTCCACGATGGAGTGCATTTCCATGGGCCACACCAGCACGAAATCGTCCGGCGCCAGGCTGTAGGTGTTCCGTCCGACGGTATAAATGTTGGTCTCCCCGGACCCTACCACCAGAATTTCCCCCTAGGAATGCCAATGCACCTGGTAGCATCGCTCCCGGTACCCCGTGGACATGTTGAACGCGCTCCTGCGCTCAAACGGATACGTCTCATAGGTGCTGTAATCCATGGGCTCTCCTTCGCCTCATCGGCTGCCGGCTACTTCTCCGTCGTCGTGATCTTCAGTGCGCTCAGCGCCTCCTTGATCTCCTTGACGAGCTCGCTGTCACCGTACGCAAAATCAACCGTCACCTCGGTGTTGGCCAGATCCTTCTTCGCAAAATACTCCTCCAGCCATACCTTCCAGGTCTTTCCCTCGGGAAGCGCCTGCTCCGCGCCGTTGACCGAGACCTTCTCGGCGTTGACCTGGATCGTAACCTTCTCCTTCTCCTTCTGCTGCTCGCTCACGTTGGCGTCCTTGATGTTCTCGTTGTAGTACTGCGCCCCGCCGTACGCGCCGAGGCCGAGCATCGCGGCGATCACCAATGCGACCAGCGGTTTCTTGCTGCCTTTCTTCTTTACGTCCTTCTGCTCCGCGCCGTTGGCCGCTGCCGTTTCCTTTTTCATTTCTTCAGTTCTCCTTTCGCTTTTCGTATTGATTTTCCGTCAAGATTTCGTTCAGTATCGATACTACCTTCCGATAGGTTCCGTAGTCCGAGTAATCGTCGATCAGCACCACGGTGAGGGTGTCGTCGTACTTGTCCTTGATCCGCGCCTTCAGCCGGTCGATCTCCACCGGCTCCGCGTCGACGTACACCGTGCATCCCGTGACGGCGATGTCGAGCTCGCCCTCGGTCACATGCTTCTTCTCCTTCACGTCGCCCTTGCCGACTCCGACCCCGGTCCCGTCACCGGCCCCGATGCCCTTGCCCTTGCCGAGGCCGATGCCGTATCCGCCGCCCAGGCTCAGGAGCAGCAGAAGAAGCCCGATCCCCAGTATCGTCAGCGTGGATTTTACGTATTTGCCGGTCTTCGTCACCTTCTTGGGCAGGAACCGCGGGAGCACCCAGAACATCACGGTGAACGCCGCAAGGAACGCCAGTCCGACGTAAAACCAGCCCACCAGCTTCGCCTTCCACGCCTCGAGGATGGCGTCCTTCATCGAGAGGGCCCCGGAAAGCGATGCGATTTTAGTATACATCGTCATACGCACCCTCCAGATTCCGAATGACTCCGGTGATCTCCTCATAGTCCCGCGTCAGGATCCCGCCCTCTTCCCTGCTGACGGAAAATACGATCACGGTCCTCTCCTGTTTGTTCTCGCCGTACCCGTCGCCCAACTGCTCACGGTCGGCCTTTTTTATCGTCTCAACATATTTCGTAAGCGTCTCCCGGAGTGCGCCGTACGCTGTTTTCTCGGTGCTCTCCTTGAAGTCGCGCTCTAAGATCATTCTCTTGTCACTGCCCAAAACCCGCAGGTGTCTCGGCCACTCTTCCCTCTCGCTGACATCCCCCGCCTCGTAGGTGCAGCTGATTGTGACGATCACCACGCGGCTGCCCACAACGGCTCCGCTCAGCTCCTCGATCTGCTGCTCGTACACCTTCAGGTCGGCAAGCTTGTCATTGGCCTCGGCGAGCTTTTGGTCCGCTTCCGCCAGTACCTCTTCGGCCTCCGTCATTTTCCGGTCCGCGGCGTCGCTCACACCCGCACTCTTAAGCGCGTATCCGACCATGACCACGAACAGGAAGATGAACACGATATCCATAAACGAGGTCATTTCAAACTGCGGGTTCGGCGATGACGCGGTCGCAGGATTTCTTCTCTTCATTCGATATCCCTCGCTGTTCTATTCCCTGTTGCCGCCGGCCTTCTTGTACAGTTCCTTGCTGATCTTCTCGTCCACCCGTGTGAACGCGGAATCGATGTCATTGATCACCCTGCCCGGGCCGATGGAATCCACAAACTTCAGCACGATCGTGCAGATCAGGCCGATGAAGGTCGTCCACATGGCAAGTCCCAGGCTGGACATCAGCGTCTCCATCTCAATGTCCCCGCTGCTGCTCAGGATCAGGCCCAGAACCGTGCCCAAAAGGCCCAGCGACGAGAACAGCGGCACCATCTGCGACCAGAACACGTACACGGAATATCTCCTGTCGTACTCTGCCCTGGCCCGCTCCAGCTTCACGTTGTCAAACGTCGTCAGGATCGTCATGGTCTCCTTGATGGAGCCCTCGGAATCCATCTTCTGTACGACCTCGGACACCTCTCGGCGGGCTGCCTGCACATCCTTAAGGATATCCGTAAAATATCTCTTGTAATACCAGAGCGCAAAAAAGCAGAATACTCCGCAGCACAGGATCAATGCACAAAAGATAAAGGTGATCACCCCCGCCATATCTGTACCTCCTGAATCAGGTTGATACTATATTTTACCGCATACGGGAGTGCAATTCAAGAAAAAACGGCAGTTTCTCATTTTTCGAAATTTGCTCTTGAAAATCGAACATATGTTTGGTATAGTCTAACTACGACGAAGAATTTTCCGACTGAGGAAGGGAGATGATCCTATGGATTACACTATCATCGCCGTGGATTTCGACGGAACCCTTTGCTACAGCAACTGGCCGGATCTCGGCGAACCGAACACACCGCTGATCGAGTACCTGCGCGCCCAGAAGCAGTGCGGCAACAAGCTCATCCTCTGGACCTGCCGGGCCGGGGAGGCCCTGGAGCGGGCGGTTTCCTGGTGCCGCGAGCAGAACCTCACTTTTGACGCGGTCAACGACAATCTTCCCGAGATCATTGCCCTGTACGGCAACAACTCGCGGAAGATCACCTGCGACTTTTATATTGACGACAAGGCTGTTTTACCGGATGCGCTGAAGGCGTGCTGACAGGGCACAGGATTGCTGCGGGCATGCTGACGCGACAGGCATGCTGAAACCATGGAAGAGAAACCGAAGACCTACATTGCCATAGACATGAAGAGCTTTTACGCCTCGGTGGAGTGCGTCGCCAGAGGTCTTGACCCCCTGCGGGCCAATCTCCTGGTGGCGGACGCGAGCCGGTCGGACCAGACCATCTGCCTCGCGGTGTCCCCCGCCCTGAAGGCCATCGGCGTGCCCAGCCGGCCGAGGCTCTTCGAGGCGAAACAGGCGATCACGCTCTACGAGCGGCTGCACCACACGCGGGTTTTCTACATCACCGCGGTCCCGCGCATGGCGGAGTACGAGCGCGTCTCCGCGCAGATTTACGGGATCTACCTGAAGTATGTCTCGCCGGAGGATGTCCACATCTACAGCATCGACGAGTGTTTCATCGACTGCACGCCGTACCTCCACC
>JAGCVY010000097.1 GCA_017962105.1 Lachnospiraceae bacterium
GAGAGGACCGGGATGGACGAACCTCTGGTGCATCGGTTGTTCTGCCAAGGGCATAGCCGAGTAGCCAAGTTTGGACGGGATAAACGCTGAAGGCATCTAAGCGTGAAGCCCCCCTCAAGAAGAGATATCCCATAGCAGAAGCTAGTAAGACCCCTGAGAGACGATCAGGTAGATAGGTCGGGAGTGGAAGCATGGAAACATGTGGAGCGGACCGATACTAATAGGTCGAGGGCTTGACCTAAGCGTTTCTTGAGAATCGGTATGAATTTGTCAGGGAAACCTGGGAAGAAGAGAGACGAGGAGTCTCTCTTTGCTGTAATAATCCTCGATAGCTCAGTCGGTAGAGCATCCGGCTGTTAACCGGAGTGTCGTAGGTTCGAGTCCTACTCGGGGAGCTTGGACTATGCAGGAATGCATAGTCCTTGTTTTTACCATTCATTTCCCTCTTGAATTGCAGGAGGCCGATATGCCTTGGAACAGTAGCTTTTTCATCACGAGCGTTTTGCTGGGTGTTGCCCTCGCCATGGACGCATTTTCCGTATCATTGGCGAACGGACTGAAAGAACCCCGTATGAAACATCCGAAAATGCTGCGCATCGCCGGTGCTTTCGCCGTGTTCCAGGCAATCATGCCGATGATCGGATGGCTGTGTGTTCATACTGCAGCACAGCGGTTTCGGGTATTTTCCAAAGCGATTCCGTATATCGCGCTGATCGTACTTGCGATCATCGGCGGGTATATGATCTTGGAAGGCTGTCAGAAAGCGAAAGCAAAAGACACTGACGAGACGGAAGAGACCAAGACCGGTTGGAAGGCGCTTATGGCGCAGGGGGTGGCGACATCCATCGATGCGCTTTCAGTCGGTTTTACCATTGCGGAGTATGGTTATCTGCAGGCGATCGTATGCGCAGGGATCATTGCTTTTGTGACGTTGATCATCTGTCTGGTCGGATTGGTCATCGGTCGGAAAATCGGGTCTGCCATCGGCGCGATCGGTGAAGTGGTCGGCGGAATTATCCTGATCTGCATCGGATTAAAGATTTTTTTCGGCGCTTTTTGATTTTGCGAAAATCCTATTGCGATTTTGCGGGTTGTATGGTATACTCATCAAGTGTTGCGGCTCCATGGTCAAGCGGTTAAGACACCGCCCTTTCACGGCGGTAACAGGGGTCCGAATCCCCTTGGAGTCATTTAAGAAGAGTGGGTGAAGCTTTCAAGAGCGGAAGGTATCTCCCCGCTGACGCGGGTCCCCCCTTCCGCAGGCGCCATTTATAATCGCTTCGCGATAGGCGCGCGCTTCGTAACAAGGGATCCTCCCACTTCGTGGGTCCCTCCTTCTTGGTTCGCAAGGAATCCTCCCGCTGACGCGGGTCCCTCCTTCCGAATGTGCCGATGTGGCTCAATTGGCAGAGCAGCTGACTTGTAATCAGCAGGTTATCGGTTCAAGTCCGATCATCGGCTTATCGGCGTTTGCCGCAATATGCGGACCATTAGCTCAGTTGGTCAGAGCAGTCGGCTCATAACCGATCGGTCCTGGGTTCGAGTCCCCGATGGTCCAATAGGATTATTATCCGAAAGAGGGACTTAGCCCTCAAAAACAACTACATATCTGGCCCGGTGGCTCAGTTGGTTAGAGCGCCGCCCTGTCACGGCGGAGGTCATGGGTTCGAGCCCCATTCGGGTCGTCGGGATTGTCTGTTTCGGACAATCCCGTCATTTTTCTTATTACCACGTCGGCGTGGTGGAACTGGCAGACACACAGGACTTAAAATCCTGCGGGCTTAATCTCCCGTACGGGTTCGATCCCCGTCGCCGGCAATAACGGAAACGGGCAGCGGACTGCGATGCGGTCGGCTGCCCTTCGTGTATTTATCAAATGGCAAAAGTGAGCATCATCAAATCATCGGAGGAGTATCGATATGTCAGAGGTTATTGATCGCTTTTTACAGTATGTTTCGTATGACACGCAGTCGTCGGAGGAAAATGCCGGCCCTGACGCAGAGTATTTTCCGAGTACGGCGAAGCAGCATAATCTCGCGAAGAAACTGACAGAAGATCTTCGGGAGCTGGGGGCTTCCGATGTGGTGTATGACGAGCAGTATTGCTACGTCTACGCGAAGATCCCGGCAACGGACGGCGGGGCTCAGCCCAAGATCATCGGTTTTCTTGCGCATATGGACACGTCCCCGGAGGTCAGCGACGAGAATGTGAATGCGCGGATCGTTGCGTATGAGGGCGGGGACATTGTTTTGAATGAGGATGGTCCGGTTGTGCTGCGGGAGAAGGATTTTCCGGAGCTGTCGCGCTATGTCGGAAAGCATTTGATCGTGACGGACGGTACGACGCTTCTCGGCGCCGATGACAAGGCCGGCGTTGCGGAGATCATGGCGATGGTTTCGTATCTTCTGAAGCATCCGGAGATTGCACACGGACCCATCGCGGTGGCGTTCACGCCCGACGAGGAAGTCGGAGCGGGAGTGGACCACATCGATCTTGATACCTTTGGCGCGGATTATGCATACACGGTTGACGGCGGACGCCTCGGCGAGCTGGAGTATGAGTGCTTTAACGCCGCGTCGGCGGCAATCACCGTTCTCGGGCGCAGCGTGCATCCGGGAACTGCTAAGGGGAAAATGATCAACGCCGTCCGCGTGGCTATGGAGCTCGACGGGATGATCCCGGCAGGCGAGCGGCCGGAGACCACGGAAGGATACGAGGGATTCTACCATTTGACGCGGATTGCAGGCGAGACCGAGGGGTGCGTGATCTCCTACATAATCCGCGACCATGACCGCGCAAAGTTTGAAGAGAAGAAGAACCGCATGGAGCAGTACGTCGCGGCCATCAATGACCGATACGGCGAGGGAACCGCGAGCCTGAACATCCGCGACCAGTATTACAACATGCGCGAGGTGATCGAGGATGGCAATCAGTTCCTCGTAGACGATGCCATCAAGGCGATGGAGCAGCTCGGGATCACACCGATCGTGCAGCCGATCCGCGGCGGCACGGACGGATCCAGGCTCTCGTACATGGGCGTTCCTTGTCCGAACCTGTGCACCGGCGGGGAGAACTTCCACTCCCGCTATGAGTATGCGTGCGTGGAGTCCATGGAGCAGATTGTGAAGCTTCTGACCGCGCTTGCGGTGGGGCAAACCCGGAACTGAAACGATGTATTTTCCGAATAATACGATTCTATGGGAGGTAGACGATGGTTTGCACGATTGTTAAGGATGTCATGTTTCTTGCGATGAAGTCGGAGCCGGCGAAGGATTGCCCGGAGGACCGCAAGACCGTTCAGGACCTGTGTGATACCCTGAAGGCCCACGGCGGCGTGTGCGTCGGTATGGCGGCCAATATGATCGGCGTGCGCAAATGCATCATCGCCGTTACCATGGGGTTCTTTCAGGTACCGATGATCAACCCGATCATTGTGGAGCGGGAGGACCCGTACGACACCGAGGAGGGCTGCCTTTCGCTGACCGGCGTGCGCCCCGTGAAGCGGTACAACAAGATCACGGTGGAGTACCTCGACGCGAATTTCCAGCCGAAACGGACTACCTATGAGGGCCGCATCGCGCAGATTATCCAGCACGAGTACGACCACACCCGCGGAATCGTGGTTTAGACCCGGCGGGACAGTGGGAATCTGTGCAATCTGTAAAGAAATGCTTCGGAAAATGTGCAGCGATTTTGCGACATTTTTGAGAAAAATGTGCTTGACATTTCGGGGCAGGGAAGGTACAATAGCCCTTGTCGTCAAGACGTGTGCGTGTAGCTCAGCTGGATAGAGCACTTGGCTACGGACCAAGGTGTCGGGAGTTCGAATCTTCTCACGCACGGAACGGGGATCGCTGGTGCGATCCCTTTTTCTGTAGGAAAGGAGGCTGTCATATGGGCCGGTATGAATTTGTCGCGCCGTGTCACTTCGGATTGGAAGCGGTGCTCAAGGCGGAAATCACGAAACTCGGATACGAGATCGTGAAGGTTGAGGATGGCAAGGTTACCTTTGCCGGAGACGAAGGGGCTTTTGCGAGAGCCAACATTTTCCTTCGCACTGCCGAGCGGATCCTTTGGAAGATCGGGGAGTTCACGGCGGAATCCTTCGAGGAGCTCTTTGAGAAGACCGCGGCGCTTCCGTGGGAGGAGTACATTCCCGCGGACGGGCGGTTCTGGGTGACCAAGGCCACCTCTGTCAAGAGCAAGCTTTTCAGCACCTCGGACATCCAATCCATCATGAAGAAGGCGATCGTTGAGCGGCTTAAGCAGAAGTACCGCATCAACTGGTTCCCGGAGACCGGCAACGAGTATCCGATCCGCGTCTCGGTCATCAAGGACACCTTCCTGCTGGGGATCGATACCTCGGGCGAGTCGCTGCACAAGCGCGGGTACCGCAAGCTTGTGGGCAAAGCACCTATCAGCGAGACTCTGGCGGCGGCACTCATCAGCCTGACGCCGTGGAATGAAAACAGGATCCTGGTGGACCCGTTCTGTGGAAGCGGGACGATCCCCATTGAGGCGGCCATGATCGGCCGCAATATCGCGCCGGGCGCCAAGAGGACGTTCCGCGCGGAAACCTATAAAGAACGTCTTTCGGAAAATCTTTGGAAGGCCGCGAGAGAGGAAGCGGAGGATGGAATCCGCCGCGACGTCACCATGGCGATCCAGGGGTACGATATCGACCGCGAGGCTATCTCGATCGCGCGCCAGAACGCGGCGGCAGCCGGAGTTGCGGACGACATTCATATGCAGGTTCGCGCGGTTAAGGAGCTGCGCCATCCGAAGAAGTACGGGTTCCTGATCACGAATCCGCCCTACGGCGAGCGATTGGAGGACCGGAAAGATCTTCCGGAGCTGTACGGACAGATCGGGGAGGCGTTCCGCGGACTGGATTCGTGGTCGATGTTCCTGATCACTTCCTACGAGGATGCGGAGAAGTACTTAGGACGCAAGGCGGACCGCAACCGCAAGATCTATAACGGTATGATCAAGACCTATTTCTATCAGTTCCTCGGCCCGAAACCGCCGAAGAACAAGCCGGAGGCGTAAATGGAACAGAAGAAGGAACGGCTGGTCTTCGCGACCGGCAACGCTCATAAGATGGTGGAGATCCGTGCCATTCTCGGGGACCGCTACGATGTCGTCTCCATGAAGGAGGCGGGTATTTCCGCGGACATCGTGGAGGACGGTAAGAGCTTTGAGGAAAATGCCCTTATCAAGGCGAGTGCGGTGAGTCGGATCGCGGGCTGTATGGCGATGGCGGATGACTCGGGACTTGAGGTGGACTACCTCGGGGGAATGCCAGGCATTTACTCCGCAAGATTTCTCGGAGAGGATACGAGCTACGATATCAAAAATCAGGTGATCATCGATATGGTTGCGGGGGCAAAGCCTTCGGAGCGCACGGCACGGTTTGTGTGTGCCATCGCGTGCGCCTGGCCGGACGGCCGCTCGGAGGTTGTCCGGGGGACGTTTGAGGGCGAGATCGCGAAGACACCGGCAGGACCCAACGGCTTCGGGTATGACCCCATTTTCCTTGTCCCGGAACTGGGAAAGACAAGCGCTGAGATTGCGCCGGAGGAGAAAAATGCCATCAGCCACCGCGGAAACGCACTTCGTCTGATGCGGGCACGACTGGAGAATTTATGAAGATTATAGTCATCAGCGACACCCATGACCGCAGGGATCCCATGGAGCAGCTCCTGGAACTTCCCGAGGTGAAGAACGCCGATTGGCTCATCCACTGCGGCGACATCGGATACGATGATGAATGGCTGCGGTACGCATTTCGCGGGGCGGTCACGATGGTGGCAGGCAACTGCGATTACGGGTCGAATCTGCCGAGAGAGACGGTGGTGGAGAGAGACGGCGTCAGCTTCTTTATCACCCACGGCAACCGGTACCTGTCCGCCGGGATTGACAGGCTGGCGTATCGGGCGGAAGAACTGGGGTGCGGCGTCGTTTTGTTCGGACACACCCACACGCCCTTCGTCCTGAAGGAAGACGGGATCCTGTTTGTGAATCCCGGCAGCCTTGCGTTGCCGAGGCAGGCGGACCGGCGCAGAACCTATGCGGTGCTCACGGAGAAGGACGGAGAGTGGAGCGCGGAGATCCGCGAGCTTCCGAGGTAACACAGAAATACAAAAAAGAGGCTTCCGCGACAGAATCCTGTGCGGAAGCCTTTCTTGTTTTTATAAGTTTTACGAAGCGAAACGAAGAAATTACTCGGTCTTGTTCTCTTCTTCCTTCTTCTCGTCAGAACCCTTCTTGGCTTCGAGTTCCTTCTCGAACTTGTTCTTACATGTCTTGCAGACATCGTTGCAGCCGTTATTGATGGCAATCTCTACACAGGACTTGCTTGCGTCGTCGCCGGTCTGACCCTTGGCAGCGTCGTAAACGGTATCGCTGTTGTTGAGATGCTGGCATTCTTTATACAGATGATACTTGGAACCGAACTTGGTGAAATATACGGTTGCCTCCGGAAGAACTTCGTCAGTGTAAAGACCTTCCTGTGCAGCCTTCTCCTCAGCGGAAATCGGATTCCAGTCATAACTGCAGAGACCTCCGATGATGAGAGCTACGGCTGCGACCGCAACAGCGATCACCTTCGTCTTCTTGTCCGCTTTCTTGTTGGACAGCGTCAGGATGATGAACGGAAGGAAAGCAGCGATGGTAACGATCAATCCGAGGTTGTTCCAAAGCCAGAAGAGCGTTTTGTTCTTCTCGGATGCAGGGTCAATGTGGTTCGCCTGCTTCCAAAGCAGGGAGCCTGCAACAACAAAGATCAGATCCAGAACCAGCAAAATGACAACAGCTACAAGCGTGTTCATGAAGCCGATCTCAATCTTTCCGAACAAAAGAAGAATCGCTAATACTTCACAAGCAATCGCGAGAACCCAGAGAATAATGGCACCGACACGCTTGCCGGTGGCACCGCCGGTAGGCTTCGCAGCAACAGTTGTTTTTCCAGCTTCACTCGGTGCCGCAGTAGTCTTCTTACGTCTGGTCGATTCCGCAGCGGAAACAGTCTTTTTTTCAGCCATATGAATACACTCCTCTTCAATATAGTATTGGGGCAGCAGTGCGGAAAACCGACATCTTGTTGCCTATGGAATGATTATATACTATATTTATAGCATTTTCAATTGTAAATATGAGCATTTTCCGATGAATCAAGACGGAAAATAGGGGTTGACTTTTCCCTGTTTCTGTGGTATTTTTATTTTCGTTTCTGATACGGGGTGTGGCTCAGTTTGGCTAGAGCACCTGATTTGGGATCAGGAGGTCGCAGGTTCAAATCCTGTCACCCCGATCCAAAATCACTTTCTCAGAGACCACGCGGGTGTAGTTCAATGGTAGAACACTAGCCTTCCAAGCTAGACACGTGGGTTCGATTCCCATCACCCGCTTCGTGCGAGCGGTGC
>JAGCVY010000098.1 GCA_017962105.1 Lachnospiraceae bacterium
CCTTCTGCACAGACCAGATCGTACATACTGCCCTTCCTGTGCTGACCGAGCGTCAACGGACCGTCGCGGTACTCGTCGCCGACGGTGAATTCCAGTTTGTTGCGGTACTCCCAGTCCGAGGGACTGCCGGCGATCGGCAGCCACGTAACCTCCTCCGGGTTGCGGATCACCGGCGCAAGGAGTTTCCCGATGTGGGACTCTTTGAGGGCCAGCGGCTCCCTGTAGGGAACGGTCTGCATCGTGCAGCTTCCGCAGATCCCGAACTGGGGGCAGCGCGGGGTCGCCGTCTCTATCGGCGACGGCTCGTCCACCGAGACAAGGATTCCCTCCGCTTTCCCCTCGGAGGAACGCTTGATCCTCGCGGATACCTTCTGCCCGGGCAGCACGCCCTTGACCTTGATCGTCCGGTCCTCCACGGTGATCTTTCCGTGGTTGGGAAATGTCGTGTCCCCGACAATCCCCGTAACAATATCGCCTCTCTTCATGAAGCTGTGTTCTCCTGTGTGTTGTTGTTTATTCTGTCTCCGGTACCGCCTGAGCCTGCCCTGTAAAAACTTCTTTACTTTAGCTCTGTACAGTGCTAAAATATCATTGACGGTGCAACAGCCGTTATCCTTTGGAACGGATGTATTGGAGGTAGTACTATGGCGAAAGATATTCATACTCCCGCAGTCAATCAGTTATTTTCCGCAATCCTCACCCTGAAAAATGTAGAGGAATGCTATCAGTTTTTTGAGGACGTCTGCACCATTCAGGAGCTCGTCGCCATCTCGCAGCGCTTCGAGGTTGCCTGCATGCTGACGCAGAAGAAGACCTACTTGGACATCGCCGAGAAAACCGGCGCATCCACCGCGACGATCAGCCGCGTCAACCGCTCGCTCACCTACGGAAACGACGGTTACGCGCTTGTTTTAAAGCGCCTTGCGGAGGCCGGCGCAGCAAAGGAACCGGCGGACGAAGGCAAATAACGCTGCCGTCACACAATACAAATACGGTTGAAACAGGGGGCATCCGAGGATGTCCCCTTGTATTTCTCTGTTCGGTTTCCTGTCCGCTGCTTCCGCCGGAGTTTTCGTTCCTACTCTTCGGCTTCCTTCACGGACCCCTTCTCGTCGGACTCCTTCTCGTGCCTGCTGTCTTTTGCCTCTTTCGGCTCCTTGGTCTTGCGCTCGGCCTTTTCGTGCTTTCCGCCGTCCTTCTTCGCCTTGCGCTCCTCCTGTGCCGGCACCAGCAGCTCGTCGATGATCTTCTCGATCATGGCCTTCTTCAGGTACACATCGAAGCTGAGCATCGCGATGAAGCTGAAAATGTTGAGGAACTCCCGTTCCTCCTCCCCCTTCACCTCGGGAAATGCATTTCTCGACCGGAGGAACTTGTTCATTACATCCTTGCCGAGCCCCTGCGCCACTTCCTTCTCGATATCCACGATCCGCTCGTAGACATCATTCAGCTTGATCTCCGGATCGGGCCCGTAGAACATCTCCTGCATCGGCTCGACAATACGCTTTACATCGCTGATGCTTAAGAAGTTCTTGAGATAGTAAATAAACACAAGAAGGTACATATGGCCTCTCGTGTACTTCTTCTTGTCCGGGTTCGGCAGCAGATGATTCTTCGTATAGTTGTTGATCATCGTCTTGGTCAACAGTTTGTCATCCTCAAACCGCTTGGTGGTCTCCAGATGCTCGTCCATGAACGTCGTCACCTGGTCCATATACAGATCGATATTCGGGATGTCCCCCGGACGGATATAGTCCGGATTTTGTACGCTGTCCAGCAGATCTCTCAGATATTTACGCCACTCTCGTTCCATTCCGACTCCTCTTTCCGCCCGCGGCTGGTAATGTGATAATTATACGCTAAACACGGTTTTTTTGCAACATCTTGTTTCGTGTACCTCACGACGTGTTTTTGCATGACACGTGCTGCGTCTTAATGTCATGGTTTCTTTCCCGGAGCGTTCCCGAAACGTCACAAAACCTTGTCTTGAAAACCGCATTCGGCGAATCGCACAAATGTTCTGTTTTTGTTCGTTTTCCGTTGTAATCAACCGCCCGATATGGTATACTGTCGTGGCCGGTACGCATGGCGCCGGGAGGGTATTTCCGGCGCCGATGCAATCATTTTCCGGTGAAAGGTTTTCTATGGATTTGTATGCTTCCCTGAACGAAATGCAGGCGGAGGCCGTTCGCCACGAACGCGGTCCGCTTTTGATCCTTGCCGGTGCAGGCTCGGGCAAGACCCGCGTGATCACGCACCGGATCGCGAGGCTGATCCGCGAGTGCGGCGTCAGCCCCTACCGCATTCTCGCCATTACATTTACCAATAAAGCCGCAGACGAGATGAAGGAGCGTGTCGCGAAGCTTCTGGACGACGAATTCAACGACGTCTGGGTCAGCACGTTCCACTCCATGTGCGTCCGCATGCTGCGCCGCTTCTGCCCCGCCATCGGGTATGATCAGGATTTTGTCATATACGATACCGACGACCAGAAGCGCGCCATGAGGGACACCTTAAAGCACCTTAACATCGATGTCAAGATGCTCCCGCCCAAGCAGGTTCTCTCCGTCATCTCTTCGGCGAAGAACGAGCTCATCAGACCGGAGGAATTCCGGACCTCCAAGCTCGGCCTGTCGGTGGACCGCAACATTTCCCGCGCCTATGCGGAGTATCAGGAGCTTTTGCGCAAGAACAACGCCTTCGACTTCGACGATCTTCTGATGAAGACCGTGGAGATGCTCAAGGCCAGCAGCGAAGCCCTTGAGTATTATCAGAACCGGTTCCAGTTCATCATGGTGGACGAGTATCAGGATACCAACACGGCACAGTTTGAGCTCATTCATCTTCTGGCCAGCCACGTGAACGAGTTCGGCGAGACCGAGCACAACCTCTGTGTTGTGGGCGACGACGACCAGTCGATCTACCGTTTCCGCGGCGCCAACATCATGAACATCCTGAATTTCGAAAAATATTACCCGGACGCCCGCGTGATCAAGCTCGAACAGAACTACCGCTCCACGCAGCGCATCCTGGAGACGGCGAACACCGTGGTGGCCAACAACCTCGGGCGAAAGAAAAAGACTCTCTGGACCGGCAACGAGGAGGGGGATCTGATCCGGCTGACCGAATACCCGTCCGACCTGGATGAGGCAAGCGAGGTGATCCGCGATATCGCCCGGTCTGTCCGAAACGGCGGTTCCTACCGGGATTACGCCATCCTCTACCGCACCAACGCGCAGTCCCGCGCATTTGAGGAACAGTGCGTTTACAACGGTATCCCCTACCGCCTTGTGGGCGGCACCAACTTCTACGAGCGCAAGGAGATCCGGGATATGCTTGCGTATCTCCGCGTCGTGGACAACGGCAGCGACTCCGTGTCCGTCAAGCGTGTCATCAACGTGCCCAAGCGAGGCATCGGCGACACCACGATGGACCGGATTGACGAATACTCCTACATCAAGGACATTCCTCTCTACGAGGTGCTCCTGACGGCGTCGGATGTCCCCGGCATCGGCACCCGCACGGCGAACAATATCCGCACCTTCACGGACATCATTGACACCCTCCGGACCGGATTGGCAACGCCGGGCTATTCGCTTCCGCGGATCATCGACGACATTTTGGAGGCAACGGATTACGAGGCGGATCTCCGGGAGACGGACGCCGATTCCGCCGATGACCGTCTGGCCAACATCTCGGAGTTGAAGAATAAAATCGCCCAGTACGTTCAGGAGACGGACGAGCCGAGTCTCGCCGGGTTCCTCGCAGACGTTGCTCTTGTGGCGGATATCGATACGTTAGACAAGGACGCCGACGGCGATTACGTCGTGCTCATGACCCTGCACAGCGCCAAGGGCCTGGAGTTTGACCATGTGTATATCGGCGGGCTGGAGGACGGCCTGTTCCCCAGCGGCATGAGCCTGGATTCCGACGAGGGCAGCGCAAACAACATTGGCCTTGAGGAGGAGCGCCGTCTCTTCTATGTCGGCATCACCAGAGCCCGCAAGACGCTCTCCCTCAGTTACTGCGGCCAGCGCATGGCCCGGGGCGAGATGCAGTTCAACCGCCCTTCGCGGTTTCTCTCCGAGCTTCCGCGGGAAAATATCCGCAAGGTCACCTTCGGCGGTTCCACCTGGAGCAGCCGCAGCGCATCCCGGGGCACCGGTTCCTCCGGTCAGTACCAGAGCCGCCCGAACACCCGCTATGCTTCGCCTTCGTCCTTTGACGAGCTCACGGACTTCGGAAGTTCGTCTCGAAGCGGATCCTCCTACCGGAGCTCCTCCGCGGGTGATATCCATCCCCAGGGTGCAAAACCCGGGGCGTACCGCAATCCTTACGCGGAGCACGCCGCTCCGAAGCCTGCCGCAACTTCCGCGTCGGCCCTCGGGTTCGGCGTCGGCGACCGCGTGCGCCACATCAAGTTCGGCGTCGGCACGGTGAAAACCATTGTGAAGGGCTCCCACGACTTTGAAGTCACCGTGGAGTTCGCTGCGGGCACCAAGGTCATGCTGGCCTCTTTCGCCAAACTGGTGAAGGTGGAGTGACGTTATTTTTCGCAAATGCCTTTTCAAATCCGTGCCGTGGTGGTATAATAGGAAGCGGCACAAGTTGTGGCAGAAACATTTTGGGAGGTTACGAATATGGAATGCAAATGTAAAGAGTGCGACACCTGTAAAGTAATCGGCTGGATCCTCGGCATTATCGGTATCATCGCTGTTATCGCCGGCATCGCATACGCCGTATATCGCTTCTGCACTCCGGAGTATATCGAGGAGTTCGACGACATCGACCTCGATCCCGAGGAAGAAGCTAAGAACGAAGAGAAAGAGGATGAAGAGGATATCTTCGAGGAGAAATAACTCTTTATGTTTTTTCAAATCCTGACAAAATGCGAAGGGCTCCGCTTACTGCGGAGCCCTTGCTTGTGTTCTGTATTGTGGTACTGTATGCGGGTTTTACCCCTGTCTATTGTCTCTTCTTCTGTGATTTGACGGCATCCTCGTAGCTGCCGAGGGTAATCTTCAGTTCCGTCTCCTCAAACTCACCGTTCTGGGCGCGTCTTGCCACCGTCACGGTGATCTCGGTTCCCGCTCTGGTATAGCTCATGATCTCCTGAACATCACCGATACCGGAAATCTTCTCATTGCCGATCTTTGTGATGATATCGCCGGGGCGCATGCCGCCTTTTTCCGCCGGGGAATCGCTCACAAGCTCCTGAACATACACGCCCTGCGGCATGTCAAGCATCGTGGAATAGCTGCCGGTCACATCCTGCGACATCGCAATTCCCAAAAATCCCTTTTCGGAATCATCAAGCTGTTCTCTGTTGCTCAGGTTCTCGATGATCTCACGGACATTGCTGATCGGAATGGCAAATCCCATGCCCTCCACCGAATAGTTGGAGTATTTGACGGAATTGATACCGATCACTTCGCCGTACTGATTCAAAAGCGCACCGCCGCTGTTGCCGGGGTTGATCGCTGCATCCGTCTGGATCAGCGTATACGTAACATTGTCTACGGTAACCTCGCGGTTCAGGGCACTGATGTAACCCACCGTCACGGACTGACCGTATCCGAGGGCGTTGCCGATGGCGATGGCCATCTGTCCGACCTTGACGCTGTCGGAATCCCCGATGCGGGCCACACGGATCAGACTTGCCGTCTCACTTGTCAGTTCGGAGAACGGAACCGCAACAACCGCAAGATCCGACGTTGCCGACGTTCCCTTGATGATCGCCTGTGCCTTGGACTCGTCACAGAACACGATCTCCACCCGGTTTGCGCCGGACACAACATGGTTGTTGGTAACGATCAGAACCTCGCCGGAGTTCTGTCCGATGATGATCCCCGATCCGCTTCCCAGCGCCTGCTCGGAATCCGTGCTCTGACCGCTCCAAAAGTCATATCTGGTAACCGTCGAAAAGCTGTTGATTGCCACAACCGCAGGCATCACGCTGTCGACAACCGCGGAGACATCAACCGCCGTAACCGGCGTTGCCTTCGTGTCCCCGGGCTCTCCGGACTGAGCCAGTTCAATAGCCTTCGTCGGTGCCAGTTCACCCGACTGCTTCGCCGCACGGGAATTATCCTTTTTCGAGGTGCTCTCTGTCTCGGAGTCTCCGAGGTACCGCTCTATTCCGTAGTAGGTCCCGCCGCCGACGACGCCGATCACAATGGCAAGCAGCAGGAATCCGAGAAATCTTGCGAGCAGCGACGCTTTCTTCGGTTTCTTCTCCTCCTCGCGCTCTCTGGCCATCTCGTCGATCCGACGAATATAGGCATCTTCCGCCTGTGTGGGCGGAACCGGTACCGTGCCCCCGTAATACACCTGATTGTTGTTTTCTTCCATAAGTAAAAATCCCTCTTTTCTCTCTTAGACCCACAGGAACTTCCGTTCCGTTGTCTCAAGGATACTATAGAAGTATGACGGAATTGTGTTGCGAATTCATGTTTTTTGTTAATAAAATATGGGGAAACGTTGTTTTCCAACGCTTCCCCGTATCTGCAAATCCTACTGAAGTCCCTTAGCCGCCGTCAGCGTGATCCCGTTCTCACCGAGCGGGATTGCGTGGTCCAGTCCGACAAATTTGCCGTTCTGCTGCCAAAGCACATCCTTCACGAACTCGTATTTTTCGGGATCCCATGTCGAAAAATCATCCTTCAACAGTCCGCCGGTATCGCCGGAGTTGGCATTTAAGCACCAGAAGGTGTGATTCAGATGATAGGTTTTGATCAGCTGGCGCATCAGCTTCATCCAGGAGATGTTCGGCTCCGTCATGAAGCCGCCCCACTCGCCGATCAGAAGCGGTGCGATCCCTTCCTCGTAGATGTAGAACCAGTTGTCGTGCCAGCAGTCCTTCATCAGACTGTCGTAATCGAAAGAGCCGTTGAACCACGGCTGTTTGTATACCGTCGGGCCGTAGTCATGGGGCGAGTACACCAGCTTGTTCTGATACTTGCCCAGGTTCACGGGATACTCTTTGACGCCCCGAAGGTTGCCGCCCCACCAGTTGAAGTCGTAATCCTTTTCATCGGTGGAATGGAAATCCGCGTTGGTCGTCAGATCCTTCGGGAAGATTTCGGTTCCCTCCACGAGGATCAGCACGTTGGGATTCACCGCAAGGATACGGGCTGCCGCCTTCTCCGCCGCGTATTTCCAGTTGTTCGCCTTCGTGGAGTCATTCCAGATTGCAGCGCCGTCCTTCTCGTAAGGCTTTCCGTGAGGCTCGTTCTTCAGGTCATAGGCGATGATGGTATCGTTGTCCTTGTACCGTTTCGCCATCCACTCCAGCGCCCGGAGCCAATCCTCCTCGCTCACCTTCTGGGTGTACCACAGATTCACATTGTGCCCGGAGGCGTTGGTTTCCGCACTGTGGATATCCGGCATGACCTTGAGGCCGTTGGCCTCCGCAAGAGCCAGGAAATAATCGAAGATCTCCAAGCTGTTCATGGAGTTCAGGACTTCGTTGTACGCGTGATTATAGTTGGCGGTGGGATAAACGCCCTCCGCCCACTGGTTGATCAGCTCCGCGGAAATCGGAACACGGATCAGGTTGAAGCCGTGATCGGCAATAGCCTTGATGGTAGGCTCCATCTTGGAGTTCCACAGACCGTCGAAAAGGTTTGTTCCCGTGTTGTAACCGAACCAGTTCACGCCGGTCAGCCAGACTTCCTTTCCGTCCTTATCAAGGATTTTCGTTCCATCCGTGTGAAGCCAGTCGTCTCCCTGCACGGACTTCGCCGGCCGTTTCAGCAGGTCGGCTACGTTCACATTGCCGCCGTTGTTGCCGTTATTTCCGTTGTTGCCGTTGTTTCCCTGGTTGTTGTTCTGGCGGTTCTGGTCCACCACGCCCGCGCGCACGGTGCATTCAACACCGTTGAGCGTCGCCTTGGTCACCTTGAGCTTGTCCGCCTTGATCCCCAGATTGCAGCCGACCACCTGTGTGGCTCCCACGGCAATCTCCCCGTTGTAGTTTGCGTTCGTTATGGTCAGGGTATTGTCCTTGACGGAAAATGTCCCGTTCCAGCCGTCAGCCTTCGCAAGCCCGTCGATGGTGAGCACCAGCTTCCATCCGTCGCTGATGGGCTTGTCGCTGCCGTTGCGGATCCCGATCTCGAAGTTCAACATCGTTACTCCGCCGTCAGCCCAGGTATTGCCCGCAGAGTACTCCACAAGATATCCCTTGATCTCCTCCGGCTTCACCGTCGGAGTCGCCGTGACCGAAGGTGTTCCTGCGGCAGTCGGCGTCGGAGTTCCGGCAACGGGCTTGCCTGTCGGAGTCTGTTCCGGCGTCGGCGTGCCTGTGACTTCCCCTGTGGGAACCGCGTCGGTTATTGCCGCCCCCGTCGGGGTCGGTGTCTCGGCGGATGTGGGCGTATTTTCCGCATTGATCGTCGGAACCGGCTTGTTCTCCTCCGGTTTGTTCTTATTGTTCGCCTTCACCAAAGCGATGATGAGTCCGACAATTACGATGGCCATCACTGCCACGGCAATGACGATCCATCTTCCGGCGAAGGAACCGCTCTTCGGCTCCGTCGTTTTATTGTTTGTTTCGTTGTCCATACCAACCCTCCGTATTTTCCTCTTACAGCTATACAGTATATCACAAAGCGCCCGCGGTTCATAGCCGCAGGCGCTTTCCTGTGAACTTATTTTTCTAAGTGAGGAAACTGTAGTAAAATGCGTCAATAATTATTCTTGCGCACACCCTGTTCGATAAGATAGTTGAAGATCTCCTCCGCTGTCTTGGAGGTCTTCTTGTCCGTCACACGGTACGGGGCATACTCTTCGCGGTAATTGCCGTGCTTACTGCTGCCCTCCATGTAACCGATGTGCACATGATACTTCGACTGGGACAGATACCAGTAATGTCCGTCCACCTTGCCGATGTAGATACCGACATGGTTGCCGCCGGTATACGGATCGTGGGTCGTGCAAACCAGGTCGCCCGGTCTTGCTTCATCCCAGGAAATCTTCGTCGCATTACGCATCTGCTCCGGCACGGAACGTCCCAGGTCGATTCCCAGAACTTCCTTGAAGAGAACCTGCACATAACCGCAGCAGTCCGCTCCGGACCAGGTGTTGCTTGCCCGGTAAGGAAGATCCTTGTGCTTCGCGCTTACGACGAACAGATTGAAGATCACATCACTGGTAACTTCCGTGCTTCCCGATGCCACAGAATCCGAAAGCATGTTGGCGTGGATGAATACCTTCTCACCGTTATACTCCACGTAATACCATGCATTATCCTTGTAGTTGGTCTTGCCGATAACATGAACGGACTTGCCGAATTCCTTGATAGTTGCGACCTTGTTGTCCGAGGACACCACAGGTGCGGACCTCACATTGACTTCCGCCGACTTGGTGTACATCGTCTTATCGAGGGACTCGATCTTATACGGAAGTTCATCCTTCGGAGTAGGCGTCGGCGTGGGCGTCGCTGTCGGCTCCGGTGTCGGAGTAGGCGTAGGCGTTGCGGTCGGCTCCGGAGTAGGAGTCGGTGTCGGTGTCGCCGTCGGCTTCGGTGTAGGAGTCGGCGTTGCGGTTGCCTTCGGAGCTTCCGTAGGCTTCGGTGTGCTCGTGGGCTTCGGGGTACTCGTAGGTTTCGGAGTACTCGTAGGCTTCGGCGTGTTCGTAGGCTTCGGAGCTTCCGTCGGCGTAGGAGTTACCGTCGCTTCCGGCGTAGGAGTAGGCGAAGGTCTGCTCGGCGAAGCCGATTCCTTCAGATTCTCGTCGCTGGTATAGCAGGTATATGCAACACCTCTCTGGGTGTACTCGATCCGATACCAACCGGTCTCGTTGCAGATGCCGCTGGCGTGGACCATGCTGCCGGGCGTAAACTGATGGACAATCTCGCTCTCCGCATCCGGACCGCTGTGTGCGTCGACAACCGCGGTGAAGTACACCTGTTTATCTACTTCGGTAAAAGTGTATACAGCCTTCTCATCCGCAGGCTCGTTGGGATCATCATCCACAGGCTCGGCTCCGTCATCCGGGGTCGTCGCCGCAGGATCATCCGCCAAAGCTCCCTCGTCCGGTTCATCCTTAAGAACAGGGTTGTTCGCAAACATCGAGTGCGAAGGAGGATTGGGACTTGTCATATCATCGATCGTATTCTGCGGTGAGGCAAGCAGCTGTTCCGCCTCCCAGGTGTCGATCGCATCGCCGGAAAATGTGCGGTAAGCAGCGTCAACGCGGCTCAAGGACGCATCCGGCGCAGCGCTTCCCTTTCCGGAATCCACGATCACCAGTCCGGGGATTACATCCTGAGCGGAATCTCCCGTCTGCAGGTTGTCAAGGGCATCGTTATTCGTCTGGTTCTTGTGAAGCTCGGCAAGTCTTTGATGTTCTGCTGCCAGATCTTCACCGGTCTTTCTGTCTGCGGAAACCGAACTGAACAAGTGCGGGCCGAGAGCGATTCCGAAAGCGGTCAAGCCTGCCAGAAGCAGAGCGATCACCCTTCTCATTACCTTACTCATACTCATAGGAAACTGTCTCCTGTTTGTCTTGATAATATTCGATATATGCGTGTAATAATGCTGATCTGCAAAATGTTAACTGTCAAATGTTACACAATTGTTACATAAATGTTACGCGAACATCATACCACAGGGAAGGTGGAAAATCAACCCCAAAACGCGCAATCCCTTTGATTTCAAGGTTTTTTAACATTTCCGACACAGTTTTCGGCATGCCGAAATCCGGCTGAATATGTAACATCTTTCGGGAAAAGCTTACTACTAAAGTAGAACAATTTGTTACACGTTCTCCTATATCTAGGAGATGCCTACTATATATAGTAGGGCTTTCCGCATAATTTTCGCAGACGAAAAAATGAGGCAGACGCGAAGTCTCCCTCATTTTATTTTTCTGACCGTTTTTCTGTTGTGACAAAAATTATTGCATTATTTTGAAATTTTGTGCCACGTGCGGTCAAGAGTCCTCGTTACCGCTCCTCGCAGACCTGGAAAATGAAAAATTTCAGGTAGTAGGACTCGTCCGCTGCCCACAGGATCGGATGATCCGGAGACTGCGTGCGGTACTCCACCTGCCGAAGCCTGCGGTGCACGCTTGCGGCTGCCTGACCGATAGTCTCCGTGAAGAGCTCCGGCGTCATGAAATGCGAACAGGAACAGGTCGCAAGATATCCTCCGTTTTTCACAAGGCGGAGTCCGCGCATGTTGATCTCGCGGTATCCCTTGATTGCCTGTTTGGTTGCCGTGCGGGATTTCGTAAACGCCGGGGGATCAAGGATCACGACATCGAACTTCCGTCCCTCCGCCTCCAGCTTCGGAAGCAGATCAAACACGTCTGCCGTCTGGAACTTCACCCGGTCGGACAGTCCGTTCAGCTCTGCATTTCTCTCCGCCTGACGGATTGCGAGTTCCCAGGCAACCACGCCTAGCACGTCCTTCTCGCCGGCGATCCCGGCATTGAGTGCAAAGGATCCCGTGTGCGTAAAGCAATCCAACACCGAAGCGCCCTTGCACAGCTTCTGGATCGCCAGCCGGTTGTATTTCTGGTCCAGGAAGAAGCCGGTCTTCTGGCCGTCCTTAACGTCCACCTCGTAGCGGACGCCATTTTCCGTAATCTCCACCATGGTATCGAACGGATCGCTCAAAAAGCCTTTCACGCGCTCCATGCCCTCGAGCTCGCGAACCTTAGCGTCGCTGCGCTCGTAGATGCCCCGCACCGTCGTTCCGTCCGCCGCAAGAAGGCTGCGGAGTTCGTCGAGGATCACGTCCTTGAACCGGTCCGTGCCAAGGGAGAGCGACTGGATGACCAACACGTCGGCAAATTTGTCCACCACGATCCCCGGGAGCCAGTCCGCCTCCCCGAAGATCACGCGGCACGAGGATGTGTCCACCGTTTTCTTCCGGTAGTCCCACGCCGCGCGGACACGCTCCCGCAGGAACTCCTCCGTGACTTCCGTCTGCGGCCGGCGGCAGAGCATTCTCACCCGGATGGTGGAATTCTCATTGTACACGCCGATTCCCATCGGATATCCGTCGAAATCCTTCACCGCAGCCAGCGTTCCGTTCTCTCCGCCGCCTGCCACGGACGCGATCTCATTGTCGTAGACCCAGAGGCCGCCGGACTTTATACTCCGGCCCTCGCCCTTTTTGAGGGTTACCGTGCGCGTTACCGTGTATCGTTCGTCACTCATTGCACTGCTCCTGTTCTGCGGTACCGGGCGTATCCGCATCCGCGGCCTCTTCCGCCGCGCTGTCCTCCGCGGATTTCTTCTTGCGGAAGACAAAAAGCTTGCTGAACACGTAGTTCAGGATAATGACGATCACGCTGGTGACAGCCTTTGCCCAGAAACCCTCGAAGTCAAACAGCGACTGGTTCAGTCCGATCTTCACCAATGCCGTCGGCAGGACGATCTCGATCACGCCGGTCGCCAGGCGGGCGCCGATGAACTTGGCCATCTCCGTAAAATACGCCTTCGCGCCTACGGTCTTGCTCTCGAACACGAACTTCTTGTTGGTAAAGAAAGCAAACAACACGGCCACGATCCATGCGATTGCGTTGGTCAGCGTGAACTGCCATCCTTTTGCGGCCAGCTTGAAGACATGCTGCAGCACATAGGTCGTGATCCAGTTCACAAGCGTCGTTGCAACGCCGAAGATGAGGTACATGATGACCTCGTGGTATTTTTTGTACAACAGTTTCAGTTTCTCCATAACGGAATCCTCTCTGATATGATCATTACGGAATAAAACGAGCCGTCGTAAAACGGCCCGTTCTCATTCAGGAATACTTTCGATTGCCCCAAAGATTTTTCTTCTTCAGTTCCAGGTATTCGTTGTAGGCTTTCTCCAAAATCTGCTTCTCGTTTGAGAATTTCAGCAGGTGATAGGCCTCGTGATACTTGTAAAACCCGGAATCCGCAAAATACTCCTCGGTTTGTGGTTTGCTGTAATAGCTGTCCGCCATCATCAAGTACCAGTGCACATCCTTCTTCACCATGCCCTGCGGCGTCTTGAAGGTGTACTGGCTCTTCCCGACATATTTGACGATCTGCGCATCGGCTCCGCTCTCTTCTTTGACTTCCCGGGTTGCTGTCTCGGGAAATTCTTCGCCTTCTTCCACGGTTCCCTTGGGAAGCACCCATCCTTCATACTTGTGCTTATAATTCTTGTAAAGCAGCAGGATCTTCCCTCTGAAAATAACAAC
This sequence comes from Lachnospiraceae bacterium, assembly GCA_017962105.1. GTDB lineage: Bacteria > Bacillota > Clostridia > Lachnospirales > Lachnospiraceae > ISDg. The sequence goes on from JAGCVY010000098.1 coordinate 13,183, forward strand.
ACCACCACAGCTAGTAGCCTCAACCATAAGCAAGACCCCCTGTCTATCGGTGTATTACATTGGGTTCAGTATACGCTTCTTGCCGTGGTTTTGCAAGTATTTATTCTTTCTGCTCCTCATCAATCAGCCGCAGCTGCTCGCTCAGACAGCGGATGGCGGGCATGTAGCAGGCCTGTACCTTCTCGTTTCTCTTTTCGTAAAACCGGTTCCTCTCCTCCGGATCGGCGATGGTAATCCCGCGGGAAACGTCCGTGTTATGCCGCAGGTCCGCAAGCTTCACCCGGATTGCCAGCCGGTTGTTCGAGCTTCGTATCTTCTCGATATACTCGGCGTAGGAGTCGTCCCGGTCATGTCGGAGCAACAAAAGAGCATCCGTCACCCGATCCCCGAAGAGCTCGCGGAATCCGCTCACGGGCATGTAATCGGGGTGATCCTCCATCACATCGTGAAGGTACGCAACGATCTTCTCCTCCTCCGTATCCACGAAGGAAGCAACCGCCTCAGGATGCAGAAAATAAGGACGGTTCGCTTTGTCAACCTGATTCCTGTGCGCATCCTTTGCAATCGCAATCGCCTGCTCCAACAAGTCGCTCATACCGTCCTTTCTCCTTTTCTGTTTACTCTACGCCACGGCGCCAATGCCCCTTCGTAAAGGGTACTCCGGAAAATGGCTCCGCAGTCACAGCTCCCGCAAGGGCTTCCCCGAGCGTCCGAAGCACCAGCTCCGTCTCCCGGCGGGTTTCCGTGGAGCAATTCACCCGCAGCCCGTACGGCCGTTTCTGCAGCACCTCCTCCATCACCGTAAGAAGCGATGTGACGTGCGCATTGTACAGGATGGAATGGCAGTACCGGCAGACGCTTCGCACCGGCATCGAGTTGCCTTCCTCATCCCGAAGGGTTCCCTCCGCATTCTTCCCGCAGCTGCCGCTGCCATGTACGGTCCGATGGGGACACTGCTCCGATATCATCAGCGGGCATCGGCCGTAGACCGTGATCCAGGATCCTGCCGCTAGGCCGCCGGTGATCTCGCTTCTCCTAAGCTCCGCCTGGACCGAGGGATGATCGATGCCGCATTCCCGCAGGAATATCCCAGCCTGCTCATTGGTCATATATAAGGTGTCATCCGCGTGAACCGTAAGTTCCGGACGGATTGTCCGCCATTTCGGGATCTCCGCCAGCTGGTCGGGCGTCCGGACGACGATTCCCTCGATCAGCGGATCCCCGAGAAGCCGCTCAACCTCGGAAAGCATCTGTATCCGTCGCTCCCCCTTGCAGACCCGCGGCAGCGCAATGCTCACCGCAATGTGTTCCGCCGCCTGAAAACCGCGCTCCGCGCGCACAATGTGGATGCAGGCGTCGTATGCGCCCTCCATATCCACGAACAGGTCAGTAACCTTCTCGCCACGCAGCGCCGCCTCCGTCTGCTCCGGCGTCATAACGCTCACCGCACAGCGGAGAGGCTCTTCCAAGGGTGCCTCCACATCCGTTGCGATGCCGGTGTCCTTATCTTCCCCGGAAATCACAGTATCCTCTTCCGAGGGCGTTGCATCTTCTGCTTCGTCCCGAAGGGCCTTCGGAACGCTTCGGAACCGGGTCCGAAGGACCGCTTCCTCGTACGCCTGCAGCGCTTCCCTCCGGATTTCATTGAGCCATGACGCCGGGAGGAACAATCCATCCCCGATGTCCGCGGACAACTGGTCCCAGGCATAACCCGAACCGCCCGTCCGGCGGAGCTTGGCAAGGACCTGTTCCGCATCCGTGGCGCTCTGTACCGCCGCCTGCGGGATCTCGCCCTCGACCGTCACGCACGCTCTTCCGTCTTCATCCGTCACCGTGAACCGGATCGGCTCCCCGGCTTTCGCCGTAAACCGGCCGCACACCGGCAGATCTCTTTGTTTCTCAAGAAATGTCTCCCGGATCTCCGTAAGCAGCGTCTCCTGCCGCATCCGGTAAATCTCCACACGCCGCGGGAGCTTACCGCTTCCCGCATCCCACCGGAGCAGCACCGGCTTTGACGGATCCCATCTCGACATATCCTTCGGTGTCGTGACCTCACCGCAGACAAATCCGTCTCCCGTGCGGAACTCAAGCACCTCCTCCGGCCCGATCTCCGCAGTGTAGGTTGCTGCCGCCGTCGGCCGGACGCTGACGGTCACCTTCGCGGTTCCGACGCGAAGTCCGGTGTGGTTGGGACGATCCGTCGCCATCATGGTGCTGCCCTTTTTGTCAAAGGCATATCCGCCGCAAAATCCGCCCCGGTTATATAATTCC
>JAGCVY010000099.1 GCA_017962105.1 Lachnospiraceae bacterium
ATCATACAGAGCCTCTTCTGTCACTTGAAACCCGAGCCCCTGTCCGTGAAACGCAAATAAATACAAAAAAGGGCAACAGACAATTGTCATCGTCTGTTGCCCCGTGGTTTGCATGATGCGTGAGCCTAAATTACTTCAGCGTAACCTTAGCGCCCTCAGCCTCAACCTTAGCCTTGATGTCCTCAGCCTCTTCCTTGGTAGCGTTCTCCTTGATCATCTTAGGAGCGCCGTCTACAAGGTCCTTAGCTTCCTTCAGGCCAAGACCGGTGATCTCGCGGACAACCTTGATAACCTTAACCTTGTTCTCACCAACCTCGGTAAGCTCAACGTTGAACTCAGTCTTCTCCTCTTCTGCTGCGGCTGCTGCGCCGGCACCGGCTGCTGCTACAACAACGCCTGCTGCAGCGCTAACGCCGAACTCTTCCTCACAAGCCTTAACAAGATCGTTCAGCTCAAGAACGGTCATGCTCTTGATTGCATCAATAAATTCCTGATTTGTCATGATTCAAATCCTCCGTAAAATAATAATGTGCGGGCACGATTGCCCCGGACTGTGTCCGTTATGCCGCTACGCGGCGGTTCTTTGCGTGAAGATTAGGCAGCCTCGCCGTTCTTCTCCGCAATCTGCTTGAGGATGCGCGCGATGTTCGCGATTGGGGACTGCAGACTTCCAAGAAGCTTGGAAATAAGCACCTCTCTCGACGGAATCGTAGCAACAACCTGGCAACCCTGAGCGTCATAGTACGTTCCGTCTACAACGCCGCCCTTGAACTCGAGCTTGTCTGCTGTCTTCATTGCGTCAGCAAGAAGTCTTGCAGGTGCGGTAGCATCGTCAACGCCGAATGCTACAGCGGTAGGTCCATCGAGATGCTTGGAAAGCTCCTCGTAAACCGTGCCGGCAAAAACTCTCTTGAGATAGGTGTTCTTATATACCTTGTAAATAACACCGTTCTCACGCAAGGACTTGCGAAGCTTGGTATCCTGCTCCACCGTCAATCCACGGTAGTCAACGAGAACGACAGCCTTAGCGGCCTCCACGTTCTTCGCGATCTCCTCGATGATCGGCTGCTTCAACTCAACCTTTGCCATGGGAATTACCTCCTTTGTCAGTTTAACGCCGATTGCCCGCGCACTTGAGAAATAAAAAATGCCGTGATCCCGAACGGAATCCCAGCACATGAAATCACTTCAAATGAGCTGACATATCCTCGGCAGGCGCGAAACATAAGTTTCTCTTACACCGTATCGGTACCTGCTGTCTTCGGCAGTCGAATATGTATATACCATAAACTCGCATGGATGTCAAGCGGAAAATGAAGAACAGCCCCGGAAATTTCCGGGGCTGCTGATCTGCTATGGAATGAGGAGTTACTTAGCCGAACTGAACCGGATTCAACTTGATTCCGGGGCCCATCGTAGAGCTGATGGTTACGCTTCTAAGGTACTGGCCCTTAGCTGCAGCCGGCTTTGCCTTAACAATTGCACCGAGGAGAGCCTCAAAGTTGTCCTTCAGCTGCTCTTCTGTGAAGGAAACCTTGCCAACCGGTACATGGATGATGTTCGTCTTGTCCAGACGATACTCAACCTTACCTGCTTTGATATCGTTAACAGCTTTTGTTACATCCATGGTAACAGTTCCTGCCTTCGGGTTCGGCATTAAGCCCTTCGGTCCGAGGACACGACCCAATTTACCGACGACACCCATCATGTCCGGAGTTGCAACAACTACGTCGAACTCGAACCAGCCATCCTTCTGAATTCTCGGAACAAGTTCCTCACCGCCTGCGTAATCAGCGCCTGCAGCGAGAGCCTCATCAATCTTCGGTCCCTTCGCGAAAACGAGTACGCGAACGGTCTTGCCGGTTCCGTGAGGAAGAACAACTGCGCCACGGACCTGCTGGTCTGCGTGACGACCGTCTACGCCGAGACGGATATGTGCTTCTACGGTTTCGTCAAATTTTGCGGTAGCGGACTTCTTTACCAAAGCAACCGCAGCAGCAGTGTCGTACAGTGCGGTACGGTCGATGTTCTTGGCAGCGTCCGTGTATTTCTTTCCATGTTTCATAATTCAAACCTCCTAGTGGTAATGTCGGGAGTCAATCCCTCCCACTGATTCCATTTCTCAGTCGTCAACTACGGTGATACCCATGCTGCGTGCAGTTCCGGCGATCATGCTCGTTGCAGCCTCAAGCGAACCTGCATTCAAGTCAGGCATCTTCAGCTCGGCAATCTTAGCAACCTCGGATCTCTTGATGGAAGCAACCTTAACCTTGTTCGGGGTTCCGGAAGCCGTCTCAATCTTGCAGGCCTTCTTAAGAAGAACCGGAGCCGGAGGAGTCTTGGTGATGAAGCTGAAGCTCTTGTCCTGGTAAACCGTGATCACAACGGGAATGATCATTCCCTCCTGACCTGCGGTACGGGCATTGAATTCCTTCGTGAACTGTACGATGTTGACACCGTGCTGACCGAGAGCGGGACCTACCGGAGGAGCCGGGGTCGCTTTCGCAGCCGGAATCTGTAACTTGATGTAACCTGTAACTTTCTTTGCCATGTTAGCATACCTCCTAAAATGTGGTGTTATCGGAAGATTCCTCCCACTTACCGACGCGCACCCTGCGCATCGATAGCCATGTTCCGCTGCCTAGACGGACCATGAATTACTTTTTCAGTATCACCTCGTCAAAACTGAACTCGGTGAGTGTCGCGCGGTTGAACATGGTCACCTCGACCATAACCTTGCGCTTGCTGTTGTTAACAGCCTTGATCTCGCCAACGGAATTTCTCCAGTTGCCGCTTTGAATGATGACTTCCTCGCCCTCGACAAACTCAGGAATCACTTCGGTCTCGCTCTCGAGGAGTCCGAGGCTTACGATCTCCTGTTCCGTCAACGGCACGGGCTTCGATCCGGGTCCGACAAATCCTGTCACCCCGCGCGTATTGCGCACCACATACCATGTGTTATCATTCATAACCATATGTACGAGCACGTAACCCGGGAACATCATTTTCTTCTTCAGAACGCGTTCGCCGTTCTTAGTCTCAAGCGTGTCCTGCATAGGAACACGCACATCAAGAATCACATCCTGCAATTTGCGGTTTACGATGGTCTTCTCGATGCTAGTTTTTACATTGTTCTCATACCCGGAATAGGTATGAACAACAAACCACTGCGCTTCTGCCATATAGCCACCCTGTTCCTTACTTATAGGAATAAACCGAGGATCTGCTCCACTCCTAAATCAACAAGTTTGATCAGAAGTCCGAGAATCACGGTGATAATGACAACTGCAACAGACTCTTTTGCCAAAGTATTGCGGGACGGCCATACAATCTTCTTCCATTCCGCCTTCAGCCCTTTGAACCAGCTTGACTTCGCCGGTGCGTTAGCAGCAGTATCGCTCATGACTCAACCTTTCTCCAAGCAGATTACTTGGTTTCCTTGTGTAACGTGTGCTTCTTGCAAAATCTGCAGTACTTCTGGGTCTCCATCCTATCCGGATGGTTTTTCTTTTCTTTGGTCGTGTTGTAATTACGCTGCTTGCATTCGGTGCAGGCCAATGTAATCTTCACTCGCATAATTCTCACCTCCGTATAATTTTAGGCATAAAAAAAAGACCTCTTCCATAGCCTCACTACTATAGCACAAGTCTTTCCCGTAAGTCAAGCGGTATTTTCGGAAAATGATGGAGCCGCCCGCCGGTACATGGGGCGGCTGTGCGCGGTACATGCAGGCGGCTGTGCGCGGTACGAATTGTCTCGATCGCATAGCTCGCTGCGGCAATTGTCCGCGCCGCCGCCCATTTCGGCATATGGCTCCGCATCTACTACATATGTTTCTAACAGGATCAAGAAAATCGGTCAGATAATTCTTATATATTTCAGGTATAGCCGCTTCGGCAGGCTGCACTCCGCCAGGGCTTCCTTCCGCAGGGCGCGGCAGATGTCCAGCGCGCGGCCGCGGTCGTCGCGGTCGATCTGTTCGTCGGAGTATGCCGCCCGGTTTCCGGCCTCACAGAGCCATCGCAGATCGTCGGCATGGCCGAAGGCTTCGCCGGCGCGGGCGAGGTATGACGTGTCCGTCTCCCCGCGGATGTAGGAAAGGCCGCGGAGCCGGAGAACCCGCCCCGTTTCACGGCACACTGCGTTCAGGGAGGCATTCCGGTTGCTTTGCAGCTCTTTTTTTCGACGGATCCGCAGGTGGTGCCGGTACCGCAATCCGATCAGGACAAACGGTGCCGCTGTTAAGGTCAGCACAAGCAACACCCGGAGCAGCGTCCTGAGGTGCTTCGCGGCGTTGGCCGATGCGTTCGACTCGGTGTCCCCGTTGGGTCTCTGCGGCCCGTCGGGCACAACGGTGGGCGTGGTGTTCCCGCCGGGAGTCACGGCCGCTTTCGGCGTCGGGGTATTCTTTCCGCCCGGCGTCATCTTCGGCGTAACCGGTGCCTTCGTCGGCGTCGGGGTGGGCGTAACCGTCAGTAAGGGAACATTTTCCGCTGCCCGAAGGGACTGCTCCATATGCATGGCCGCAAGACTGTTGGTCACCTCCACCGGATACCAGCCATACCCGTCCAGAAAGACTTCCACCCAGGCATGGGCGTATTGATCCGTCAAATCGATGGTGACAAAGTCCTCGGGATTGTCCAGGACACTGCCGCTTCGATCCCGGATCATCACGGTTCCGGTCTTGCTCACAGGCGTCTCCGCAACAATACCGCCCTCGACGGCAAATCCTTCGCAGTATCTGGCGGGAATGCCCTTGGCGCGGAACAGCATGACGGCGGCGCTGGCAAAATAGGTGCAGTAGCCCTTTTTATTGTCCGTCAGAAAATAATCGATGAAATCCTTCCCCTTGGGCAATTCCCCGGGGCGGGTCGTATAGGCGTAGTTGTAGCTTAAGAAATTCTGTACCTGCAGGATGCTCTCAAACACGCTGTCGCAGGGCTCGTCCGCCAGCAGCCTGCTTGCTTTCCGGCAGGACTCGGGGATCGTGAGATAGGTGTCATAGACGTACTTCCGGTAGGATTCCATCAGCGCCGCATCGCTCTCGCTGAGGGTAATGCCTGCGTCCGAAAGATTCATAAGGTCCTTCGAGTACGCCGCAAGACCGGGCAGCTGCAGTTTGTTGTAGTAGCACCGCACCGTGTAGTTGTGCTTTCCCGCCTCGGAAAATACGGCGCTGCCCTCCGGCGTACGCGCTGTCCCGTCCGAATCGGGAAGGAGCGAATAATACGGAAGCGGGGCGATGGTGAGATCGAGGAGAAGTTCCACCTCGACGGTTGCACATTGAAGGGGAAAGCGCAGGCGGTTGACGGACAGGCCGGTCTTTCCCTCCGTGTCAAAGGCCTTAGACATACACAGCTGCTCGATGGAAACCGGCAGTTTGGAGGCGTAGAGAAACTCCTCGCTGTCCGCTCCCACGGCATCCATATAATCCTCTATCGGCACCCAGGCCTTGCCCGTGTACTCTCCGTATACGCCGGTGCGCAGGTACAGCGTGCCGAAATCTTTCGGCAGCGTCACGTTGCCGATCACCCTGTTGCTGTATTGCAGACGTCCGGAGGTGGGGAGTTTTCCGTCGCTCAACCCGGAGGAATCACCCTTTCCCTCCCGGGCGTTATTGCGTCCGAACAGCACTGGAAAATGTTCCGACAGATAATTTCCGATGCCTGTACGGACCTTGGACTCGCTCAGCTTCTCATCATAGAACTTCTGAGATATCAGCGCGCCTGCGATCAGCAACATCACGGCGATCCCCGCCGCGGAAGCCGCGCGGTATCGGGCTCCCGCGGAAACCCGGAGCGTATGCGACTCCGCCGTGACCATAAAGTACACGACAAGCCCCGCGTACATGCACAGAAACAAAAGCGGGCAGAAAACATCCACCAGGATGGCCGTCCAGGGGAACAGGAAGGACACCGCAAGCCACGGGATCCAGGATCGTCCGTCGGAAGCCAGGTCGCTTAGCAGAAGGAGCACATAGGCCGGAGCCAGCAGAAACAGGAAGACTCCTGCAGACCCGGAGGTCTCCGCTTCGTACAGGCTGAGTTCCGTGCCGTAGTACCGGTTGATGGCGTCGGACAGCGCGTCGCTGCAGATCCGGAACCCTTCGATCGTCGTTTCCAACAGGATGCCCGCGGCGATCACGATCGCAAGTGCAAGCAGAATGCGGGCCGCCATCTTCGCCCGCTTGGAAATATAGGCGGAGGCCTTTATGGCAACAGCCATAGCAAAACTCACCAGAAGAAGCGTGACCGGCACCTCCACCTCGAGAGCGTCGAACAGAAGCCACAGAGGAAGCCATGCGCCGATCCATGCTGCCGCTGTCCGCGTTGCGAAATCCAATCCGTGGAATGGTTTTCCGGGTTTTGTTTTTGTGCCCATAGCTCTCCTCCTTTCTGCCGTTTTTTGTGCATTTTCCGTGTCGGGCGGTTCTTCAGCCTACTCCGCGTCCTCGCGGTTCAGATCCTCGCGCACATGCCCGATCCTTACCGGCTGCACGCGGATCCCGTCTTTTCGCAGGTAGATTTTCCCGGGATTATCTCCGGGAACGATCTCATAGACGGTCACGTGGGAATCAAACCGCATCCACGCCAGTCCCTCTGCCGCCGTTTGTGTGAGATCCGTAGTCACATATAGAATATTCCGGTACCTCTCCTTGGCAAATCGGTTTGCGTACTGCACTGTTACCGATTCCGTTTTTCCCGTCGGCCGGATTTCAAAGATCTGGGTCAGGGCAAACAGGAAGTCCTCCTCGGACTCAATGCGGTTTCGCCACGCTCCCGTACTGCCCGAAACGCTTGCGTCCGCCCCCTTCTCCTTGCCGCTTCTCGTCCCGAGGCTGTCGGACTGCCGCAGCCAGGCAAGATAAAAGATCCTGCGCTTTGCGATCATCGCCCTGGCAACCGCGGACAGGGTCATCATCAGCGCGTCATACATCCGTTCCCCGTTTCGATGCGGCAGTTCACAGCAGTCCACAAGAAGGACTGTTGCCGTGTCCACCGGAAGTCCCAGCTCCTTCACGATCAGCTCATCCCGAGCCGCCGTGAGGTTCCAGTGGATCCGGTTCTGCTTATCACCGGGCCGATATTCGCGAACGCCGAACAGCTCCGAGGGATCATCGCCGGGCCGCGTGGCGGAGTACTCTTCCTCGGCGATATAAGCAAACGGATTCTCCTTCGCGGGGGATACCGTCATCTCCACGTCATCCGGGTACACGTCAAATACCGTGACCGCATTTTCAATCTTTGCATGGATATAGAACAGTCCAAAGGGTCCGTACAGACGCACGTCCCGAAGGGTCAGCTGCAGCCTTCCGCAGTGGGAAACCGGCATCGCCATGTCGCACCGGCTTTTGGAGTGACCGGCGATCGCGGTGTTGGCCTCCATCGCCTCGCTCTCCCGAAACAGCAGATCCTCGTTTGTCACTTCAACCGTCGCATTTCCGCATGCAATCCTGCCGTGGTTTGTGATGGAGACATGGTAGCAGAATTCCTCGCCGGAACGGCAGACCTCCGTGTCCGCATGCAGCGCGGCAAGAAAGCGCTTCCGGTACAGAAGCACAACAAAAAGGCTGACGAACGGTACCATCAGCCCGAAAACAATCAAAACGACGAAGAAGCGCTCCGTGAAGACCGACGCGCACACCGTCATTATTCCCATGATCACCACATACAAAATCCAGTTCAGGAGCATGAATCTCTTCCCCTCACTACGCAAACATCATCTTCCGCGGCGTACCCCGGAAGAAATTACGAGAACAGTCTCGGAGGCACGACGCTTCGGAGAACCTGGTCCGCAATGTCGGATTCGCTCACACGGTTCATGCGCGCCACCGGTGTCAGGATCATACGATGCGCCGTCGTCACGGCAAATACGCTCCCGATATCCTCGGGGATCACGTATCCCCGGCCGCTGATCAGCGCATTGGCCTTAGCCATCGCGATCACAGCCAGCGAACCGCGGGGGCTGATGCCCAGAGAGAGCATGTCGTGGCTTCGGGTCGCGCTGACGAGTTCCGTCACGTACTCGTAGAGACGGTCATCCACCTTGATGACCTCCGCCATTTTCCGAAGGACCATGAGATCCGTCGCCGACATTACCGTCTGCACATCATCCATGGGATTGCCGGAGCGGCGGTCCTTCATCATGCGGATCTCCTGATCCTCCGACGGATACCCGATGCTCACGCGGATCATGAACCGGTCGAGCTGCGAGTCGGGAAGCATCTGTGTTCCCGCGGCGCCGACAGGATTCTGCGTCGCGATAACAATGAACGGCTGCGGAACCTTCCGCGTGACGCCGTCCACGGTGACGGTGCCCTCCTCCATTACCTCCAGAAGAGCGGACTGCGTCTTCGAGGACGTACGGTTGATCTCATCCGCAAGGAAAAGGTTGCACATCACGCTGCCGGGGACGTACTCCTTCTCTCCTGTCTCGCGGTTGTATACGCAGAAGCCCACCACGTCGGACGGCATGACATCCGGTGTGAACTGCATGCGGTGGTATTCCATGCCGAGCACGCGGGAAATCGCCACGGCTAACGTTGTCTTGCCGACTCCGGGCACATCCTCCATCAGAACATGACCGCCCGCAAGAATGGCTGTGAGCACATGGCGGATCACCTCCGGCTTGCCGACAACAGCCTTGCCGATCTCCGCCTCCGTACGGGCCAGTGCACCGTACAACTGCTTTATTTTTTCGTTGTCCAATTCCATCTGTTTATCTCCCGATTTTCGGAAAATGCGCCGAGTCCGGCGTTCCCCGATTCCTCTGTAACCGCATCTTCTCGCGGACCTTCCGTCCCCCTGCGGAAACGCGTTCATTGTACCATATCCTGCCGGAAAAGGAAAGAAAAACTCCCCGTGCATGCACACGGGGAGTCATTACTTCAATTCTTTGCGCCGAAGCTTATTTCAGGATACGGATCTTTCCGATGAACGGAAGCTCTTTTGCCTTGCCGTTAACAACATTGAGAATACCGATGATCATGTATGCGAAAAGAACAAGATCAAGAAGATATGCAAAATAGCAGATGATCGGGATCCAGGTGAGGATCATAAGCACAACACCGATAATGCAGAGGATCAGGCCCTGATTTGCATGGAACTTCGCAAACTTGGACTGAGGTGCTGCAAAGAGAGGAACAAGGAACAGAATTCCGAGATAAGCAAGGATCGAAAGGCCCTTGTTAGCCTCGATATCCGCAGGATCCATCGTTGCTGTGTAATCCGGCGTGTTCTGGATCTGATCCATGAAGCTGCCGCCTGCCGGCTGCTGCTGAGGCTGTTCCTGAGGAGCTGCCTGAGGAGCTACACCCTGCTGTGCACCGCAAGCGGGGCAAAACGTTGCGCCATCCTGAAGCTGAGCGCCGCACTGATTGCAAAATGCCATATTCATTTCCTCCTGAAATCGTATAATTTTGGGGATTTCTCTTTCTTTCGTACGTCACAGGCACGAGACAAACTCAAGCACGAACATACTTGTAAGCAAGTATAGTCTATTTTTCAAGAAAAGTAAACCCAAACCGCTAAAAAAACTTGCATAAAGTTTATAGTTATTTAAGGTTTTTCACATTCGGATAATAGCGGGCGTATTTTTCGCGGAAATACCTAAGCAGCGGCTGTGCCGTGGCCTCCCGTCCGCATACCGCCTGAAGCACTTCCTTCGGAAGTCTCGTGTTGCCGTACCAATGGATTTTCCGGTTGAGCCACCCGCGGATCTCGCCGATCTTTCCGTCTGCAAGAAGCGTGTCAACGGAACCGAGCTCCGCCTCCATCGCCTCGAGGAACATGCCGTCGTAAATACTTCCGAGAAGATACGTCGGAAAATACCCGAAGGACCCGTCGCTCCAATGCATATCCTGCAGAATTCCCTCTGCGTCGTTCTTAGGAACGATCCCGAGGTACTCCTTCATCTTGCTGTTCCACAGAGCCGGAAGGTCCTCCACGGCAACTCCCTCGCGGAAGATCGCCTTCTCCACCTCGTAGCGCAGGATAACGTGCAGGCAGTAGGTAACCTCGTCGGCGGCGGTGCGGATCATGCTCGCCTGGACGTGGTTGATCTCACGGGCAAACTCCTCAAGGGAAACATCAGCAAGCTCCGGCTGCAGCTTCTGGATGTCCGCATAGATCGGCTTCCAGAAGTTGATGTTTCTGCCGAGAATGTTTTCGAAGAAGCGCGACTGGCTCTCGTGAATACCGAGGTAGCTGCATCCGCCGGCCTCCGTGTCCTTGTATTCCGGGTTTACGTTCTGCTCAAAGATCGCGTGTCCTCCCTCATGGATCGCGGAGAACATCGGATCGATCACATCGTCCTCCCGGAAGTGGTTGGTCACACGCACATCGGAGCAGGTGAGGTCAAGGGTGAACGGATGCTCCGACTCAGCGGTGGTTCCGCGCTCCCAGTCAAATCCGATGTAGGAAAGCAGATACTTCTGCACCTTCTTCTCCGCCTCGGTATCGAACTTGCGGCGGAACTTGCTGTCGTCAGGCTGTTTGTCCGCAAGGATCTGCCGTACGAGCGGCACCAGGCCCTCCCGCAGCTCCGAGAAGATGCGGTCGATGGTCGCCGAATCCATACCCTTCTCGTAGTCATTCAGAAGCGCATCGTAGAGTTCCATCTCCGGATGGGTGTAGGACTTGATTTCCTTCGTGATCTCAATCTGCTTCTTCAGGTGGGGTGCAAAGATGGAGAAATCCGAAGCCTGCTTCGCCTCCTCCCAGGCGTGCTCCGACTCCGTGGTGATAGCTACGGCTCTGCGGAACACCTCCTCGGGAATGCGGCGGCTGCGCTCCTGATCCTCGCGCATGGTCTTCACGATGAACTTCCACATATCGTCCAGCTGCTCCCACTCCTCGGGCTCCGAGAGGCCCTTGAGGATCTCAAAGAGCTCGTCCGAGTTCGAGAGGCGGAAGGATTCTGTTTGGATGTAATCCATCGCGTTCGCATGCGCCTCAAAACCGCCCTCGGGCATGATCGTGCGCATGTCCCAGTACAAGAGCTCGGAAATCGTCGTAAAATTCGCAAGCTTCGCGTTGATCTCCTTCAGCTTACCCAATAGTTCGCTCATAAAATCTCCTTTCTATACAACAGGGCGGTAGGCTGTTCGCCTGCCGCCCCTAAGTGTTTATTTTGTTGTGCGGATATCTATGTTATACACCACTTGCGCGGCTTGCGCAACATCGGTTTACGCCATGTATCCGCTCACTTCGTCCTCTTCCTCTCTGCGTCTGCGTGCCACAAGCCATACTGTGATCGTGCAGAGCAGTACGAGCCAGATTACGAGAAGTCCCGCATCGCCGGTCTTCGGCGTGGACTCATTGGTCTTCACCACAACAGTAAGCTTCGTGGTACCGTCCTTGAAGACAACGGTAAGATCGACCTCGCCGATCGGAAGGGTCTCCAGATACTTCGAAACAAAGGTGATGGTTCCGCCTTCGCCGATGATGTAATCCTCGCCCTTTACGAGTTTCTTTCCTCCAACTTCGATGTTCTCGAAGAGCTCGGTCGTCTTGCTGTCATCAGTGCTTCTGTGGATGACAAACGAGATATCCTTGTACGACTCATCGATGTAGGTTGCTTTTCCGGTTCCCTCTGCTTTGTATTCGATCGGAGGATTCGGATTCGGTTTCGGATCTTCCTCCGGATCCGTCTTCGGATCAAGCTTCGGGATCGGCATCGTCTCAATCTCACCGCAGACAGTACATACGCGGCGTGCGAGGCCTTCCTGTTCGGTCGTTGCCGGCTTTACGATCTCCCATGCGCTCCACTCATGGCCTGTCACCGTGATGGTAACCGTACCGCTGATGGTCTCATAGTTGTTCGTATCCTCGGGAACGAAGGTCCAGTGGTAAGTGTTCTCACCGGTCTCAAGCTTCATTTCGGTGATCGTCAGATTGCCCGGGATGGTCGTATCGCTGCGGCCTACCTTGGCATCCGCAATATCCGTCGAGTTGTGAACTTCCTTGGCACTAACCGTTCCGATTTCCGGGATTGCCTTCTTGATCTCGAACTCTGCCTTACCGGTATAGATCGTGTCGCCGGTCTCGCAGGTCACAGTCACGATGTACGTACCTGCCTCGGTCGGCGTCTCACCCTCGGGAAGAACAACCGTCGTTCCGTCCGGAAGCGTGCCGGTGTAAGTCACTGTGGTCTTGCTTCCCTCCGGCGCCGTGTATTCCGGCTTCGGAAGCTCCTCACCATAGGTGGTATCCTTCTGGGTTACGGTGATGTCCTTCGTATCCTTATCGGTCACCGTGATCGTGATGATCTCGGTCTTTCCGGTGTGGTTCTCGCTGTCAGAGATCGTTACCTTCACCTTGACCTCACCGGTCTCCTTGCCGGGTACAAGATTGTTGTCCTTATCAATCTTCGCATCCGTCGCGGCGGTTCCGTCCGGAATGATCTCGAAGGTAACTTCACCCTCTGCGCCCTTCACCAGATCCTCCAGCTTCACGCTGTTGTTGTCCTCCGGATTCGGGTTATTCTTCACAACATCGCCGCTCGCGTCGATCACAGCGGGATCCTTGGCCTTCGCGATCGTAAAATCATCCTCGGCCGTTGCTCCGGTGTGCTCCGACGTCTCGGGGATCGTCACACGGATGGTGTACTCTCCCGCTTCGGTCGGCGGCGTCGTCGTGTACTCGGTGTCGCCCTTCTTCTTGTATTCAATTGTGATATCCTTGTTGTCGACATCGTCCGGAACTCCGGTGATCTGCGGCTTCGGCAAATCCTGTCCGTACGTTGTGTCGCCCTGTGTAACCGCAATCTTCGCGGTCTCCTTCGGCGTGACATCGATGACGATCTCAACTTCCCTGCCCTCGTGATTCTCGCTGTCCGCGATCTTCACGATGACCGTGATCTTGCCGGTCTCATCTCCCGGGATCAGGTTGCCATTCTCGTCGATCGAAGCATTTTCCGATGCATCCGAGCCGTCATCCTTGATCTCGAAGGTTACGTCTCCCTCGTTTCCTTCCACGAACTGGTTCAGATCAATCTTGTGGTCGTCATCCTCGAGGGTGTTGACCGTAACCTCCGTATCTTTGCCGTCGGTGGAAATCACCGCCGGATCGTCCGCCTTCTTGATGGTAAGGGTACCGGCCTTGGTGGTGATCTTGTAGCTCTTCGTCACGTCCTCGGTACCGTGCATGATCTTGTAGCCGTCCGCAACAGGGTTGTTGCCCGCCTTGGTATCCGATACGTTCGTGACGCTTCCGCTCGCAACAGCCTCCAGTGTGTCGCCCGGGAACAGAGTACCCTCCTCCAGAGTGACTTCCTTGTTGCTGTGTGCCTTGCCGTCATAGGTCCACTCATCATCGGCTGCCTTGATGACGATCGCCTTCTCGGCGTTCACCATCGTCAGCTGTCCGTCGACTGTGGTGACCTTGTAGTTTCTCTCGTTGCCGCTTGTGAACCGATAACTGTCGACCTTATTGGTTACCGGACTATCGCTCGGGAACCGGATGCTTCCCGTGATATCCGCATTGATCCTGTCATCACCGCACAGACCGTCGACATCGTATCCGGCATTGCTGTGAGCCATGCCGTCATACGTGAATTTCTGACTCTCAGCGGTGATCGTCACGTTCTTCGGAGTGACAGTCAGGGTTCCGGACACTACGGTAATCGCATAGTTGTTCGTCACATCCTCGTCACCGTGCATGATCTTGTATCCCTCGGCGACCGGATTGTTGCCGGTTGCCGTGTCAGCGACATTTTTCACGCTTCCGACAGCCGTTGCCACAAGCTCGTCTCCCGGGAACAGCGTGCCTTCGGTAATAGTTACTTCAGGATTGCTGTGCTCCGTTCCGTCGTATGTCCACTCGTCATCGGCTGCCTTGATCGTGATCGCCGCCGAAGCGTTGGTCATCGTGAGTTTACCGTCCTTCACGGTTACGTTATAGTTAGCCGGATCGCCCTTGGTGAACTCATAGCTGTCCAGCTTATTCGTCACAGGGCTCTCTCTCGGATAGGTGATGCTTCCGGTGACTACAGCGGAGATCGCATCGTCTCCGACAAGTCCATCCACGGTGTACTCCGGATAGCTCTGGGCTTCTCCGGTGTAGGCAAATGCCTTGTCCTTCGCGGTTACCGTCACCTCCGCAGGGTTGATCTTCAGCGTTCCTGCTACCGTGGTGATAACATAATTCTCGGTCACATCCTCGCCGCCGTGCATGATCTTGTAGCCCTCGGCAACAAGGTTATTGCCCGTCTTGTTATCCGCTGCGTTGGTGATGCTTCCGGTTGCGGTTGCCACCAGCTCATCGCCCGGCAGCAGTTCCCCTTCCGTGATCGTCACTTCCGAGTTGGTCAGCGGCTGACCGTCGTAGGTCTTCTCATCGCTGCCCGCCGTGATGGTGATCGCCACGGCAGCCTTCTTCATCGTAAGCTCACCGTTAACGGTTTCCACGATGTAGTTGTCAGAATATCCGCTTGTAAACTCATAACCGTTTACTTTGTTTTCCACCGGGCTTTCGTTCGGGAACGTGATGCTGCCTGAAACGTCAGCCTCGATCTTGTCAGTGTTGCACAGGCCATTCACGTCATACCCGTTGTTTTGGTGGGTCTGACCGTCGTAAGTGAACTCTTCACTCTTGGCGGTGATGGTCACCTTCTTGGGATCGATGGTCAGCTTGCCGGGAACATAGGTGATGTCATAGTTGTCCGTAGCGCTTCCGTCTTCGCCGATGGAAGCTGCCGTCGAAGCAATCTTGTTTTCATATACGCCGGCATCGGTCTCGGTGCCCTTCAGGGTAATGCCCGTAAGCGTGTCATTTCCGCAAAGGCCATCCACGGAAACCTTTTCATCAATCCCTGCGGGATCAGAATAGGTACAATCACTCTCGCCCTGCTCGCCTCCGTTGAAGGTATACTGCTGATCCTTGGCAGTGATTGTCAACGGTGCTTTTGTGATTTTCAGGGTACCGGCGTTGTAAGTAATGTCATAATTTTCTGTGACGTCTTTGCCCTTCTCATTTACGATGCCGGCGCCGGTCGGATTAATACATTCCGTGTATTCCCCGACATTGGTTTTAACTCCGTTAAGAGTGATGCCGGTCAAAATGTCGCCGTCTATCAGACCATCATCCACCATCACCTTCTGATTGACATCATCCCCGCTATAAGAGCTGCCTTTCTCACCCTGCTCTTCGGCATTGTAAACAAACTCTTCATCCTTAGCAATGATTGTCAACGGTGCCTTGGTGATTGTGAGGGTTCCCGGAACGGTCGTAATATCATAATTATCCGTTACATCCTCATTACCGTGCATGATCCGGCAATAGGTAACCGGGTTGTTATTCTCTTCGGTATCCGAAACATTGGTAACGACCCCGCCTGCGGTTGCTTCCAGGGCATCACCATCCAACAGATCGCCGTTTGTGAGAGTTACCGTGGTGTTGGAATGAGGATTGCCGTCATATACCCATTCACCGTCAGCTGCCGTAACCGTAATCTTGATATCGGCCTTCTTCATCGTCAACTCGCCGTCTTCCGTGGACACGGAATAGTTGCGTTTGTCGCCGGTTGTGAACTCATATGACGTCACCTCATTGGCAACCGGGCTTTGTTTTGGATAAGTGATCGAGCCTTCGACAACTGCATTGATCGCATCGTTGCCTACCAGACCTTCCACCGTATACTCAGGGAAGCTCTGCTCCTTACCGTTGTAGGTGAATTCCTTGTCCATCGCGGTGATGGTTACCGACTTCGGAGTAACCGTCAGCGTGCCGGCTTCCGTCGTGACCGCATAGTTTCCGGTCACATCCTCGTCGCCGTGCATGATCTTGTAGCTTGTAATCGTGTTATTTCCCGTCGCCGTGTCGTATACGTTCGTTATGCTTCCCCCTGCCACAGCCACTAACGTGTCTCCGGGAAGAAGCTCGCCGCTCGTCACGGTTACGGTATTGTTGGTATGGGACTGTCCGTCATAGGTCCACTCACCGTCTTCTGCCTTGATCGTGATGGCCACCTCAGCATTCGTCATTGTAAGGGACCCATTCGCGGTCGTCACTTCATAGTTACCGGGAGTACCGTTCGTAAACTCATATGAGGTAAGCTCATTCGTTACCGGGCTCTCACTCGGGAAGGTAATCTCACCGGTTACGACCGCTTCAATCGCGTCGTCGCCCACCAGACCGGATACCGTGTACCCGTCGTTGCTGTGAGCCTTACCGTCATACACGAACGCCTCGCTCTTCGCGGTGATCGTCACCTTAGCCGGCGTGATCGTCAATGTACCCGGCTGAACTGTGATCGCATAGTTCTCCGTCACATCCTGATCGCCGCGCATGATCTTGTAACCGGGCTTAACCGTGTTATTCCCGGTTTCCGTGTCCGCAACATTGAGAGCAGAACCGTCTGCCTCTGCCACAAGGCGATCGCCCTCCAACAGTTGTCCCTCGGTAATTGTCACTGTCGAATTCGTCAGCGGCGTACCGTCATAGGTCTTCGTGTCGTCAGCCGCCTTGATCGTGATCTCGATGCCGGCGGATTTCATTGTGAGCTCCCCGCTCACAAGGGTGATGTCATAGTTATCTGCGCTTCCGCTGACAAACGTGTAGCTTTTCACAACGTTTGCAACAGGGCTCTCGCGCGGGTACGTAATACTTCCTTCTACCGTAGCGGTAACAGAATCCGATCCCTTCAGCCCATCTACAACGAAATCTCCGTTCGAGTGAGATGTACCGTCGTAAACGAATTCCTGGCTGGCAGCGGTAATTGTCAGTTTGGCCTTTTCAATTTCCAGATCGCCGGAAATGTAGGTGATCTCGTAATTATCCGTGTTCTCACCGACGACCGCATCCTTCGGAACAATCTTTTCGGTATAGGTTCCGGCATTGGTCTCCTGACCGTTCAGCGTAACGCTTGTGAGGGCATCGTTTCCCTTCAGCCCTTCCACGGTTACCTTGGAGTCGAAATCTGTCGTGTAGGTCTTCTCATTCTCACCCTGTGCGCTGCCGTTGTAGGTATAGGTCTCATCCTTCGCAGTGATTTTGAGTGACGCCTTTGTAATGGTAAAGTCTTCGAGGAAGTTTTTCCCGGCTACCCACCCCCAAGCGGGGATCTCTACAAGCAACCGATATTCCCCTGCGTCCGTCGGAGCTTCGGTCCCGATGTTCTCGTATTCACCGTTTGCATTCTTCTTTTGGTAGGTGATCTTAGGTTCTCCACCATTGGGATCCTTATTGATGACTACCGATACCGGCTCACCGTCATACTCCTTGCCGGTGACCTCCACGGTTGTCGTATTATCCCATCTGTTCTGTACATGGACGGTGATATTTACCGACGCTGCTTCGTGGTTCTCATCCCCGGCCGCAGTGATTTTCACGATAATATCATGCGCATTTCGACCGCCGGTAAAGTTGCCGTTGGAATCCACCGAACAACCGTGCGCGTTCCCCTGAATTTGGTAGGTAATCTCGCCGACTGCTTCGTCATCGAGAAGATAATCGGAGAGATCGATCGACCCATTGACATGGACATACACATCATCGAAAGCGACATCAATCTCATTCCCTGCTTTATGGATAGTGAAATCTCTTCTTGCTTCTGCGCCATTGTACGCGTCTGTCTCGGCGATGGTAGCCACAACACGGTAGTCGCCGGCATTTTCCGGCTTACCATCCAATTTTACCAGTCCACCAGGCCCGGGGCCTTCAATTTTATAATAGGTATATGTCACCTCGCCGTTTCCGGGGTTGCTGTTCTCTCCTAGAACCGGCTCGGAGGCCTCCTCCCCGTACGTCCAGTCAGCCATGGTTACGGAAGGATGAATGTTGGCTTTTCTGGCGTTCGCAAACGAAGGAAACGTTTCGGAATAAGCGTTGTCCCCTTCTGTACTGCGCTTGTAGAACGTCTCGAGCTCGCCTGTCTTAGTATTTCTGACAACCTTGCAATCCACCTCGACGGAGCTCAGAACATATCCGTTGGGTGCTTTCGTCTCCACCAGTTTATAGAAATAGGTGTCCGCATCCTCACCGCAGGAAATGTCGTCAAACACAACCTCGGCACGTCGGGAATCAGCGTTCCAGGTGAGCGATTTCGTACCGACAACGGTGCCATCCTGCTTCTTCAGCGTGAATTCCGTATTCTGAAGAAGTGCGTTGCGGTCAGCCTGACTCATTCGTTCGAGATTGGCTCCATCATACGTCTTGATCAGCGTAAAATCAGCCTTTGAGATATCCTCAGGGCCGGGAAGCGTGCTGCTCGGGTTGATCCTGTGGGATTCGCCGGTAACAGTCGCTTTGTTCACGATTGCCATACCGTTTACGGCTTTCGCGTTAAGCTCCGCGTACGGTGCGATGATGGTTCCAAGGAATTTATCATCAAGGGTAACCGTTCCGGTATAGTTTCCGTCTGTCTTGCCGGAATCGTAGAGATTCCAAATGATCCTGTTGTAGTCTGTTTTGTACAGATCCTCAATTAGATTAACTGTTCTATGATCATCATTTGATGTATACGGGCTGTTTAGGGGCAGCTTGACGATCTCTTCATGGATACAGAAGGAATTTCTCCCGTTCATATCCACATTGATCAAAAGCGCAGAATCACCGGAAGGCAGTTCGATTGTGAAACTCCGATCTGATATCCCCTGCAGATCGGCTGCGGTAAGATTCAGTACCGCAAGGCCGGATGTCTGCTTCAATACGATCTTCTTTCCGTTGTCAACCGCCAAATCCACTTCAACACTGCGATTGTTTACGCGTCCGTTTGTCAGGGTTGCAGTCGCCTCCAACTCGGAAAGCTGGCCGTTGTAATACCCGAAATTCTTCTGAAGGTTCTGCAGATCGATATACTTCTTGTCCGTAGTATCGGTATATACAGTTCCGCTTGCGCTGAAGTTGTGACCGTTGACCTTATACTGGTTCCCGTACTTAGTAACCGTGTTTCCACTTCCGAGAACCAGCGTATCCGGCTGATAACCGAACTTTATACCGTGAACGCTGTCGGGGAAATCAGGGGTCATCCCTTCAAACGAGCCGATGTAGTTCGTGATGGTCTCCCCGTTCTTACGGAGTTTCTCACGAATTGTACACTCACTGCTGTTATAGTCATTCCCTGGACCGCCGTCGCCCTTATAGACGTTGGTGATAATATTGGAATGCTGATGACCGCCCATAGCAAGCCGGTCAAACACAATAAACCCAAACTCGTTCATGAGCTGGGTAAGGTCGTCCATATCGGACTCGCGTTCATAGGTGGTTCCCCCTGCCGCTATCGCCCTTTTCAACGGCGACATGAACTCCGGCACACCCGGTATTCCCGATAGAATCAATGCAAGAGCCAGGAATACGCTTAACGCTCTTTTCAAAACAGTACGCATGAATTTCACCCCTTAGGTTATATTGTTGCTCCCTGATCGCAGGTGAACCGCGACGGGAGTTATGTTCCACGGTTGCAACAAAGACGCCAAAATGCCGCTGTCTCGCAGCGGCCCTCCAAATAGATACGCACAAACACACAAATCAGTTACACATAAATTATAATTCCAAACACATCTCCACACAACAGAAGTGATTCTATCACAATAGAATGAATTTGTAAATCCGTTATTTCGTCTTTTCCGTCATTTTTTGCTGATTTTATAGAAAATTTATTATTAACAGCAATCGACTGTCTTTTCCGATTTGCTCGCAGGAAGTAAAAAAGAGAGGCCGTCCCGCAAAGGAGCAGCCTCTCTGCCTGTAATTCCGGTTCGTTTTTCGACGGGATCAGCCATGCCATCCGTACCGAATGATATAGTAGATGACATATCCCCAGCTGCACACGCCGTGCAACACGGCCCAGCCGATGGATTTCCATTTGACGTAAGAGATGACAACGGCGAGGACCGTCCCCAGGGTGACGGTGGACTCCCCGGCCTTGACCGACCACTGCACCTTCTTCTCCTGTTTGCGCGCCCCGTAGATCAGTTCCTCCGGCGTCACGTTCAGAATCTCCGCAGCCCGGGTCAGGGTGTCGAGGTCCGGCTCGGTGCGCTCGCGCTCCCAACCGGAAACCGCCTGTCTGGTCACATTCAGCTTCTCCGCCAATTCTTCCTGAGTCATGCCCGCCTGCTTGCGGGCCTTTCCGATGTTCTTGCCTACCATAACGGTGTGCCCCCCTTTGTTTTTGATGGCTTCATCGTAGCGTGCCACCCCTGTTTTATCAAGAAACAGGATGTTGCATTTGTCAATTCGCACGGAAAATGCCCCATATTCCGCCGAAAGCATCATCCTTTCAGCGCCACAACCAGCTTCACCCGGTCATGAATGCCCGTCTTGTCGTAGATGGTCGAGATGTAGTTTTTTACCGTGCCCTCCGAGATGTAAAGCCGGTCCGCGATCTGCCGGTTCGTAAGTCCCTCCACAAGAAGCGCCGCAATCTCCTGCTCCCGCTCCGTGAATTCGCCGTAGGCGGGCGTCGGCACGGGCTCCTGTCCCCCGCGGGACTGCTTCGGAGCTCCCTCGACAGCAAGTGCCATGAGCCGCTGCATCACCTTCGGGTCGAGAACGCTGACGCCGCCCATGATCTGCCGGATGGCGCCCAGTATGGCGTCCTTCCCGCTGTCCTTTAAAAGATATCCGTCCGCACCGCCGCTGATGGCGTCGGTGATATTGGCATCGTCGTAAAATGTGGTCAGCACCAAAACCCGGGTTTCCGGATACCGCTTCTTCAAATGCCCGATCAGCTCGATGCCGCCCATGCCCTTCATGTTGAGATCCACCAGCGCGATATCGCAGGAGGTCTCCTCCAACAACGCTAACGCCTCGTTGCCGTCGTGGGCCTTGCCCGCAATCTCCATACCGTTCATCGACAGAATGATCTCCAAGCTGTCGAGGAGCATCGTTTCATCATCTACCAGAAGTACCTTGTACATCGTTTACCTCCCGTGTTATACCGACTCCCCGCCGGGCGTCAGCGGCAGTTCCACCACCGTGCGGAAGCCCTCGTCATTGTCGTAGGACGCAAGGCCGCCGCATCGTTTCACATAGGAATCGATCTTCTTTAACCCAAACCCCGCGGCGATCCGCCCGTCCCGGTTGGCCTCACCGAAATCGCCGGTTCCGTTGTCCGTGACCGTCATCCGCACATGCCCGGCATCCGCCTGCAGCGCCATGGCAAACTTGTCCGCGCCGCCGTGCCGTACGCCGTTGCTGAGGCACTCCTGAAGCACCCCGGTCAGAAACTCCGCGTGTTCCTTCGGAATAAGGATATCCTCGGAAAATGTCTCGTACGTCGTGTCCACTTTCCGCTCCGTGTCCATCGTAAACCCTTCCGCCACATTGTCGAGATACCGCCGAAGGTCGGAGAAAGGCACCTCACCACCCTCGTCATCCAACGCGCGGACGGCGCTCCGGATTGATTCCAGACTCCCGCGGATGCGGTCGTTGGCGTCGTTCATGCGCTTTCTCGCTTCCTCGGGCTTCGCCTCAAAAAGCATGTCCGCGGCATCCAGCGTCATGATTGCCGCAGTGATGGAGTGGCCGACATTGTTGTGGATGTTCCGGCTGATATTTTCCCTCTCTAGGAGCCGCGCGTTTTTCTCAGCGGCAAATGACTGCTGCGCCATCTCCCGGTTTATCTTCCGCTCATGCAGTTCGCTGATCATGGATTGCCGGATCCTCTGCTGCTCCGCTTCCCGCTTCTTCGCCTGAGCATCGGCCAGAGAAAACAAAACGCGGATTGCACACACACAGGCAAATACCAGGAGGGCCATCACGATCAGCTTCGCGGTCTGTCTCGCGCCGACAGCCTCCGCGGCCTTCCGGATCCCGAGGAATTGTGTGGATGCGATTCCTGCCAGCACACAAACCAGATAGGAGACTGTGGCTGCCGCTGCCGTCACCGCCGGCAGGACAACGGAAACGCTTCCGAATGCCAGAAAGCCCCACCATCGCCCGGAAAGAGCGCCCAGCAAGGCGGCGCACACAGCGGTTGCAACAGGCAATACCTTCGTCTCCGTCACGCTCTCCGCCGCAGTCAGCACCATCATCACACCGGTGATGATCAGCACTGCTGGAAGATATTTTGTGCTCAGTGCGGACAGGATCCCGCACGCAAGAATGATAGCCAACCGGGCGATTGTCTTTCGCATGTCCGCACCTCCTTCCCTCGTTCGGAAAATATCCGTTTCTCCCCATCGAACCGTTCCTTTTCATTATAGCATTGCGGTATTGCAAAAGCAAAGACAAAGAAGGGATCTCCGAAAAGATCCCTTCGCATCATTTCCTTACCGATTCATCGCATCCTGCTTCAGGCAGAGTATCTTCTTTCGACCCGTCTGCGGGCGTTTCTTCTGGCAAGCACGCCTCCGAACACACCGGATGCCGCGATCACCAAAACGGACCAGACCAAGAAATCAACAATCCCCACAGAATGCTCTATGGCGTCCGAA
>JAGCVY010000100.1 GCA_017962105.1 Lachnospiraceae bacterium
ATTTGGGCAAAACCTCCTTCGTATTCTTTGTGCGGTTGGCGAACCAGCACTTATTATACCCCAGGAGGTTTTTTCCTTGAAGCTAAAGCTTACTGGGAACACCCCTGCATAGCAGGGGGTTTATTTGGTTCTTGAAACCAAAGAAACGGCCGTTACCCTTGCGGGCAGCGGCCGTTCTTTTTGTTGCCTGTGTTTTATCGGGTGAAATCAGTGTCGAACGCCACCAGGCTGTTGTCGGTGCAGGACAGATAGTAGTACACCTGCTTGATTCCCAGACCGGAATCGTCGCGGGTCCAGGTGATCAGATTGACCTTGGAAGTCAGAGGCTGCTTCTCCCAGGTTTCGGTAATCTTTTCGCTTACCTTCACCGTGGCGATGACCTCTTTTCCCTTCTCACCGTAGCCTTCGCCGGAGGAGGTAAGCTTCGTGGTTCCGTTGTAACCGCCGCAGCTTTCGGTGTAGATCACCTTGCCCTCCGGATCGGTGATGCGCTCGCCGAGGCTCTTGTAGGAGAAGATCTCCTCCGCGTTGGAGCGTGCAACGATCGGAGTGGTATCGCTGCCCAGGTAGTACGCGATGTTGTAGTAATAGTAGTACGCATGCATGCTGTAGCCTTCCGTCTCATCGGTGAATCGGCGGATGATCCCCGCTGCGGCGATGTAGGGCTGCTTCGCGTCGATGACATCATTTTCCGCCCACGGAAGGGAGTCGAGGTTCGGAAGATCGGCGCTGGTAACTCTGTTGGCGTAATCATATCTGTGGGACCAGAGCAGGTCGTTCACGACCAGGAGCTCAGTGTCGGAGGTACCGCCTTCGACGTGGTTGTCGTTGTATAACAGGCAGGTCGAGTCATAGCCGGGGCAGAATTTTCCGTCCTTCAGAACACGGGCGATGACGGTGTAATCGTAGCATTCCGCGGTTTCATCCACGCCGGTGTAGGTGTAGCCGTTGGCCGCATCCTTTTTGAAGTCGGAGTTGAGAGGACGGCCGTAGACGGCTGATTCGTAGACCTCTACGGTGGTGTCATCGGTCAGCTGAACCGTGGCAAGAAGACCGCTTCTATGAACCGGAACATCCTTGTATTCGGCGCGAAGCTCGGCAAGATACTGCTCGGAGCGCTTCTTATACTGCTCGTCGCTCACATCCACGCCTTTCTGTTTGAAGGTTATGTTGATAACGGTTGCAAGGCCGCCGCCGGGTTCGCAGTGTCCCCATACGGAGATGAGGAAGCTGTCGGTAACAAGGAAAATCTCGTCGTTTTCGGAAATTCCGTCGCTCATGACATTGAGAACCGTGAGGTCCTTTGTCAGTTCAAATTTATGCCAGGACACGATCGTGAGCTCATCACCGGAATTCGCCAGGTAATCGCCGCTGTCGAGCTTCTTAAGGGCGTCACCTTCTCCGGAGAAGACAAATTTCTTTCCGTCCGGGCCGTAGTAAACATCGTCTATGGTGTAGCCGTTGTTGGAGCGGACGTCGATACAGCTGTGGGTGAGCAGTAACGCATTGTCCTTGCCGCTGTAGTAGGAAGTCGTGAGCGCGTCGCGATAATCGTTCAGATCCGTGCGGCTGATGGTTGCCACGGCATAGTAATCGTCGGTCTTCTTAAGCGTAATGCCGCTTTCCTTGAGCAGTTGGGGGTCATTGGCGCTGTCCTCGGACCAGTAGAGCATGTTTTTGAGCTCGATCAGCGTGTTCGAAGGATTGGTGCCGATGGCTGCGGGAAATGCCGAGTTGACGAAGTCGACACATTTTCCGTTGCTCACAGTGCGGAAGAACAGGGAATAGTCGTAGCATTCCAGTGCCCCGTCGGTCTTGCCGGTAAATCCGGTCTCGCTGTCTTTGTTATTGTCGATCTCGGCCGGGCGTCCGTAGATTGCGGAGTCGTAAACCTCCACGGTTCCCTTGTCGGTCTTGAAACTTCCGAGATATCCGCCCTTGCGGACCATTATATCCTTATAAGAAGAGCGGAGATCCGCGAGGTACTGTTCGTTGTGCTCCAGCGCGAGCTTGAGAAGCTCCTCGTTGTTATCGAGCTGCCAGCAGGCGTGGCCCTCGATGATAATGTCCTCGGGAATCACATCCTTCTCGTTCGGATCATCCTTTTTCCATGTGAAGATGTATTTGCAGAGGTTTTTAAATGTCGGTGCGGAATACGTGAATTCGGAATCTACGTCGGAGTAGTCCTCACTCGCAAACAGAAGAGCGTCGCCGGACGCAGTCCGCAGCTCGGAGTACTTCATCGAAGCGGTAAAACCGTTTCCTATAATTAATGTTGCAACTTTCGAGGGATCCAAAACCTGGATCGCGATCACATAGCTGTCCGAAGCCTTGTCGCCCGAGAGCTGTTTCGGATCGATGTTGAGGGCGAAAAGAACGTTGTTGTCAAAAGTGATCATGCCGTGTGCGGTGCCTTCATAGGTGTAAAAGACGCGATCCGGATTGCCGCAGGGTGCATCGATCTTTTTGAACAGGTCCTCCGTCTTCATGCCGATGTACTGCGAGAGATCCCCATAGGCGATCGAAACGGCTTCCGTCGGTTCAACCGTAGGTTCTGCCGTCGGTTCAGCGGTAGGAGTTGCTTCCGCGGTGGGCGTGGCTTCTGCAGTAGGCGTTGCCTCAGCGGTGGGCGCTGCCTCCTTCGTCGGCTCAGCGGAAGTGTTTTTCTTCGTGCAGCCGACCCCAGCCAGAGCAAGCGCGAGGATTATAAGTATCGCGATCACGCGATATACGGAAAATGAGTGGCTTTCGGATTTCATGGTAACCTCCCTGGATAGAATTATTTGTTGTGTCCCCCGATGTAACTGCCATGATTATAGCAGGGAAATATTACGAAATCAGTGCTAAATTCGTTACATATCTGTTACGAGTTCTTACAAATGTATTACAGGGCTGACCGGAAGGCGGTCCTATATCCTTGTGGCGAAAAGCGCCTGTCCACACTATATCTTGTGGACTCGTCAAATTGCACGAAAAACAGCCGGAAAATGGGCAAAAACACAGTAGAAAAAACTCATAAAAATGTGTTGACACGGGCTATGGGCTGTGATACAATCAACTTCGCACTCACGCAAAGAAAGCGGAGTGTTATCTATTGTAAAACCTTATAAAACAAGGCATTTACAGCAGATCGGAACCTTGACAACCGAACAGTGAAACAACCTTGAAATTCGTTTTGAAGTTTCTGGCAACAGAAGCGAACTTTAACAATGTAAATTTCAGGATACAAAGGCTTTTTAAAAAGCCAGCGTACCTGAGAGAATCAACTTTCAACGAGAGTTTGATCCTGG
>JAGCVY010000101.1 GCA_017962105.1 Lachnospiraceae bacterium
GACGGTGAGTGGACCGTACAGTCCGGCAAGGAACTCGTGCCGATCAATTGAGCAGAAAGAAGACATTCCGTCCGTGAGATTTCGGGTCTGCGGAAGGAATGTATTTTTGTATACAAGTATAATTTTTGTGTTTACAAATACAAACCGTGGTGGTATGATAGGTGCGTTGTGAGGGTCGAGGGAGAGCGATTCCTTTGGCCGTCACGACGGAAAATATTACCGCAGGCCCTGAAGAAAAGCGAGAGAAACCATGTGTGACGGCGTGCGGTTTCGGAGGCATTATATGGTTAGAATCGGTATCATCGGATACGGCAATCTCGGCCGCGGCGTCGAGTGTGCCGTAAAGCAGAACGCGGATATGGAGCTGGTTGCCGTGTTTACCAGACGCGACCCGCAGACTGTGAAGATCCTGACGCCGGGAGCGACGGTGGCATCCGTTGCGGATGTGGCGGACTGGAAGGACAAGATTGACGTAATGATCATCTGTGGCGGCAGTGCGACGGATCTTCCGAAGCAGACGCCGGAGTACGCGAAACTTTTCAACGTGGTGGACAGTTTTGACACCCACGCGAAGATCCCGGAGCATTTTGCGAACGTGGACGCATCGGCGAAGGCAGCCGGCAAGGTTGCGCTGATCTCCTGCGGATGGGATCCGGGCATGTTCTCCTTGAACCGCCTGTATGCGAACTGCATCCTGCCGGACGGCAAGGATTACACCTTCTGGGGCAAGGGCGTTTCCCAGGGCCATTCCGACGCGATCCGCCGTATCCCCGGCGTAAAGAACGGCAAGCAGTACACCATTCCGGTGGAGGCAGCCCTTGAGGCAGTCCGCTCCGGAAGCAACCCCGAGCTGACGACCCGCGAGAAGCATACGAGAGAGTGCTTCGTCGTCCTTGAGGAGGGCGCGGACGCAGCTGCGGTGGAGCAGGCCATCAAGACGATGCCGAATTATTTTGCGGATTATGACACGACGGTTCACTTCATCAGCGAGGAGGAGCTTGCACGCGACCATGCGGGCATTCCTCACGGCGGTTTCGTGATCCGCACCGGTCAGACCGGCTGGAACAAGGAAAATAAGCACGTGATCGAGTACAGCCTCAAGCTTGACTCGAACCCCGAGTTTACGTCGAGCGTCATCATCGCTTATGCGCGCGCCATCGCCAGACTGCAGAAGGAAGGCGTGAGCGGCTGCAAGACGGTGTTCGACATCGCTCCGGCTTACTTAAGCCCCTTGAGCGGCGACGAGATCCGGGCACACCTGCTGTAAAAGCATAAGAAAAGAGACACTTTGGAGCATGAGCGCGGTTTCCCACGGGGAGCCGCGCTTGTTGTGTGCAGGGGAATACGGTTGCGAGCAGGGAATACAATAATGCATTGCAATCGGCCGGAAAATACTGTATTATGGAACCTACCGTGAGACACTGTTTCGATGTGTCACAGGCACACGATAAAACGGGAGGAAAAACAATGAAGAAAAGTCTATTGCTCATCGCGCTTATCGTAATCCTTGCGCTTGTGACTGCAGCCTGCGGCAAGGACGATGACGGGGATGACGACAGAAAGGATAAGGATAAGGACAAGGTCACGGAGGCGGTGACGCCTTCGGAAGCAACGCCGACGGAAGCAGGAAAGGAGGCAACGCCCACGCCCGGAGGCTCCACAGAGCCGACGACGGCACCGACACCCAAAGGTGCGGATACCATCTGGCAGTTCACGGCGCCCACGGACATCGGTACGATCGATCTTCCGGAGACAACGGAGGAGAAGGCAACCGTGCCGGATAACGGAAGTGAGATCACACTGCTTCGGACAGAGATCAGTCAGCCTCGCGAGACGGTGTTCCGGGCACTCAGAAGTGACAGTTGGATCACCGGACGCGAAGGCGATTTCTGCGACTTCTATCAGGAGAAAGGCACCTGGTTCGTTGCAACGGAGAACGGTCCGAGATGGGCTGTGCAGTACACGGAAGGACTGGAATATGTCGGAAGGGAGTACAACAACAGTCTTGACCTGATGAGAGGATCGGCGGGATTCATCAGCGTGTACTACACAACGGAAACCGACCAGTTCAGCAACGAAAACCTTGTGGAGCTTACGTTTTACAATGTTGACCTGAAGGATGCCGCGACACAGGAAAATATCAAGCGCATCGTGAAGACGGTGTATTCGGAGCGTGCTGCAGAGGTGCTTCTGAACATCACAACCGAAGACGATCTGAAGGGAAGGCACCCGAACGATCTGAACCTTCCGCTGGAATACTTCCAGGCGAAGTATCGTTTTGTGCGTTCTGTCTATGAAGACGAGGGTAAGATCAAATTCAGTGTTTCAGTAGACCGCACCAATCCGAATTCCGTCAAAGCCAATACCTATTACAAGTCGTTGCTTGCGGAATGCCCGCTCGATCCGAATGCGGTGTTCGCCGGAAACATTGGAAACACGGACCTGTACGGAAATTCTTCCGCATTTGCCGATAAGGTATTTGCGGTATATCCCGTGCAGTTGCAGACCATACCGTCGGGGAATATTCCGTATACCTACACAAAGACCATTGCACCGGACGGGAGAGAGTATTGGAGTGTTGAGTACCACGTCGGCACGGTGGGATCACCGGCCTCTCTTGATATTGAGTACTCATTGAACAGGAACGGCGATACGCTTGACCTGGCATCGGTTACGATCACAGGTACCGGCTATGATTTCGGCGGAGAGTTGGTTGACAATTTCAAACAGCAGCTCACGATGATGAACAGCCAGATGGAGGTTCTGTTCGGCGTCAACCCTGAGATCAAGTGGGAAGAGCTTACCACGGAAAATGAGCAGAAATGGACCGGCAAGATTAACCGCGAATTTGAGGTCCTCGGTGAGTCGTTGAGCGGCGAGATCGAGATCACGCTCGGAACGAGAATGGGCGAACAGAAGCACGGTGAATGGATCGTAAGGCTGAACAAGTATATAAGTTACGCAGAAGATTGATCGTGCAGCGGGCAAGCCGGGACGACCGGGATTGAAACGACAATGCGACACCGGA
>JAGCVY010000102.1 GCA_017962105.1 Lachnospiraceae bacterium
GCAGCAAAGAAAGAAGCGGATTCCCTAGGTATCGTTCCGGGGCTTGCCGTGGTCATGGTGGGGGACAATCCCGCGTCGGCGGTCTATGTCCGAAACAAGAACAAGGCCTGCGAGGAACTCGGCTTTCATTCCGTGATGGAGACGTTGCCCGCCGATACGACGAAGGACGCGTTGCTCGCGGTCATTGACAGATTGAACAACGATACGTCGATTCATGGGATTCTCGTACAGCTTCCGCTTCCGTCGGTGCTGGCGTCGGCGGAGCAGGAGGTCTTGAACCGAATTTCGCCGGACAAGGATGTGGACGGATTCCATCCCGTGAGCGTGGGACGTCTCAACATCGGCCAAAAGGGATTCAAGTCCTGTACTCCGGCCGGTGTGATCCAGCTTCTGAAGCGCACCGGGATCGAGATTGACGGGAAGGAGTGCGTGGTGGTAGGCCGCAGTAATATCGTCGGAAAGCCTATGGCGGCGATGCTTCTTGCCCAGAACGGGACGGTTACCGTGTGCCATTCCCACACGAAGGATCTTGCTTCTGTGACGAAGCGTGCGGATATTCTCGTGGTGGCCATCGGAAAGCCGAAATTCATCACTGCGGAATACGTGAAGGAAGGCGCAACCGTGATCGATGTGGGCATTCACCGCATGGATGACGGCAAGCTCTGCGGCGACGTGGATTTTGCGAGCGTTGAGCCCGTGGCGGGAGCCATCACACCGGTACCCGGCGGAGTCGGCCCGATGACGATCGCGATGCTGATGTACAACTGTGTGGAATCTGCCGAGCTGTCCGCCGAGTGAACCTGTGCGGAGCCGGACGGAGAAAGGGCTTTATGAAAGTATATTTGGTCTCGCTCGGATGTGATAAAAATCTCGTGGACAGCGAGGTTATGTTAGGGCTTCTTCAGGAGGCCGGACATTCCGTTGCGGATGATATCGACGATGCGGATGCGGCGATCGTGAATACGTGCTGCTTCATCGGCGATGCGAAGGAAGAGAGCATCAACACCATTCTGGAGCTTGCGGGGAGAAGAACCTCGGGCGGTCTGCGGCGGCTTGTGGTCACCGGCTGCCTTGCCGAGCGTTACGCTGCGGAGATCCGTGAGCAGATCCCGGAGGTGGATGCCATCGTCGGCACGGCGTCCTACGAGGATATCGTGGCGGCACTGACGACGGAGGGAGAGTATGAATCCCTGAGGCCGCTCTCGTATCTTCCGGAACCGAAGACACCCCGGGCGATCACCGCGGGCAACTATGTATCGTACTTAAAGATCGCGGAAGGCTGCGACAAATGCTGCACCTACTGTATCATACCGAAGATCCGCGGACCGTACCGCTCGTTCCCGATGGAACGGCTGATCGCAGAGGCGGAGCGCCTGGCTGCCGCCGGGACACGGGAGCTGATCCTTGTGGCCCAGGAGACCACGATCTACGGCACGGATCGGTACGGGGAGAAAAAACTCGGGGAACTGCTGCACAGGTTGTGCAGGATCGAAGAACTGCAGCGGATCCGTGTGATGTATGCATACCCCGAGGAGATCGACGATTCCCTCATCGAGGCGATGGCTTCGGAACCGAAGGTGTGCCGGTATCTGGACATGCCGGTACAGCACGCTTCCGATGAGATCCTGCGAAGGATGGGGCGACGCACGACTTGTGCGGACATCGAGGCGATCATCGCGAAACTGCGGAGCCGGATCCCCGGCATTGTGCTGCGCACGACGCTGATCACCGGATTCCCCGGTGAGACGGAGGAGGACTTCGCGGAGCTGGAGGCGTTTGTGAAGCGTGTCCGGTTTGAGCGTCTGGGATGCTTCCCGTACTCGAAGGAGGAGGGAACCGCGGCAGCGAAGATGTCGCCGCAGATCCCGAAACGGATAAAGGAACGACGCAGAAATGTGATCATGCGGCGGCAGAAGCAGATCTGCAGCGAATACAGCGGGAGCCTTGTCGGGCAGACGATGCCGGTTCTCGTGGACGGATACCTTCCGGAGGAGGGCGTCTTCACGGGACGCACGGAAGGGGATGCCCCGACGATCGACGGGGCCGTATTTTTCGAAGGACCGTCGTCGCTTCTGTCCGGGGACATCGTTCCCGTGAGGATAACGGCGGCTGCCGAATATGATTTGACCGGAGAGGTGGTTAACGAATGAAACGAATGAATCTTCCGAACAGAATTACGATGTTCCGGGTTTTGCTGATCCCGGTTTTTGTCGTTTTGCTGATGCTGGAGAATTACCTGCCGTACTACAATTTTATCGCGCTTGCGGTTTTCGCGGCGGCGTGCTTCTCGGATTTTCTGGACGGACACATTGCCCGCAAGTATAATCTGGTGACCACGTTCGGCAAATTCATGGACCCGCTTGCGGACAAGATCCTCGTGAGCACCGCGCTGATCCTTCTGATCGAGTTTGAGAAGATCCCTGCGGTGGTTGTGGCAGTCATCCTGGCCCGCGAGTTCATCATCAGCGGATTCCGTCTGATCGCCTGCGACAAGGGAGTCGTTCTGGCGGCAGGGTATCTCGGAAAGATCAAGACCTTCGCCCAGATGTTCATGTGCTGCTTTATGCTCTTCACGGCGGACCGCACATACAACAAATTTCTGTTCTTCAAGATCGTCGACGTCGTCGGACAGATTTTCATGTGGTTTGCCCTGATCATGACGGTGGTTTCCCTTGTAGACTACATCTGGAACAACATCGATGTCCTCAAGGACGATAAGGAGAAGAAAAGCGCCCAATGAAGCAAATAGTCGTGATCGGCGGCGGCGCAGCCGGCATGATGGCGGCAATCGGCGCTGCGAGAGAAGGAGCGAGAGTGATCCTTCTTGAGAAAAATGAGAAACTCGGAAAGAAAATATACATCACGGGCAAGGGACGGTGCAACCTGACGAACGCCTGCGACCGGCAGGAATTCACGGAGCATGTCGTGTCCAACCCGAGGTTTTTCCTGAGCGCATTTCACGGGTTTGACAATGCGCAGACCGTGGAGTTGTTTGAGAGCCTCGGAATGCTGACGAAGACGGAGCGGGGGAAACGGGTATTTCCCGTATCCGACAAATCCTCCGACGTCATCCGGGCCCTCGAGCGGGAGTGCAAACGGCTCGGCGTTTCGGTGCACCTGCACGCGGAGGCTGCCTCCCTCGCGACGGAGCCTGCAGGTGAGACAGAACCGGACATCCCGGCAGGTACGGAACGGCCGGCCAAGAAGAAAAAGACATACGTCTCCCGGGTAACGGGAGTCGTTTTGAAAGACGGGACAAAACTTGCGGCGGATGCCGTGATCGTTGCCACGGGAGGGCTGTCGTATCCCGCCACGGGTTCCACGGGGGACGGATACCGGATGGCGAAATCCTGCGGGCACAGCGTGAGCCGGCTGCGGCCGTCCTTGGTTTCCCTCAAGGCGTCGGACGCTTGCTGTGCGGCCCTTGCCGGACTGTCGCTCCGAAATGTCGGAGTGAAGTTCCTGAGCGCTGACGGAACGGTCCTCGCCGAGGATTTCGGGGAGCTTTTGTTTACCCACAAGGGGATCAGCGGACCCACGGTTCTGACCGCCACAGCCCGTGCGGGAGACGCTCTTGCAGGGGGAACGGCAGTGCTCGACCTAAAACCCGGGCTTTCGGATGAACAGCTGGACGCCCGGTTGGTGCGGGAGCTGGAAGCGGGACACGCGAAGCAGATGGACAACTGGATCGGTGCGCTTGTCCCTGCGGCACTCGGCGGCGAGATCCTTCGCAGGGCGGGGATCCCTGCGGACAGCAAGGCGGCTTCGGTGACGAAACCCAAGCGCCTGCAGCTGCTTCGGGAGCTTCGGGCCATGACGCTGCAGATCACGGGACTCGGCGATTTCAACGAGGCGGTGGTCACGAAGGGCGGCGTCAGCACGGATGAGGTCAACCCTTCGACCATGGAATCCAGGATCACCAGGGGATTATTTTTCGCAGGAGAGGTTCTTGACCTCGATGCGACCACGGGCGGGTTCAACCTTCAGATTGCCTGGTCCACCGGCATGCTGGCCGGACGAAAAGCGGCGCAGGAGATCGATACTGACAGATAACGGAGAGAGAAACATGGGAAGACAGATTGCCATTGACGGACCTGCGGGAGCAGGAAAAAGCACGATCGCGAGAAGCCTTGCAAAGCGGCTCGGGTACATTTATGTCGATACCGGCGCCATGTACCGGGCTATGGCACTGTATTTTCTGCGCAAGGGGATCCTTGCGGAGGAGACAGAGCGCATTGAGGCGGCGTGCGGCGAAGCGGATGTGACCATCGCTTTCGAAAACGGTGAGCAGCAGGTCCTTCTGAACGGGGAAAATGTCAACGGACTCATCCGGACGGAAGCGGTCGGCAACATGGCCAGCGCGTCCTCGGTGTGCCTTAAGGTGCGCGAGAAGATGACGGAGCTACAGCGCAAGCTGGCGCAGGAGGCGGACGTTGTGATGGACGGCCGCGACATCGGCACCTTCGTTCTTCCGCAGGCAGACGTGAAGATCTATCTCACGGCGTCCATCGAGGAGCGTGCGAGACGCCGTGCCCTGGAGTATGAGCAGAAGGGGATTACCGCGGATATCGAACAGATTGCAAAGGATATCGCGGAGCGCGACTACCGCGATATGCACCGCGAACACGCGCCGCTCCGTCAGGCGGAGGACGCGGTTTTGGTCGACACCTCGGACATGACGATCCCTCAGGTGGAGGAGCGGCTTTTAGAGCTTTGTAAAGTACCGGAGAACGGCGGCAAGAGCGATTTTTTCGCGTGAGTGCTCCGGGCGGGGCACAGGCGAAACAAAGGGTGATCGTCGCAAAGACAGCAGGATTCTGCTTCGGCGTACAGCGTGCGGTTGACAAGGTTTACAGCCTGAGTGAGGGCGAGCACGGTCTGGTTTACACCCTCGGGCCCATCATCCACAACGAGGATGTTGTGGCGTCGTTAGCCAAGCGCGGCGTGCGCGTGATCACGGACATTGACGAGGTCGACGGAGGAGCTTCCGGGAATAAAGGCGGGATCACGGAGGGAACCATCGTGATCCGGTCCCACGGGATCCCGAAGCGGACCGAGGAACGGCTTCTGGCCGCGGCGGAAGCGTCCGGCGGGAAACTGAAGATCGTGGACGCCACCTGCCCCTTCGTGAAGAAGATCCACCGCATCGTGCGGGAACACAGTCTCGCCGGTGAAAAAATCGTTATTTGCGGAGACTCCGCGCATCCCGAGGTTCAGGGGATCATGGGGTGGTGCGAGGGCGGCGCCGCTGTGGTTTCGACGGCCGAAGAGGCGCAGGAAACAGCGGAAAATGCTGCAAAGACAAACCAAAGACTGTGTATTGTTGCGCAGACCACGTTTAACTATACAAAATTTAAAGATTTTGTTGATATTTTCCGAAAAATGGGTTACAATGCAGAGGATAGTGCGGTTAACACTATCTGCAATGCCACAGAGGAGAGACAAACGGAGGCGCGGTCCCTTGCCAGGCAGTGTGACGCAATGCTTGTCATCGGAAGCGCGAACAGTTCCAACACCCGAAAGCTATATGAAATCGCGGCGCAGGAATGTCGAAATACGCGGTATATACAATCTGCCGCGGATTTGGAGAAGGAACCCATACCATCTTTTCGTTACGTAGGTATTACTGCGGGGGCGTCCACCCCGAGAAACATTATCGAGGAGGTTCATGCAATCATGGACAATGAGATTTTTGAGCAGTTGTTGGAGGAATCCTTCAAAACAATACGAAACGGAGAGGTAGTCGAGGGCACTGTCATTGGTGTTAAGGAAGATGAGATTGCACTGAACATCGGTTACAAAGCCGACGGTATCATCACGAAGAACGAATACTCGTCGCAGCCTGTTGCGGATCTCCGCACCGTTGTTAAGGAAGGAGACGTGCTCACCGCGAAGGTGATCAAGGTCAATGACGGAGAGGGCCAGGTGCTTCTTTCCCGCAGAAGACTGAACAGCGAGCGTGCAAGCGCCGTTTTGCAGGAAGCGTTTGAAAACGGAACCGTGCTCACCGCGAAGGTAACGAACGTGGTGAACGGCGGTCTGAACGTAGTAGTGGATGACTGCAGGGTGTTCATCCCCGCAAGTCTTGTTTCGGATATTTACGAGAAGGATCTCACGAAGTTCCAGGATCAGGAGATCGAGTTCCGCATTACCGAGTACAACCCGAAGAAGAGACGTATCATCGGTAACCGCAGGGATCTGATCGTGGAGCGCAAGAAGGAGAAGACCGAGGAGCTGCTTTCCCGTCTTCAGGTCGGCGATGTGATCGAGGGCGTTGTCCGCAACGTTACGGACTTCGGTGCATTTATCGACATCGGCGGCGTTGACGGACTGCTTCATGTGTCCGAGGTTTCCTGGGGTCGCAACGACAACCCGAAGAAGCTGTTCAAGACCGGAGATACCGTTACGGTGTTCGTGAAGGACATTAAGGGCGAGAAGATCTCCCTCAGCATGAAGTTTGCGGATCAGAACCCCTGGAAGGTTGCCGAGGAGCGTTTCGCAGTCGGTGAGATCGTTACGGGCCGCGTAGAGCGCATGACCGCGTTCGGAGCGTTTGTTTCCATCGCACCCGGCGTTGATGCACTTCTGCATGTATCCCAGATCTCCCGCAAGCGCGTGGAGAAGCCTGCGGATGTTCTTTCCGTCGGTCAGGAGATCGAGGCTAAGATCGTGGAGTTCAATCCCGAGGAGCACAAGATCAGCCTGAGCCTGAAGGCGATCGAGGCTGAGGAGCCCGAGGATGAGGCTGCACCGGCTGAGGAGGCTGTTGCAGATCAGGAGCAGGAAGCCGTTGCTGAGGAGCCCGCAGCAGAAGCTGCTGTTGAGGAAGCACCTGCAGCAGAGGAAGAGCCTAAGGCGGACACGGAAGCATAATAGTCAGTAAAACGAATGTGGGAACAGGAGCACATTGGGGTATCCCCATTGTGCTCTTTTCACTTGAAAAGCGGCCGGGCCGCAGGGAGGAACAGGATGGAACAGACAGTGCGGGTAGCATTGGACGCGATGGGGGGCGATTACGCGCCGCTCGAGGTGGTCAAGGGAGCTGTGGAGGCGGTCAACGCACATCCCGAGCTCGTTGTGACGCTTGTGGGACGCGAGGAGGAGATTCGTGCCGAGCTGGCCAAATACACCTATCGCGAGGAGCAGATCTCCGTTGTCAACGCCACGGAGGTGATCGGGTGCGATGAGGCTCCGGTGGAGGCCGTACAGAGAAAACGGGATTCCTCCATCCGGGTTGCGATGAACCTGGTGCGCCACGGGGATTGCGACGCTTTCGTTTCGGCGGGCAGCACCGGTGCCGTGCTGGTCGGAGGCCGGATCCTGGTAGGCCGGATCCCCGGCGTTGAGAGAACGCCTCTGGCACCGTTGATCCCTACGGAGCGCGGGGTATCCCTGCTGATCGACTGCGGAGCCAACGTGGACGCGAGAGCTTCCCAGCTTGTGCAGTTTGCCGTCATGGGCTCCATCTATATGAAGTATGTCGTCGGCGTTGAGAATCCCACGGTGGGCATTGTCAACATCGGCGTGGAGGAGGAGAAGGGAAATGCCCTTGTCAAGGAAACCTATCCTCTGTTAAAAGCAAGAACGGATATCAATTTCATCGGAAGCGTGGAAGCACGGGAGATCCCGAGAGGAGCCGCGGACGTGATCGTCTGCGAGGCTTTCGTCGGTAACGTCATCCTGAAGCTGTACGAGGGTCTCGCCGGAACGCTTCTCGATAAGATCAAGGAAGGACTGATGTCCTCCGCCAGAAGTAAGATCGGTGCCGCGCTGGCGAAACCGGCGCTCAAGAAGACCCTGAAGGGATTTGACACTTCGGAGTACGGCGGTGCACCGATGCTTGGCTTGAACGGACTTGTCGTGAAGACCCACGGCAACTCGACGTCGGTGGAGATCCGCAACGCGCTTGCGCAGTGCATCGCGTTCCAGCAGGAGGATATCATCGGAAAGATCCGCGAGGGTCTTGGCAATGCCGGGCCGGAGAAAACCGCGGAACAGACGGGGGTGAAGGGAGATGCTTGAGCAGGTGATCACAGTGGTTGCGGATGTCATGCACATAAGCCGCGATACCATCACAAAGGACACGCTGCTGATTGACGATCTCGGCGTGGATTCCCTGGAGTTATACCGGATTTTACTTGCGCTCGAGGATGTTTTCGACGCACATCTGGAGCCTGCGACCGCGGACTGGAAGGTGCGCACCGTCGGAGAACTCTGCGACCGTGTCCGCAAGGCGCTTGCGGAGACTACTATCTGACACGCTATGGAAAGGATCAGTCGGGAGGAGACGAATGAGCGATTCCGGAAGAGAACAAATCCAGCAGATTATCGGGTATGAGTTTCAGGATCCCGAGCTTTTGACCCTCGCGCTTACGCACAGCTCGTATGCCAATGAAAACAGTCACGGCCCGCGCATGGTGGAATGCAACGAACGGCTGGAGTTTCTGGGGGATGCCGTGCTTGAACTCGTGACCAGCGAGTACCTGTACGGAACCCGACGGGATATGGCGGAGGGAAGCATGTCCAAGCTTCGGGCAAGCATCGTCTGCGAGCCTTCCCTCGGGATCTGTGCAAGAGACATCCATCTGGGAGACTTTCTCCGCCTCGGCCGCGGGGAGGATATGACCGGCGGACGGGAGCGGGATTCCATTTTGTCCGATGCCTTCGAGGCAGTCATCGGGGCGGTCTATCTGGACGGGGGACTGGAGCCCGCCAGGGAGTTTGTAAACCGCTTTGTCCTGGCAAATCTCTCGGAGAGCCAGCTGTTCAAGGATGCAAAGACAAGACTTCAGGAGCTCTCCCAGCAGCTGTTCAAATGCGAACCCGTGTACGCCCTCGTGAAGGAGGACGGACCGGCGCACTGCAAGGAGTTCACCATGTCGTGCACGGTGGAAACCTACACCGAGACGGCGATCGGACATTCGAAGAAACAGGCGGAGCAGGAGTGTGCCGCCAAGATGCTTAAAACGCTTCAGAAAGCGCGGCGGTAAGCCGGATCCGGCGGCAGATCATTCGTGCCGGACGAATCACCCGTGAAGGAGACAGGAAATGTATCTCAAAAGCATAGAAGTACATGGCTTCAAAGCATTTGCCAACAAGATCCGTTTCGAGTTTGACGGCGGGATCACGGGCATCGTGGGACCCAATGGAAGCGGTAAGAGTAACGTCGCCGATGCGGTGCGGTGGGTGCTCGGTGAGCAGAGCGCGAAGCAGCTGCGCGGAAGCAGCATGCAGGATGTCATATTTTCCGGCACGGAGACCCGCAAGCCCATGAGCTTTGCTTACGTGTCGCTGACTCTTGACAACAGCGATCATGTTCTTCCGATCTCTTACGAGGAAGTGACCGTCGCGAGACGCGTGTACCGTTCCGGCGAGAGCGAGTATCTGATCAACGGGGCGGAATGCCGGCTTCGCGATGTTCAGGAACTATTCTTTGACACCGGTATCGGCAAGGAGGGCTACTCCATCATCGGTCAGGGCCAGATTGACAAGGTGCTGAGCGGAAAGCCGGAGGAGCGCCGGGAAATCTTTGACGAGGCCGCGGGGATCACGCGAGTCAAGAAGAGAAAACTGCAGACTGAGAAAAATCTCGCGGAAGAACGTCAGAACCTTGCCCGCGTAAACGATATCATCGCCGAGATCGAAGGGCGGCTGGAGCCGCTTGCCAAACAGGACGAGAAGGCGAGGGAATACCTGAAGCTTCGGGAGGAACTCAGGGACCGCGAGGTCAACCAGTTCCTTATGGAGTATGAGAAGAACATCGTTCTCAAGAAGGAAAATGATGAGAAGCTGGAGTCCGTCTCGGCTGATCTCGCCAAGGCGACCGAGGACTATGAGAGAGCCAAGGACGAGTACGACCGTCTTTTGAATGAGCTGGAACAGCACCGGGAGGCGCTTTCCGCGGCGAAGGAGAAGAATTCCCAGAACCGCATTGAGGCGGAGAAGGGAAGCGGCGAGCGGAACGTGCTCACGGAGCAGGTCGCAACCCTGACGAAGCAGGCGGAGCAGGCCGAGGAGCGCATCGTTCAGCTGAACAACCGGATCGCCGAGCGCGAGGAGGAACTTGCGCAGTATCAAAGCCGGCAGGAAGAGTACGCAAAACAGCTGGCGGAGCTGGCCGGCGCAAAGGAAGCCGCGGAGGCGAAGCTCGGCGAGATGAAGGCCGAGATCGACCGCAGGATCACGCAGGAGCAGGAGCTCCGCGCATCCCAGATCGCCTTCCTGCAGAGCAATACGGAACTAAAGACGGAACTGGAGCGCAACAATACGCTCTTGGAGCAGCATGCCATCAGCAAGGCGGAGACCAACGCCAAACTGCTGCAGTTCAAGACCGAGGCCGACGAGGCCAACCGGAAGATCGCTGAGGCGGAGAAGCAGCTCGCGGACATCGCCGAAAGTGTTGTGAAGATGCAGAGCGACGCATCGGAGCGGGATGATAAGATCCGTTCCCTCAGCGAATCCATTGCAGACGCCTCGGCCCGGCTGGAGGATGTGCGCAAGAGGGCAACCCTTGCGGAGACAAAGTTTGAGACCCTCCGAAATCTTGCTGAGCGGTATGAGGGATATGCCGGAACGGTCCGCAAGGTGATGGAGGAGAAGGCGAAACGCAAGGGAATCCACGGCGTTGTCGCCGATATCATCCAGACCGAGGAACGCTATGAGACAGCCATTGAGACGGCACTCGGCGGCAATATCCAGAACATTGTCGTGGACAACACGGACACGGCGAAGCAGCTCATTGAACATTTGAAGCGCAACAAACTCGGCCGTGCCACGTTCCTTCCGCTTCGGGAGATCCGGGCGAAGAAGGACGAGTTCGAGCCTGCCGTTTTCAAGGAGCCGGGGGTCTTGGGGATCGCCTCAGAACTAGTGAGCACCGAGGAGGAATACCGCGAGGCTGCGGCGTATCTCCTGGGAAGATTCCTGGTGGTCGACACGATCGATCACGCCATAGCCCTTGAGAAGAAATACAAGCAGAAGATCCGCGTCGTCACCCTTGAGGGCGAGTTGTTCGCCCCCGGCGGTGCGGTGTCCGGCGGTGCGTTTAAAAATGCGGGAAATCTGCTGGGACGCCGCCGGGAAGCCGAGGAGTCCGAGAAAGAATTTTCCGAGCGGAAGAAAGAGGCGGAAGCCTGCGAGCGCACGGTGAACCGCTACCGCAAGGAGCGGGAGTCGCTTCGGAACGAGCAGGAGCTGCAGCGCGGCGTTCTGCAGGAGAAAATGCTGGAGCGCAACACGGCGGAGATGAATCTGCAGCACGTGAAGGAGCAAAACGGAGGACTCCTTGAGACAAGGGAATCCCTTCGGAAGGAAGTCTCCGACGCGGAGGCGGAGATCGAGCGCATCCGTTCCGCCAACCGGGAACTGCAGGAGCAGATTGCGGCCAACGAGGAGCAGAGCGGGAAGGACCGGGAAACCGCAGACCGTCTCCACGAGGAGATGGAGGAGATCCGGGGACGTCAGGACGAGGCCAGCGCGGAAGCGGTGCGCACCCTCACGGAATACAACGGACTGCTCCAGAGCGTGGAATACCAGCGCGACACCGGTGCACGGATCGAGCGGGAGCGCACACAGTACCGCAGTGAGCTCGCGGATGCAGAGCAGAGTCTGGCGGAGACGAAGAAGGAAATCGAGGAGCGATCCCAGGCCATCCGGGAGATCGAGGAGCGGCAGTGCGAACTGCAGCGCGATATTCAGAACGGGGAGGAGCAGATTGCGGAGCTGACGAAGCTGGCGGAGGACATCACGAAGCAGAACCGCGATTTCTTCGAGCGCCGGGAGAGCCTGTCCCGCACCATGAGCGGCCTTGACCGGGAGCAGTATCGTCTGCAGGGCCAGAAGGAGAAGATGGAGGATCAGCTCGAGTCGAACACCCGCTATATGTGGGAAGAGTACGGGATGACCTACACCGAGGCCTGCGAACACCGGAGCGAGGAATACAACAATCCGACCCTGAACCGCAAGGCGGTTTACGAACTGAAAAATAAGATCCGCGGCCTCGGCAACGTCAATGTCGAGGCGATCGAGGAATACCGCGACGCCAAGGAGCGCTACGAGTTCCTGACCAGACAGCGCAAGGATATCCTCGATGCGGAGACGACGCTTTCCGGCATCATTTCCGCCCTTGATGAGGAGATGCGGAAGCAATTTTCCGAGACCTTTGAACAGCTCAAGGTGCGCTTTGACCGCGTGTTCCGCGAACTGTTCGGCGGCGGCAAGACCACCCTTTCCCTGAGCGAGGGGGAGGACGTACTTGAGGCCGGAGTACTGATCAATGTACAGCCGCCCGGCAAGAAACTGCAGAATATGATGCAGCTCTCCGGCGGTGAGAAGGCGCTGACGGCGATCGCACTTCTGTTTGCGATCCTCGATCTGAAGCCGTCACCGTTCTGTCTCCTCGACGAGATCGAGGCGGCCCTCGACGACAGCAATGTCGGCCGGTTTGCGCAGTACCTGCACAAGCTGTCCAAGGATACGCAGTTCATTGTGATCACACACCGGCGAGGCACCATGTCGGCGGCGGAGGCCCTGTACGGAATCACGATGCAGGAGAAGGGCGTTTCCACCCTCGTGTCGGTCAACCTGATCGAGAACGAATTGGATCAATAATCAGAGGAGAACCACAGTATGTTTTTCTGGAGAAAAAAGAAACCCGCGGAGACGGAAGAAGTGCTTCCGCAGGAGGAAGCAGCGGAGGAATCCGCGGAAACGTCTGTCGAGGCGGATCTGCCGGAGGGCGGTGAGCCTGCGGCGGAGACAGCCGATATGATATCCTATGACGGGTACGAAGAGGAGGCTGAAGCGGAGGACGCCGCAGAGGCCGCGTTCACCGGCAACGGGGACGAGATCATTTCCGAAGAGATCGGGCAGAATGCGGAGGCATTTTCCGGGGAGTACGAGGAGACGGACGATCCCTTCGCTGCAGCGGAGGAAGCGGCAGAGGAGAAACCGGTCAAAAAGAAGGGCTTCTTCAAACGCCTTTTCGCCGGTATGAGCAAGACGAGAAACAGTCTTGCCGACGGACTTCGCTCGCTGTTCGGCGGAAGTAAGATCGATGAGGATTTCTATGAGGAACTCGAGGAAATCCTGATCATGGCGGATATCGGTGTCACCACGACGGAGGGCATCCTGGAGGGACTCCGCGCAAAGGTGAAGGAACAGAAGATCAAGGAACCCGCGGAGTGCAGGGACCTTTTGATGGCGACGATCCGCGAGCAGATGGCGGTTCCCGACGACGCGTACGAGTTTGAAAACCACCCGTCCGTGATCCTGATGGTCGGCGTGAACGGCGTCGGAAAGACCACGACCTGCGGCAAGATCGCGGGCTCCCTCAGGGCCGACGGAAAGCGCGTTC
Organism: Lachnospiraceae bacterium; assembly: GCA_017962105.1. Classification (GTDB taxonomy): domain Bacteria; phylum Bacillota; class Clostridia; order Lachnospirales; family Lachnospiraceae; genus ISDg. The sequence goes on from JAGCVY010000102.1 coordinate 13,355, forward strand.
TTCTTGCGGCGGCGGATACGTTCCGCGCTGCCGCGACGGAGCAATTGGTGGAGTGGTCGCACCGCGCGGGCTGCGAGATCATTGCAGCCAAGGAAGGTGCGGACCCGGCTGCGGTTGTATTTGACGCCGTGACGGCTGCCAAGGCACGCAAAGCCGATGTGCTGATCTGCGATACCGCCGGACGTCTTCACAATAAGAAGAACCTGATGGATGAACTCGGAAAGATCAACCGCGTCATCGACCGCGAGTATCCCGACGCGCACCGCGAGACCTTTGTTGTCCTCGACGGAACAACCGGACAGAACGCCCTCGTACAGGCGCGGGAGTTCAATGAGATCGCCAACATCACCGGCATTGTCATCACGAAGCTGGACGGCACCGCCAAGGGCGGGATCGCCATTGCGATCCAGAAGGAGCTCGGCATTCCGGTCAAGTACATCGGCGTCGGCGAGAAGATCGACGACATGCAGAAATTTGATCCCGACGCTTTCGTTGAGGCGCTGTTTGAGCCTGTCGGCGAGACCGTTTCAGAATAAATAACACTGGGAACAGGAGGAGCGCTTCGGCGCTCCTTTTTTGTGCTTTCCATGCCGGATTGGCGAAATGCCACAAAAACGAAGAAGGATTTTCGGCACTCTGCCCCCACAGATCGGTAATCGTCGGAAAATGCCCCGCGCCCCGTAGAAAATAAAGACGTTTCTTTGGCAGGTCTGCGAATGGATTTTTGCCGCGGGATAAGGTACGATAAGGACGGTTTCAAAGGGGAGAACGACTGGGTTCGACGCTTCGGAAAATTTTTCACATTCTTCGTTTTTTAGGATTGACAACGAAGGAAAAAGAGTATACTATACAAACAGAACAAATGTTCGGAAAGGCGGTTATCGGGATGGCAACAGAAGAGAAGATGCGTGCATTGGAGGCGGCAATCTCAAAACTTGAAAAAAGTTACGGAAAGGGAGCGATCATGAAGCTCGGGGAACCGAGTGCGGCGATGAGTATCGAGGCGGTGCCTACCGGGTCTCTGAGCCTGGATATCGCCCTCGGGATCGGCGGATTCCCGAAGGGGCGCGTGATCGAGATCTACGGACCGGAATCCAGCGGTAAGACAACGGTAGCGCTTCACGCGGTGGCGGAAGTGCAGAAGAGAGGCGGTATTGCCGGTTTCATCGATGCGGAGCACGCATTGGATCCGAACTACGCGGCGGCGATCGGCGTGGATGTGGATAACCTTTACATCTCGCAGCCCGACGACGGCGAACAGGCGCTGGAGATCACCGAGACGCTTGTGCGTTCCGGCGCTGTGGATATCGTGATCGTGGACTCTGTTGCAGCTTTGGTGCCGAAGGCGGAGATCGAGGGCGAGATGGGAGATTCCCATGTGGGTCTTCAGGCCCGTCTGATGTCCCAGGCGCTTCGCAAACTGACATCCGTGATCAGCAAGACGAATTGTATTGTTATCTTTATCAACCAGCTGCGTGAGAAGGTCGGCGTGATGTTCGGAAACCCCGAGACCACAACCGGCGGTCGCGCGCTGAAATTCTACTCCTCCGTGCGTTTGGACGTGCGCCGCATCGAGACCATCAAGTCCGGCGGCGAGGCGATCGGAAACCGTACCCGTGTGAAGGTGGTCAAGAATAAGGTTTCACCCCCGTTCAAGGAGGCGGAGTTTGACATCATGTTCGGCGAGGGCATTTCGAAGGAAGGCGATGTCCTTGATCTTGCAACGTCCTGCGATGTTGTTGCCAAGAGCGGCGCATGGTTTGCGTATCTCGGCGAGAAGATCGGTCAGGGACGCGAGAACGCGAAACTGTATCTCAAGGAGCATCCGGATGTCATGCAGGAGATCGAGACCAAGGTTCGTGAGAAGTATCTTGCCAATGCGAAGATAAGCAGCTCCGAGGAGTAGTATGCAGATTACCAACCTGACACCGAAAGGAAAACGCCAGACCGTGATCTGGCTGGACGGCGAGCCGGCGGGATTTCTGGACAACCGTGATGTGTCCTCTTACCGACTGGAAATCGATACGTCGATCTCCGAGGCAGACTGGGAGAAGATCGTCAGCGAGGTCATCCTTCCCCGGGGGAAGCGCAAGGCGCTGGAACTTCTGCAGGTGCAGGACCGGACAGTCAAGGAACTCCATGAAAAGCTTCTGGCATCGGATTACTCGGAATCTCAGTCCTGGGAGATCATCGCGTACGTCGCCTCGTTTCATTACATTGATGAACAGCGCTATGCAGTGAATTACGTCCGCGCGCACGCAAAGACGAAGAGCGCCCGTGAGATGCAGATGGTGCTGATGCGCAAAGGGATTGAGCAGGACATTTTCCGAAACGCTTACGAGCAGTACCAAACGGAGAGTTCCGATGCGGACGACGGCGAGGAGGAAGAGAGTCCAGAGATTGCTGCCGTGAGGCAGTTTGTCGCCAAGCGCGTGCGGGGCAATTCCATGAGCGAAAAGGAGCGTCAGAAGATCTATGCAGGACTCCAGCGGAAGGGCTTCGCAGGGGATGCTATACGTCGCGTCCTGTCGGAATACGAATGGACCCGATCCGAAGAATAAACAGCCGTTTTGGGTTAGTGACAAATAGCACAAAGAATCAAGCGTTCGTTTCACAAAAATGGTGAAAACGAGCGCTTTTTTTCTGTTGAATTTTATGGGTTGTTTCGGTATAATGGTATTCGGTGATTTTTGGGTTTAAGCTGTTATTTGCGAGTTGTAAAGACAGCTATAATTATACCAACGGAGGGCTGAACATGAGTAGTACAGCGAAACTGTCCGCACGGGAACGCATTGAGACCCTGCTGGACAACAACAGTTTTGTTGAGATCGGTGCTCTTGTTACGAAGAGAAGCACGGATTTCAATATGCAGCAGGCAGATGCTCCGGGAGACGGTGTTATTACCGGCTACGGTGTGATCGATGACCGCCTCGTGTATGTGTACAGCCAGGATGCCGCAGTTCTGAACGGTACCCTCGGTGAGATGCATGCGAAGAAGATTGCTAACATTTACCGTCTGGCAATGAAAACGGGTGCTCCCGTAATCGGTCTTGTTGATTGCGCAGGCATGCGCCTTCAGGAAGCTTCCGATGCGCTGACCGGTTTCGGCCGCCTTTACAAGGCGCAGACGATGGCGTCCGGTCTGGTTCCTCAGATCACGGCGGTATTCGGCAACTGCGGCGGCGGACTTGCCGTATTGGCGGCAATGAGCGATTTTACGGTGATGGAGAAGGCGGATGCGAAGCTGTTCGTCAACGCACCGAACACGATCGCCGGCAACAACGAGGGCAAATGCGACACGGCTTCGGCTGCTTACATGGCAGAGTCCGGCATGGTTGACATGGTCGGCGAGGACGAAGCGGACACGATCGCCAAGGTGCGTGCTTTGGTGGCTGTACTGCCTTCTAACTGTGAGGATGACGCGCAGGATGAGTGCACGGATGACCTCAACCGCGCGATGAATGATTTCAAGACGGAGAGCGCTGATCCCGCGATCGCTCTTTCGGATCTTTCCGACAACGGAGCATTTACCGAGATCAAGGCTGCTTACGCTCCTGAGATGGTAACCGGTTTCGTACAGCTCAACGGCGCTACGGTCGGAGTGATCGCCAACCGCACTGCAAAGCTGAACACAGAGGGCAAGAAGGATGCGTCCTTTGATGCTGTCCTTACCACGAAGGGCTGCTACAAGGCGGAAAGCTTTGTGAAGTTCTGTGACGCTTTCGGAATCCCGGTTGTTACGTTCACGAACGTGACCGGTTATGCGAACGGCGCAGGCGAGACCAAGGGCATTGCGATCGCAGCAGGAAAGCTTGCATATGCATTTGCCAACGCTACGGTTCCGAAGGTTAACGTGGTTGTAGGCAAGGCTTACGGCAGCGCCTACATTACCATGAACTCCAAGTCCCTCGGTGCAGACCTTGAGTTTGCGGTTGAGGGTTCGGAGATCGGTACGATGGATGCCGAGCTCGCAGCACAGATCGTGTACGCCGACGAGATTGCGGCGGAGTCCGATAAGGACGCTGCACTGAAGGCGAAGGCTACAGAGTACAAGAAGACCTACAACAGCTGTGAGAATGCCGCTAAGAGAGGCTATGTTGACGCCATCATCGATGCGGATGAGATGCGTGCACAGATCGTGTATGCACTGGAGATGCTCTGCACGAAGAAAGAGCTTCGTCCCAGCAAAAAGCATGGCACGGTATAAGCGAAGGAGGAACCTATGAACGGATTACTTTTCGCGGCTAAGGTTAATATCGGCACAGCGTTGGCGAACACCGTGATGGGAATTACCATCGTGTTCTGCATGCTTCTGCTGATTTCCTTCATCATCAGCCTTCTGAAGTTTGTCAACAAGATCGGCGCAAAGAAACCGGAGCCTGCTCCGGCAGCTCCGGTTGTCGATACGGACGGCGATGGAGAGGATGATCTGGAGCTTGTAGCGGTTATCACCGCAGCAATCTATGAGTACGAACGTGCGATGGGCAACGATGTTGCAGAAGGCGGGCTGGTGGTTCGCTCCATTCGCAAAATCAATAAATCTAAGTGGCAGAACGCCTAATCAGGAGGATAACATGAAAAACTATACCATTACGGTCAACGGCAATGTTTATGAAGTAAGTGTAGAAGAGAGCGGTGCTGAGAGCGCACCGGTTGCTGCAGCTCCCAAGGCAGCTCCCAAGGCGGCAGCAAAGAAAGCAGCTCCCGCAGGTGCGCAGGGCAGCGTGACGATCGCAGCTCCCATGATCGGCAAGATCCTTAAGGTTGTTGCCAATGCAGGCGCTACCGTGAAGAAGGGTGATGTCCTTCTGGTCCTTGAGGCTATGAAGATGGAGAATGATATCGTTGCTCCTCAGGACGGTACCGTAGCAAGCGTTAACGTATCCGTCGGACAGAGCGTTGAGCCCGGTGAAGTTCTTGCAACAATGAACTAATCTTGAGTTGTCACGAAATTTATCGGGAGGTTATCGTATATGCAATATGTATTTGATACATTGGGAAACCTGGCGAAGTCCACGGCGTTTGCATCCCTTACCTGGGGCAATCTGCTGATGATCTTCGTCGCCCTGTTTTTCATGTATTTGGCAATTGCCAAGGATTATGAGCCTCTCCTTTTGGTACCGATTTCCTTTGGTATGCTTCTCGTAAATATGTACCCGTCGATCATGGCAGCGCCGGTTGACCATGTGTACACATTTTACGATTCGTCAGACAGAAAAATCGTGGAAATCAAAGGCGACGAGGTAAGCTTTTTCAAGTATGAGGAAGACGGAAAGACACTTTATTACGATGAAAGTGAACTGACCTGCTACCATGTTGACATGGATCAGTTTGAACTGAATGCGGAAGACATCTTCGGAGTCCATGTATCCCACAAGCAAATCTGCGATATCATTTCACAGAACATGACCACAGACGGTAAAGCGGTTATCCAGAAACTTTGCCAGTTGTGCGATGTGAACAATACCGGCAGCGACAAGAAACTGAGCGAGGACGAGCTTCGGTTGAAAAACACATTTATCGTGTATTTCGACGCGGCCGGAAACGTTGTGTTCAATGCCACCAAGGGTGTTGAAAGCGGCGTATACTATGATTTCTACTGCAAGGACAGCGTGAGGTGCGAAGATACCAAGCAGGCCGGCGGACTTCTGCATTACTTCTTCCTTTTGGATGAGTGGGCAATCCTTCCCTGCCTGATCTTCATGGGTGTCGGCGCAATGACCGACTTCGGTCCGCTGATCGCCAACCCCAAGAGCTTTATTCTCGGAGCTTCGGCTCAGCTGGGTATTTTTGCAGCCTACCTGATGGCAATTGCCATGGGATTCAATGATAAGGCGGCAGCTGCCATCTCCATTATCGGTGGTGCCGACGGCCCGACATCGATCTTCCTGGCGGGTAAATTAGGACAGACGGCGTATATGGGACCGATTGCCGTGGCAGCGTACTCCTATATGTCCCTCGTTCCGATCATCCAGCCGCCGATCATGAAACTTCTCACCACGAAGAAAGAGCGCCAGATCAAGATGGAGCAGCTTCGTCCGGTATCCAAACTGGAGAAGATCCTGTTCCCGATCATCGTAACCGTCGTTGTTGTGGCGCTTCTTCCGGATACGGCACCGTTGATCGGATGCTTGATGCTCGGTAACCTCTTCCGCGAGTCCGGTGTTGTGCGCCAGCTGCAGGAGACGGCTTCGAACGCTATGATGTACATCGTTGTTATCGTTCTCGGTACGTCCGTAGGTGCGACTACGAGTGCAGAGGCATTCCTGAAGCTGGATACCATTAAGATTGTTGCTCTCGGTCTAGTCGCATTTGCATTCGGTACTGCGGGCGGTGTATTGTTCGGCAAATTAATGTGTAAGGCAACCCACGGAAAGATCAATCCGTTGATTGGTTCCGCAGGCGTTTCCGCCGTTCCTATGGCGGCACGTGTTTCTCAGAAGGTCGGTGCACAGGAGGATCCTTCCAACTTCCTTCTGATGCATGCGATGGGTCCGAACGTGGCCGGCGTTATCGGTACCGCGGTTGCGGCCGGTGTGTTCATGGCTATTTTCGGTGTGTAATGAAAGAATAATCACGCATCCACTACCGATGCGAAAAGGAGAAATCAATGGCAGATCAGGTGAAAAAACCGGTTAAGATTACAGAGACCATTTTGCGTGATGCGCATCAGTCTCTGATTGCTACAAGAATGCCTACGGAACTGATGCTTCCCATCGTCGAGAAGATGGATCAGGTCGGTTATCATTCCGTAGAGTGCTGGGGCGGCGCGACCTTTGACTCGTGTCTTCGTTTCCTCAAGGAAGATCCTTGGGAGCGCCTCCGCAAGCTTCGTGCAGGATTCAAAAAGTCGAAACTGCAGATGCTTTTCCGTGGACAGAACATCCTCGGTTACAATCACTACGCTGATGATGTAGTGGAGTATTTCGTACAGAAGTCGATTGCCAACGGTATCGACATCATCCGTATCTTCGACTGCCTCAACGACCTCCGCAACCTGGAGACCGCGGTAAAGGCTACGAAGAAAGAGGGCGGTCATGCACAGATTGCGCTTTCCTATACTCTGGGTGACGCTTACACCCTCGAGTACTGGGAGAAGACCGCGAAGCAGATTGAGGAGATGGGTGCAGATTCCATCTGCATCAAGGATATGGCAGGCCTTCTGGTTCCTTACAAGGCAACCGAGCTTGTTACCGCACTGAAGAACGGAAGCTCCCTTCCGATCCAGCTGCATACGCACTACACCTCGGGTGTTGCTTCGATGACTTACCTGAAAGCTGTTGAGGCAGGCTGCGATATCATCGACTGCGCTATGTCACCTTTGGCTCTCGGTACCAGCCAGCCGGCTACCGAGGTTATGGTTGAGACCTTCCGCGGCACGCCGTACGATTCCGGTCTTGACCAGAACCTTCTTGCGGAGATTGCGGAGTACTTCCGTCCTTACCGTGAGGAGTGCCTTAAGAGCGGTCTCCTGAACCCGAAGGTTCTCGGCGTTAACATTAAGACCCTTATGTATCAGGTGCCCGGCGGTATGCTTTCGAACCTCGTGTCCCAGCTCAAGGAAGCAGGTGCCGAGGATAAGTTCGAGGCTGTGCTTGAGGAAGTTCCGAGAGTTCGTAAGGACTTCGGTGAGCCCCCGTTGGTTACTCCGTCGTCCCAGATCGTCGGTACGCAGGCCGTTCTCAACGTTCTGCAGGGCGAGCGCTACAAGCTGGTTACGAAGGAGTCGAAGAAGATCCTCTCCGGCGAGTTCGGCCAGACCATCAAGCCCTTCAATCCCGAGGTTCAGAAGAAGTGCATCGGCGATGTGAAGCCCATCACCTGCCGTCCGGCAGACCTCATCGAGCCGCAGCTTCCGAAGTTCAAGGAAGAGTGCAAGCAGTGGGTTCAGCAGGAAGAGGACGTTCTGTCCTACGCTTTGTTCCCGCAGGTTGCAACCGAGTTCTTCAAGTACCGTCAGGCTCAGCAGACCGGCGTGGATGTAACCAAGGCCGACGCTGCGACCAAGTCCTACCCCGTATAAGACCTTTTCCGGAAGCCCCCGCGATCACGGGGGCTTCTTTGTTGTTTATGTTGAAACGGCTTTACGCAATACGGAAAATATAGTAGAATACCTTTTAAAGACGGAAAATAGTGGTTATTCTCAGATACTGAGAGTGATTTACGGTTTGCGGGGTGGTCTTTCTTCTCTCAGAACCGTAGAATGAGGCCAAAAAACGGAGGTGATCACGTATATGGGAAAGAAAACACTTGGCAGTTTTTTGGCGGCTCTGCGCAAATCGAGCGGTATGACCCAGAAGGATCTTGCGGAGAGACTATGCGTTTCGGATAAGGCGGTCAGCCGATGGGAGAGAGATGAGACGTATCCGGACCTGACCATGATCCCCGTTATCGCGGATATTTTCGGTGTGTCTTCCGATGAGCTGTTGCGCGGTCAGCGGGGTACCGGGGAGAGTAACGGTACTGTTTCAGAGGGGTATAAGCGTTCCGAGAAGGAAGTTAAGGTGTATTCGGAGCGGGTTCTGTTCCGGTATCTGGCCGCGGTAATGATCTGCATCGGTTCTGTTGTTGCGGCCTGTCTTATTCGTTCAATCCTTTATTCGCTTTCCAATCCCGGTCCCCCGGCCGGCGTTGTCATTTACAATCTTTTCGAGGGTATCTGTATCGGAGTTTGGATCGCAGTTATAGTGGTCGTTGTTCTGTATTATCTGTCGAATCGCAATAAACTGGCCGGGTTGGAGGGTTATGAAAGTATCCTTGAGCCGGCGAAGAGGAAACTGCAGAGAAGATTCCGATGGGCTCTGCTTGTGGCAATTGCCATGTTCGCGTTTGTGTTCATGCATACCGGTGAACTGGAATGGACCGCGTTCATCATTTTCGGGGTTATTGTCGGTGTTCCGTTGCTGATAAAGTTTGTCGGGTGGCTGGTTTTCTCGGGAAATCAATCGGCCTGATCGCAGGGAATCAATCTGATTGCATGAATAAGGAAAGGTGGTAATCAATGAGTGAAATTTAACCCTTAGACCCGTTGGTGACGTGCCCAGCTTGTAAAAACCGCATTTTCCGGTCGCATACAACCTGTCCTCGATGCGGTGTGAATCTGGTTGATGGGAAGGCAAACGGCCGCCTGCGGAAACGATTCATGCTTTTACAGGGATTGGCGGACGGATCGAATCCATACGATGAATATGCGAGAACAAAGAAAATGAAGAAGGCTGAGGAGCAGGCGGCGATTGCACGGTCCAAAACCTCCGGCAAGTCGAATCAAGCGGTTGCCGGGATGGTCCGGTGTCGTTCCTGCTGGCATGACAATCTTCCCGGAGCAACCGTTTGCGGGAACTGCGGAGCGTCCCTGCCGCGGAGTGGCACTTCCGGAAGCAAAACCAGGCCGAAGGCATGCCGGTGCGGCTTTGACAATCCTCCGCTTGCGAGAATTTGTCTCCAATGCGGGGGAACCATAAAACTGAAATGTCCGGTTTGCGGGCACAGAAACAATTCGGATGCATTACAATGCGCAAAATGCGGGGAACCGTTTTCCTATTGAGCAGTATTACAATTGAAAGAATACTTTCCTGAGTACTGTTCCGTGGATAAATATATACTTTGAACCTGCGAGGAGCAGGTTCCTTCGAGGTAACAATGGCGATTTATCTTGACAATGCAGCTGCGATGAGAGCAAGGGCGGAGGCGCTTGCGGCAGCGATGCCTTACATGGCGGAGCAGTACGGAAATCCGTCGTCTCTGCACACGCCTGGCTTGACGGCGAAGAAAGCGATCCAGAAGGCGCGGGAGGACATCGCGACATGCCTTTGGTGCAAACCGAACGAGCTGGTGTTTACCTCCGGCGGGACGGAGAGCATCAATCTGGGGATCAAGGGATTTTTCGAGGCGAACCGGTCCAGGGGGAAGCATATTATCACGACCAATATCGAGCACCATGCGGTTTCGGAGAGCCTTGCGTGGCTTCGGACGTTAGGCGCTGATATCACCGTTCTCCCCGTGAACGGCGAGGGCCTCATCACCGTGGAGCAGATTGTCCGGGCGATCCGTCCGGACACTGTGCTGATCGCGGTGCAGTACGCCAACAACGAGATCGGCAGCATTCAACCCATCGCGGAGATTGCAGGGGTTGCGAAGGGGAAGGGGATTGCATTGTTTGTCGACGCCGTACAGGCGGTGGGACATGTTCCGTTTGCGCTGGGGAGCGCCGAGGGAGCAGGGAAACTTCCGCAGGGAACGACGTCGCAGGATTTTCTGGGGATTACGATGCTGGCCGCTTCCGCGCACAAATTCGGCGGCCCGAAGGGAACCGGCTTTTTGTTTGTCCGCGAGGGAACGAAGCTTGCGCCGCAGATGCACGGGGGACCGCAGGAGATGCGTCTCCGGGCCGGCACGGAAAATGTCCCCGGCATCGTCGGGATGGCTGCGGCTATCATTTCCTCCTGCAGGGAGCTTCGGGAGGATTCGCGGAAAATGCGCGCCCTGCGCGACAACATGATCGACCGTATTTTGGAGACGATCCCGGATTCGCGGGTGAACGGTACCCGGACAAACCGTCTGCCCGGCAATGTGAGCATCTCCTTCGCCGGCGTGGAGGCGGCGTCCGTGCTTGTCCTGATGGATATGGCCGGGATCGCCTGCTCCGGCGGTTCGGCGTGCACCTCGGCGTCAGGGACCGTGTCCCATGTCATTCAGGCGATCCATATGCCCGAGGAGTACGAGAACGGAACCATCCGCATGACCCTTTCGCCCGACACGACGAGAGCGGAGGTGGATGCCGCCATCGCCGCGCTCACGGAGATCGTGGCGAAGCTTCGAGCGGGACGACAGTGATTTTACGGAGGAATAAGATCTCCGGGAAATTGTCGCGTTGCAGTTTTCCGGACGCTATCCAAGGAAGGAGAGTGAGCCGTAGTGACAAGTGCAGAGTACTATCTCCATACGGACGGAACTCCGAAGCAGGAGCTTCTTGCCGCGAATCCGTGGCTTGCCCTTCTGGCGGAGACAGAACACGTTTATGTAAACCCCGAGAGAGTTGAGAGCGTTTCGAAGATTTCCGGACGGGAGACCCTTCAGTACGTGATGCGAAGCCTCGATGTTCTGCAGGAGATCACGGGTTCGGGAAGGCTCGGCGATGACTCCCGCGGGGAGATGAGACACATCATCGAGACGGTCCTGCAGTGGTCCGAGGTGGCCAAGGGAGGCAGTGAAGCGCAGCGCCTTGAGTGGGCGGAGAAGGGGTATCCTTTGGATATCCATAACGAGGGCTCCGCGTGTATTTACCGCGATTTTGCAAAAAAGGAATCGGCGGGTTCGGAAAATGATGTCGAGCGCATCGCCACCCTGATCAAAACCCACGGACTCATCGGACAGAGCATCCGCGGTGAGACGCCGGTGAGCCACAGTGCGCCGCTGTACGCGCTGGCCCAGCGCGGCAACATGGACTGGTACCAGCTTCTGTATTCGTTAAATGAGTGCATCATCCGGGCGGCGAGCGAGACCGTCTGGCAGAGGGTACGGACCGACGTCGCGACCCTGATCCACCGGATTCTTCTTGGGGACTGGAGCGAATTTTCCGCGCAGTACCGGCTGGAGCGGCTCTGCCCGTCGGAGTACAACATTTTCCCCGAGGACGCCGAGTGGTTCGAGAAGAACATTTTCCCGCGGTTTGAACTGTGGTATTTCCAGTCGGCGCTGTCCGGCTTTGAACTGGGGCAGATCCGGACGATCCTGACGGCGGTGCTTAAGAAGATTGACGGCGCGAAGATCAGCCATATCAACTTTAAGCCGCTGGCGGACTCCCTGTGGTACGATTATGAGGGAAAGAAGCGGATCAACGTTTATAAGAAACGGATCATCGAAAAATACCTCCGCGACGCGTCGGTGCAGAATGTCGACCTTCGCGTGATAAAGGAGAACTGGACTGCCTACGTGGATTTCACATTTTCCGCCGTGTGCGAAAAGCTGATCGATTTCTGCGTGGAGGCGGAGCGATGCGGACTGCTGACCTTTGAGAAGAGCATCATCGTTCTGTATGATATGTTCGGGTTCCGAAGGGACGCCTTTGACCGGCTCAACAATGAGAACAAGTACTTGTCGACGATGAACGAGACCGCGAACAGCACGAAGGAGAGCATCATTTCCTATGTGACAGGGTCTGTCGTGGTGGATGTCGGCTCCGGCGGAGGGGTCCTTCTCGACCGGCTGGAGCAGAATTACCCGGAGAAGCGCATCATCGGGACGGATATCTCAGCCAATGTCATCGATGTGCTGAACCAGAAGAAGAAAAAAGAGGGGCACCGCTGGGAAGTGCGGATTCACAACTTCGTGGACGGAGAGTTCGGGGAGCCGGCGGACAGCGTGATCTTCTCGTCGATCCTTCACGAGATCTATTCCTACACGGAGACGGAGCGCGGGCGGTTCGATATCGAGAGCGTGAAGAGGGCTCTTGAGAACGCGTACCGAAGCCTTCGCCCGGGCGGGCGGATCATCATCCGCGACGGCGTGAAGACGGACGGCAGGGAGCTGCGGATCGTGCGTTTTGCGGACGCTTCGGGTCTTGAGTTTTTAAAAAACTACCGGCAGGATTTCCGGGGACTTACGGACATTCCGGAGGAGGAGAAGATCACCGCGATCGACGAGGAAAACCTCACGGTGACCGGTGACATCAACTTCATCCGCGAGTTCATGTACACCTACACCTGGGGCAACGAGAGCTATGCCCACGAGGTGCAGGAGCAGTTCGGGTATTGGACTTTGGCGGAATATAAGGAGTTTCTGGGAAGCCTCGGGGCCGGACTGATCGTGGCGGAGGAACTTCTGGAGCCGGGGTATCCGGAGCACCTTCGGGAGAAGCTGACTCTTCTAGATGCCGACGGCAAGGAAACGGATTTTCCGCCTTCCAACTGCATTCTTGTGGCGGAGAAGCCGAAGAAAACGGAATAAAACAGGAAACGCTGCCCGGTTAAGCATCGGACAGCGTTTTTTGTGTCAGAATTTATGAAATTCGGGAATTCCTTCGGAAAATGTCGCATACTCCGTAAATCCGATCCCGCGCAGCATGGCCTCCGCCTTGTCGAAGCCGGCGGCGACGTGCTCCGCGTAGTGAGCGTCGGAGGCGATGGTGATCAACCGGCCGCCCAGCTCGTAATAGCGGGAAGCGATGGCGGCGGAGGGGTTGGTCTCCGGGTAATTTCGGCGAAGCGATCCGGTGTTGATCTCAAGTCCGATATTGCGGCGCAGAAGCGTCTGCAGGATAGCGTCGATAACATCATGCAGTTTCGGGATATGCACCCGCTTTCCCTTCGGGACATAGCGCATCAGATAATCCAGATGGCCGCAGACGTGGAACCCGTTGTAGTGTTCCATGTTCCAGAGTTCAGCCTCGAGGTAGCGAAGCATTCCCTTTGTTCCCGTGTAATTATCCCAGTATCCGGGATAGTAGGGGTCGATGTGCTCAAGGCAATGGGTGGAACCGATGACGAAGTCAAAGGGGTATTTCTTGAGCAGGTCTTCGTAGTACGCCGTCACGGGTGCGACCACATCCGGCTCGTCCCGGAGACCGAGCTCGACGCCGATCTTCACATCGATGCGTCCGCGCCATTGTTCCTTAAGTTTGCTCATCACCTTCCAGTATTTTTTCGGGTCGAAGAGAAACTGGGTGTTATCCATCGGGAACAGGTAGTCCATGTGATCCGTGAAGCAGTAGGTCGTCAATCCGCGCTCATAAGCGCTCTGAAGCATGGCTTCCGGCTCGGCTTTACTGTCCGTTGAAAAGTTTGTGTGGGTGTGCATGTCTGCAAGTATCATGCAATTTGCCTCCGGTTTGATTCGTTAATCCTTAATCAGCAGTTCCGGGTGTTCCGCGGGTGCTGCCACCAGCGAATAGTTCGTGTAGTATACGACAAATCCGGGCTTGGCGCCGGCGGGTTTCTTCACATTTTTCTTAAGAAGATAGTCGACCTCCACCTTCTGCTGCGCGCGTCCCGCGGAGTAGAACGCGGCAAGGCTGCCCGCAAGCTCGAAGAGCTCATCGGGAACCTCCGAAGTCCCGTTCGTCCGAAGCACGACGTGGGAGCCGGGAATGCCCTTGGCGTGGAACCACCAGTCCCCGCCGTTCGCAAAATGATGCGTCAACTCCTCGTTCTGGTAATTGTTCCGGCCGACATAGATGTCATAGCCCTCGGGTGTCCGGTAGTGGTACGGACGGCTCGCGGGCTTTTTCGCGGCGCGCTTGTCACCGCGGTCGCGGCGGAAGCGGAGATATCCGCAGTCCGTGAGCTCGCGGCGGATGTCTGCAAGATCGGATTCCTCCGTGGCAAATTCAAGCGATTCCCGCACGGTCTCGAGGTGCGCCAGCTCTGCACGGCTCTCCTCGATATGGCCGGCAAGCGCCTCGCCGGTGCGCTTGAGCTTGCTGTATCGCTCGTAGTAGCGCTTGGCGTTATCCATCACGGAGAGGGTCTCGTCGAGGGGGATCGTGATCTCCGAGTTGTCGTAGTAGTTCGTGCAGGTGAAGGACTTCGAGCCCGACACCGCGCTGTAGCCGTAGGTCGTCAGAAGCTCCCCGTAGATGCGGAACTTATCCTTTTTCTCCGTGTCGGCAAACTGCTTCTTCTGCAGATCCAGCTTCTTGGCGACGCGCTCGATCGCGGTCTGCACCGTGCGGCGCAGCTCCGAGGACTTCTGCCGGATGCGGGTGTTCGGTTCTTTCGTCTCGTAATAGTAGAGCAGCAGATCGCTCAGGGAGTCGAAGGAACGGCCGGAATAGTTCGGAAAATCCGTGTACACCGTGAGAGGAACAGCGGCATACTCCACGGGAGTTTCTTCCTCTAGGATACAGGTCGGGATAAACTTCCCGTTTGTCACTGCTGTACACAGCCACGAAAGGGCATCACCAAGCCGTGCGAAAGAAGCGTCGTCCGCCTCCTGCACGTCATTGACCGTATCGAGACCCGCGCGGTGCAGGAGTTCGTTGCTGATGACCGGACTTAGGCCGGTTACCGTGGCGTAAACGGCCCGCAGCAGGTCTCCGGACTGTCCGCGGATCGCCGCGAGGAGTGTCTCCGTCGGATCCGTGAGCAGGGAATACTTGTCCGCCGTCTTCGGGATGAAATACGGGCGGCCGGGAAGAACTTCGCGGACGGAACTGACCATTTGGGAGACGCGCTTGATGCTGTCGATGATGGTGTCATCCTCGTCGCAGAAGATGATGTTTGAATGTTTGCCCATCAGCTCGACGATCAGGTATTTGATCCTGGTATCGCCCATCTCGTCGAGATGCTCGATTTTGATGCGGATGATGCGCTCCAGATCGGGCTGCTCAATCTGAAGGATCCGTGCGGAACTCAGGTGCTTGCGGAGAAGCATGCAGAAGTTCGGCGCCGTCAGGGGCGATTGCCGGTTTTCCGTGAGAAGGCACGCAAGGGGCAGGGAAGCACTTGCGGAGAGATGAAGCCGATAGGTGTCGTAGTTTTTTATCGTAAGGAGAAGCGCGTCGGACTCGGGCTGGGCGATCTTTGTGATACGCCCGCCGACGAGCTTTTCCTGCCATTCGTGTACAAGGCAGGAAACGGTAATTCCGTCCAGTGCCATGGGATTTCCTCCGGTGGGTAATGCAGATGTTTCCGCCGCAAACCGCTGTGTAAAGCTCCGACGGAACAGCCACAGTATAGCACAAATCGTTTGACATTGCCACGGGAAAAACATATAATAACTACGATTGGACATCTATTTGATGGGGGAGATCGAACCACACGGAAAGCAGGTTTTATGATTAACAGATTGGAACGAAAATTCGGCCGTTATGCCATCAAGGGATTGATAAAATACCTGATGCTGTTGTACGGACTCGGCCTTGTTTTGTATTTTCTGAATCCTAATTTTTACAATACCTGGCTGGCGCTGGATGTCGAGAAGACATTTTGTCATTTTCAGCTGTGGCGCCTGGTTACGTTTTTAATTCAGCCGATCCAGCAGACCGAGCCTGGACAGGTCTTCTTCGTGCTGATCACGATGTATTTTTACTATTTCGTCGGAAATATGCTGGAGTTGAAGTGGGGAAGCTTCCGGTTTAACCTGTTTTATTTTTCGGGGGTTCTCTTCAACATCATCCTGTGTGTCCTGATCTATGTGTTTACGCTGATCGTCCTCGGCGAGGGGTGGTCTGTCAGTGTCGGGCTGGAATACATCAATCTGGCTATGCTGTTTGCCTTCACGGTGGAATTCGGCGAGGTTCAGGTTTTGTTGTTCTTCGTGATCCCTATGAAGGTAAAATATCTGGCGGTCTTCTTCGGCGCGATGTATGGGTATCGGTTCATCACCATACTTGTGAAGTTCGGCTGGAAGTATTTCCTGATGGCGTTTATTCCGTTCCTGATCGGAATTTTGAATTTTGTGATCTACTTCATCGCAACCCGCAAGGAGCGGGCGGTGAGAAGACGCACCATCGGCGATATGCGCAGACGCTATGCCTATATGCGCAGCGTTGAGCGCGGTGAGCGCGAGGGCGGCGTGGTGAATACCGCCGGCAATCGCAAGGTCATCACCAAGCATCGCTGTGCGGTCTGCGGAAGGACCGAGCTGGACGGAGACGATCTCGAGTTCCGTTTCTGCTCCAAGTGCGAGGGTAACTACGAGTATTGTATGGATCATCTCTATACGCACACCCATGTGGTGCGCGAGAAAACCGGCGGTAACCGCCCGGAGAACGCAGGAGACGACAAGGGATTATGAGTGTCAAAAGCATAGAAAACCGGCTGTGCAGTTCCTTCTACGATATGGCATGGCTGAACCTTTCCGCGGGAATCGAGAATCTGCCGGAGCAGGCAGAGGATCCGGACCGGTTCCGGCCGATCCTTGCGGAGTATCGCCGGATGTTCCTGAGCACCGGGAAAAAACTCGGAGAGGCGCTGGCTTCCGGCGACAGGGATCAGACGAAGTCCTGTACGGAGGAGCTTCTCACGCTTCGCCAGACCCTGTCGGATACCGTGGAGGAGCTTACGAGATACCGCGCGGAGGGCAGACTTTTATACAATGTCCTGCTGCGCCGGGAGGCGGCTTCCACAGGGACGGGGACAGTGATTGTGGAGGATGAGGTCCGGGACCTCCTCGGGAAAATGTTCGCAAGCGATGATCCGATGATCACCAACCTCCGCATCCGTTCCATGGTTGCGGCATTTCCCGTGCGCATGACGAGATCGCGGTTCTATGACCGTATCGCCGGATACCTTTCGCTGTATTCCGGTCAGGAGGATGACGACGGATTACGGTCCTTTGTCTACCGGCTGCGCGGTGCGGCGGCAATCCGTGAGGAAGGAAAGAAGCCCGTAGCGGCGTTTGATTTTACGGAGAATATTCTAAAGCCCGCGAGAGAGGCGGCTGCCTCCGAGCAGGGCGGTGATCTTGATACAGTCACACAGGAACTCGGAGCTCTGAACAAACAGATCGACGAGGCCGTGAGTTTTTTGGAGAGCATCGCAAGATGCATTAATCCCTATGCGGCGATCGGGCTTTTGTCCGAACAGTACGATACGCTGGACGAGTTTTCCTCCGTGGCGGAGGCCCTTCGCCCGGCGGTCGCGATGCAGATCGCAAAAGCTCTCGGGGAAGAGGTTGACGCTTCGGAGTATGAGAGCGCGGCGGACCGTGCCCACGCGGCGATGGAGCAGTATTTTGAGCCGTTGTCCGTGATGATGGAGACGGAGACCGGAAGGCTTCAGGCGGAGATCGACAAGATGGACGATGACACTGCGGAAGGGTATCTCACGGTGATGAAAGCCGCGCGCCTGATGTCGACATCCGCATTTGCCGAATTGACCAACGAACCCGCTGCCGAGGTTACGCCGGAACGGGTGGAGGAATGCCGCGACACGCTGATCCGCGAGCTGGATGCTCGATTTGAGGGACAGCCCAAGGCGATGGTACGGGAGATCATGGCGGCGGTTCTCGCAGAGCTGCCGGTCTGGTTTGACAGCCGCACCGAGGTGATGGAATATATGCTGCAGTCCCTGCAGGGATGCCGCACCGACGGCGAGCGGCGGTTTGCCATCCGTCTGCTGCGGGCAGCACTGTAAGGGGGCCAATCCGTCCGGGATCAGCCGGACAGTCAGGGAAGACCGTATGCTGAAGTTAGAGAAGTCAATTCGAACCATTCCCGAGGAGTCCGGAAATCTCGGCGCCATGATCCGCTCGGTGCGGAAGAGCAAGGGCGGCGACGGCGTATTTTGCGTTGTCCGGTCCGATGCGACACAGGGGATGATGGAGATTGTTCCGCTTTTGTATGCACGGCTTGAGGCAAAAAGCCGCGATATCGCGGTGCTCGGCCTTGCCGGAAGCAAGAAGAACGCACTGGAGCTGGTACGGCAGATGGTGGATGAGATGGCAAAACGGGGTGAGTTCGCGGGAGCGAAACCTCTCGGCGCGGACGAGCCTTACACGGAGAAGGAGCTTTACGAAGCAACGAAGTAACCGGCGTCGGTTTGACAGTTTATCTTGACGGGAGGAGGAAATGGGAGTCGTTTTACTGATTTTGAAAATACTCGGGATCACACTCTTATGCATCCTCGGGCTCGTGCTTCTGATACTTGCCCTGGTCTTGTTCGTGCCGATCCGCTACCGCGTTAAGGGAAGCGTAAGGTCGAAGACGGAGCACGAGGGAACCGTGCTTGTGAGCTGGCTGCTGCGGGCGCTTACGATCCGGGTCATCGAGGATCCCGAAACAAAGACCATCTCCAAGCGGATCCGGATTCTGGGATTGTTCGGCAGAAAGTGGGATGAAGTCATTTTCCCCAAGAAAAAGGAAGAGGATGAGGAGGACGAAGAGCCGGAGGAAGATGCGGCCGGGAGCACATCCCAAAGCGCATCGGAGAGCACATCAGGCGGTTCGACCGCGGGTTCTTCGGAGAGCTCTTCGGGAAATACTTCCGTGAGCCACGCCGAGAGTCCGGCGGAAACATCTTCGGAAAGCACGTCAGCCGGCAAACCGGAAGCCACCTCCGTAAGCACGTTGCCCGGCAAACCGGAAAACACCTCCGGAAGTACCGCCAGTGCAGACTACGGCACCAGTGAGAGCGGCGGAGAGACTGCGGAGACCGATGAGAAGCCGAAGAAACGCTCTATTGGAGAGCGGATCGAGGACATGAAGGAGACAGCGTCCTGCGTTTTGGAATTGTTCTCAAGGCGCAAGGATCTGCTGAAGACATATTTTACCAAGAAATCCACGAAGGCGGCCGTTGCCAAACTGTGGAAGACGGTCAAATGGCTGCTGAAGACGATCGCACCGCGCAAAGGACACGCGGAGGTGACCTTCGGGTTGAAGGATCCGGAGATGACCGGAAAGGCGTTCGCCGCAGCTGCATCGCTGTATCCGTGGTACGGCGGGCATATCGATGTGTACCCGGAGTTTTCGGGGGAGAAGCTGGAAGGAGAGGGCGATGTCCGCGGAAGGCTCCGGCTGTGGGGCGTGGTCATACGGGGACTCAGCATCCTGTTCGACAAGAATATCAAGAAGGTCCGCAGGGAATTCAAGACGGTCAAGGAAACGATGATGGGGACGCCTGCGGAGGTCAAAAAAATAATCAAGAAGGAAAATGCGGCCTGAGCCCGCGGAAAAGGAGAACAATATGGCAGATGTGAATTTCAAGGAAACAGTACAGAACCTCCTGAACGGAATGGAGGGATTTGTCTCCACGAAGAGCGTGGTGGGCGACGCAAGAACCTTAGAGGACGGAACCGTGATCATTCCTCTTGTGGACGTGGCGTTCGCGGTTGGTGCAGGCGCATTTAACAAGGATGCAAAGAACCGTGCTACCGGTGCCATGGGCGGAAAAATGTCCCCCTGTGCCGTGCTGATCATCCGCGACGGCAACACGCGCCTTGTGAGCATCAAGGACCAGGATACCATGTCCCGCATCTTTGAGATGCTTCCCGATGTGGCGGAGCGTGTCAAGGGCATGATCGGCAAGAAGAAAAAAGACAACGAGGTCTCCGACGAGACCATCAACGAGATCGCAGACGAGCTTCTGAAGGAAGGCGAGGAGTAATTTCTCAAAAAACGAAAAATAGTACTTGCATTTTCCGAAGAAGTTTGTTAATATACTGCTGTTCGGTTTTTTTGAAGTCTTTTTTCAAAAGGAGGTGTAATATCATGGCTAAGTGTGATATTTGCGATAAAGGTGCTCTGTTCGGAAGACAGATCAGCATTACGAGAAGTCAGGTTTCCGGACGTGCCAACAGAATGTGGAAGTCCAACGTGAAGTCCGTACATGTAAAGGTGAACGGAGGCTCCAAGAAGATGCATGTTTGCACCGCTTGCCTTAGAGCAGGCCTTGTTGAGCGCGCGTAATTTTTTGAATTTTGAATGAAGAGTCCGATAGTGCAGACGCCTATCGGACTTTTTTCGTTATTGCAATTTCGGGGTGAGTGTAGTATAATTTGCGGGGATTTGCGAGGGCAAATCTACGAAATGCCGGCGGCGGGCGAAGGGGAGCGCGGCTGCGGCAGGAAAGAGGTGTAACATGGACGGAAATTTGGAAACCAAGTACGGGGAAGTCTATATTGATCTGGATGTAATCGCACAGTATGCGGGATCGGCGGCGGTTGAGAATTTCGGCGTTGTGGGTATGTCCGCGGTAAGCATGAAGGACGGTCTTGCCAAGCTTTTGCGCCGCGAGAGCCTGAGCCACGGCGTTCAGGTGACGCTCAACGAGAACAAGCTGTCCATTGATCTGCATATCATTGTGTCCTACGGCATCAGTGTTGCTACGGTATGCCAGAATTTGTGTGAAACGGTTAAGTACCGCGTGGAAGAATTTTCCGGCTTGACCGTAGAAAAAATAAATGTCTATGTCGACGGAGTACGAGTGATCGACTGATGACCAACCCCGGCGTGCCGAACCAAATGGCGGCACTGTGCCGCACAGCGGCGGGGAAAAGGAGGAACATAAAGTGGCGTTGTTGACGGTGGATGCCGCCCTGCTTCGGAAGATGTTCTTAGCAGGTGCGAAGAATCTGGAATCCAAGAAAGAAATCATCAATGAGTTGAATGTCTTCCCGGTGCCGGACGGAGATACCGGAACCAATATGACTCTGACGATCCTGTCGGCGGTCAAGGAGGTCAATGAGGCGCAGGACAAGTCCATGAAGGCGCTTGCCAAGGCGATGTCCTCCGGTTCCCTCAAGGGTGCGAGAGGTAACTCCGGCGTTATCCTTTCACAGCTTCTGAGAGGCTTCTCCAAGGTGATCCGGGACTACGATGAGATCACGATTCCGATTGCAGCCGAGAGTTTTGCCAAGGCGGTGGATACCGCGTACAATGCGGTTATGAAGCCCAAGGAAGGTACTATCCTGACCGTTGCAAGAGCAGGCGCAGAGCGCGCTGCGGAGCTTGCAGCCGTGAGCACGGACTTCGAGGATTTTACGACACAGATCGTACAGCGCATGCAGGAAGCGCTTGACTATACTCCCGAGCTTCTTCCGGTCCTGAAGGAAGCGGGCGTCGTGGATTCCGGCGGACAGGGCCTTCTCGAGGTGATGCGCGGCGGACTCGACTGCATGCTCGGCAAGGAAGTCGATACGAACTTCGAGATGCCTCAGGCTTCGGCAGAGAGTAAAGGCGGCCGCGGAGCAGCCTCCGACTCGATCTCCACAGCGGATATCAAGTTCGGTTACTGCACCGAGTTCATCATCATGCTGGAGCGTCCCTTCACCATGGCGGATGAGGCGGCATTCAAGGCTTACCTTTCCTCCATCGGCGATTCCCTTGTGTGCGTAGCCGATGACGATGTCGTAAAGGTACACGTTCACACCAACGATCCCGGTCTCGCAATCCAGAAGGCGCTGACCTTCGGACAGCTGACCAAGATGAAGATCGACAACATGCGCGAGGAGCATAACGAGCGCGTGATCATGAGCTCCCAGGCGGAGGAGACTCCTGCCAAGGACGAGCCCCGCAAGACTTTCGGTTTTGTTGCGGTGTCCGTTGGCGAGGGTATGAACGCTATCTTCCGTGAGCTCGGCGTGGACAGCCTGATCGAGGGCGGCCAGACCATGAATCCCAGCACGGAGGATATGCTCACCGCGGTTGCGAAGGTCAATGCGGATCATGTGTTTATCCTTCCCAACAACAAGAATATCATCCTTGCGGCGGAACAGGCCAAGCATATGGTCGAGGATAAGGAGATCATCGTGATCCCCACCAAGACCGTGCCGCAGGGCATCAGCGCCGTCATCGCGTTCAACCCGGAGGTTTCCGCGGAAGAGAACCTTGAGGCGATGAAGGAAGCCCTCGGTTATGTGAAGAGCGGCCAGGTTACCTACGCGGTGCGCGATACCAGTATCGACGGACACGAGATCCACGAGTCCGACATCATGGGCATCTCCGACGAGGGAATTGTTGCCGTCGGTAAGAACATCGAGGATACGACTCTCGAGATGATCGAGACGATGGTTGACGAGGATTCCGGCCTTCTCAGCATTTACTTCGGAAGCGACGTCGCCGAGCAGGATGCACAGAATCTTGCGGACCGTTTCTCGGAGAAGTTCCCGTTGGTTGATGTGGAGATCCACAGCGGCGGACAGCCGATTTACTATTATGTTGTCTCGGTAGAGTAATTCACCGCCGGCTGCTGTAATGGCAGCCGGCGTATCTCATATTCAGGGCATTTTTTGTCCATAAAATCCGGTAGGACTCACGTATCTTCAATGGAGAATCCCTATGCAGTGGAATGACCCCGTCAGCAAACTGAACGGAATCGGCCCCAAGAGTGCCGAGGCTTACGCGCGCCTGCGGATTGTTACCGTAGGCGATCTGTTGTCGTGGTTTCCGAAGAAATATGACACCTTTGAGGCGGAACGACCGATCTCACAGGTTCAGGCGGACCGGCTGGTCACGCTTCTCGGAACCTTCGCCGGCACACCCCGGATGTTTACCACCGGCAAGGGAATGTCGATCCTGACGTGCACTTTCCGGGACGCCACGGGTTCCATCACCGTAAAATGGTTCAACTCCCCCTTCCTTCGGAAGCAGATCACTCAGGCCAAATACGTCTTCCTTCGCGGCAAGGTATCCCGCGACCGGAACGAGCTGTGTGTCGTTCAGCCGGAGTTGTTCACGCCGGAGCGTTACCGGGAGATGATGAAGACCCTTCGCCCGGTGTACGGACTCACTGCGGGCCTTTCCAAAACCGCGGTCGTGAAAGCGGTCACGGAGGCGCTCAGACAGTGCGAGATCCCGGACCTGATGCCGGTTTCCATGCGGAGACAGCTCGGGCTTTGGAGCCTTAAGGACGCCTATGAGGAGGTCCATTTTCCGAAGAGCGAGGAGACGACGAAGGATGCGATCCGCCGCCTTGCCTTTGATGAGTTCTTCCGGTTCCTCGTGGGGATCCGCAGCGTGAAGGAACAGACGGAGACGGTTCCGAACCGGTTCCCGGCGAAGGGACGGGAATTTGCGAAACGGTTGATCGACTCCCTGCCTTACGGGCTTACCGGAGCGCAGGAGAGATGCTTTCAGGAGATCGCACAGGACCTCTGCGGTGCGAGTCCC
The DNA here is from genome assembly GCA_017962105.1 of Lachnospiraceae bacterium. Lineage (GTDB taxonomy): Bacteria > Bacillota > Clostridia > Lachnospirales > Lachnospiraceae > ISDg. The sequence continues at coordinate 36,900 of JAGCVY010000102.1, forward strand.
ATGCAGCGGCTCCTGCAGGGCGACGTGGGCTCCGGCAAGACCGTGATCGCGGAGCTGTCCCTTGCGACCATCGCGGAAGCCGGATATCAGGGATGCCTGATGGTGCCGACAGAGGTGCTTGCGAAGCAGCATTTTGCGGAGCTTACGAAGCGGTTTGCGCCTCTCGGGATCACCGTGGGGCTTCTCACGGGATCCATGAGCCCGGCGGAGAAGCGGGAAGTGCGGGAGAACGTTGCGCTTGGCGGGATCCGCATTCTTGTGGGAACCCATGCGCTGTTCCAGCAGTCGGTGGAAATCCCCGAGCTCGGCCTTGTGGTTGTCGATGAACAGCACCGGTTCGGCGTGGAGCAGAGACGGCGCCTGACGGACAAGGGAAACCTTCCCCATGTTCTTTTGATGAGCGCGACTCCGATCCCCCGGACGCTGGCGATGATGCTGTACGCGGATCTGGATATCTCGCTTCTCGATGAGATGCCGAAAAACCGGCTGCGGATCAAGACGGCTGTGGTGGATTCCGGGTATCGCCCGAAGGCGTGGAGCTTTCTTGCCGAGCATGTGCGTGCGGGAGAGCAGTGCTACGTTATCTGTCCGTTGATCGAGGAGAGTGACGGACTTGAGGCGGCCAACGTTACGGACTATGCGGAGCAGCTCCGGGAGGCTTTGCCCGACGTGCGGATCGGCCTTCTTCACGGCCGTATGAGCGCGTCTTCGAAAAATGAGGTCATGGAGGCGTTTGCCGAAAAGGCATACGACATTCTGGTGAGCACCACGGTGATCGAGGTGGGAATTGACGTGGCCAATGCCACGGTGATCCTGATCGAGGATGCCGAACGGTTCGGACTGGCGACGCTTCACCAGCTTCGCGGACGAGTCGGACGGGGGGATAAGCAGTCCTATTGCATCCTTGTTCAGGGAAGCGACTCCGAGGAGGCCCATGAACGGCTGACAGTGCTCCAGACAGCTTCGGACGGCTTTGCCATCGCGGAGAAGGATCTCAGCATGCGTGGCCCCGGCGACTTCTTCGGGATCCGTCAAAGCGGAGACAATGTGTTCCGGCTCGCAGACCCGATCCGGGACGCGGAAGTGCTGGCGCTTGCCAAGCGGACGGTGGATGAACTCACGACGGATCAGTATCGAAAAGCCGTAAAGCTTTTTCTTGCTGAAAAGGATGAACCTGTGGTATACTGACAAAGTGCGGGGTAATGCGCAAGCCGCACGGAGGAATCCTTGATTTTCAGGAAATTGAGGGAGAGGCTTCATGTTTGGATTTCTGTACATTTTTCTCAATCTGCTCACAGGATACGTCCTGTGTTCTTTGTGTATCCCGAGATTAATGTCGTTCACCCGCAAGACGTATTTCGGAGAGAAAATCTCCTTAAGCCCCGCGCTTTTGTGCATCCCCCTGTGGTATGTCACCGGCGCGTTCCTCATGACGTGGGCAACCTATTTCATGGCATATCTCGCATACCGGTGCGGGTCCGACCAGCCGCTTCTCACGGCGGATATGATCGTGATGCCGACGTTTGCGATCCTCGATCTCATGGGCATCTACTACCTGAAGGTGACGAAACAGCTTCGGAGACATGCCGTTCTGTTCCGTAAGCCGGGCAGCAGTGAAGCCGTCTTTGCCGTAATCGCATTTTTGTTCGCCGCATTTTTGATGTGGTGGACCTTCTCTTACCAAAACGGCACCTATCGTGTGGGACTTTCCGTGTTCAGCGATTTCGCGCCGCATCTCGGCATGATCCAGTCCTTTGCCAAGTCGAAGGGAACCAATATCCCGACCTCGTATTCCCATTTTGCGGGAGAGGACATCAAATATCATTTCCTGTTTCAGTTTATGGTCGGCAACCTGGAGCTTCTCGGCATGCGCCTCGATTGGGCGTTCAACCTGCCCAGCGTGATCTGCCTTGCCGGCGCGTTCTGCCTTCTCTACGTTCTTGCGATGAAGCTCACCGGAAAGAAGGCCGTCGCCTGGATCTCGGGACTTCTGTTTGCGTTCCGGAGCAGTGACGCGGTTTTCGATTACCTTTCAAAACCCACGGAGAAAAATATCCGGTCTCTTTTCCCGGAGTTGTTCGATAAGATGACCTGGAATCAGCTGCTCGGCGATCCGGATAAGCTCAGCGAGGTTACCTGGGATTCGCTGCAGGCCAACGAAGGCTTCGTCGGGACGACGCTTCACGAGGACTGGGGTCTTTGGAACTTGAATGTGTATTGCAACCAGCGCCATCTGGCCATCGGGTTGTGTGCGCTTTTACTGCTCATTATTTTCCTGCTTCCGACGCTGTTCTCCGCGGTGAAACGAATCCGCGGATGCATCTTCGAGCGGGAAGCAAAGATCGCTTTCGACGATGAGAATCCCGGCTTTCAGCTGCTGTATCCCGAGCGCGTAGGTTATGCTATGGCGTTTTCTCTCGGCACGAAGGAGGGATGGCTTCCGAGGTCATGGGTTCAGCCAATCTTCTTCGGGTGTCTGTTGGGCATGTGCAGCTTTTTTAACGGCGCCTGTGTGATCGGGTGTCTCTGCGTTTTGTTTGTGCTGGCGATCGCCTCCGACCATCGTCTGGAGTATGCCATCACCGCGGCGATCACGATTGCGTTCACCTTGTTTGCAACCCATTTCTTCATCGACGGTTCTGCCGTGGAACCGAAATATTACTTCGGGTTCCTGGCGGAGATCCGGACGGCAGCCGGCGCGTGGGAATACATCATGACGCTGTGCGGAATCCTGCCGCTTGTCCTTCTGGCTGCGTTCCTTCTTGCGGACGGTACGCGCAAATGGATCTGGTTCGCTTTTACGGCGCCGTTTATCCTTGCGTTTACCACGTCCCTTACGATCGACATTACGGTCAATCACAAATATATCATGATGAGCCTGATGCTCCTGGCAATCCCCGCCGCGCATTTCCTGGTGTGGCTGTGGGAGAGAGCGGGGGCATGGCCCAAGATCGTGAGCGTTCTGCTGATCTTCGTTCTGACCGCCACCGGACTGTACGACCTTCGCACCGTCATCCGGAAGAACGACATCAAGCAGGGAAGATATCTCGGATTTGCCGAGGACGATCCGATTACACAGTGGGTTTGGGAAAATGCCACATCGAAGGACATTTTCCTCTCCCCGTATTATTCCCTGAACAACTTTGTGATGGGCGGCGCCATGCTGTACTACGGCTGGCCGTATTACGCCTGGTCCGCGGGGTATGCCACCGATATCCGACAGCAGAATGTGAAGAAGATGTACGAGGCGGAGTCGCCGGTCCAGCTGGCGGAACTTGTGACGAAATACAATATCCGCTATATTGTCGTCGACGATGATGCCCGCTCGTCCAAGGAGTACCGTCTGAATGAGAACGTGATCCGTTCGACGTATGAGGTAGTCATGTCCTACGGGAATACGGATATCTATGACACGCAGAAGCTGAGCAGCGTCATCTATGTGCCGATGCCCGAGGAAAACGAGGAAGACGAGGAAGAGAGGTTCCCGGATGAGACCGGGGATCCGGAATACGACGAAGAGGTTGAAGGAACCTACGACGAGGAGGACGAGGAAACCTACGACGGGGAGTACGAAGAAACCTACGACGAAAAGGTTGAAGAAACACACAACGAAGAGACGGATCCGTTCTTCGAATAACTATGAATGCGTTCAGGAGGGAGAAATATGAACAAGTTGTACATTGTGATCCCCGCGTACAACGAGGAAGCCAACATTGAGACCGTGATCCGGGAGTGGTACCCGATCATCGAGGAGCGGAGCGAGGAGAGCCGGCTGGTCGTCATCGACGACGGCAGCAAGGATTCCACCTACGCGATCATGCAGCGCCTCGCGGAGACCATGCCGAAATTCATCCCGCTCACGAAGCCCAACGGAGGGCACGGTGCGACGGTTTTGTACGGATACCGCTATGCCCTTGACGCGGGCGCGGATTACGTGTTCCAGACGGATTCCGACGGTCAGACAAGACCCGCGGAGTTCGCGCAGTTCTGGGAGAAGCGGGAGCAGTACCATATGGTCATCGGACACCGCAAGGGCCGTCAGGACGGATTTTCCCGAGTGATCGTCACGAAGACCCTGAAGCTGGTCTGCCTGCTGTGCTTCCACGTCCGCGTGAAGGACGCCAACACGCCGTTCCGTATCATGCAGGCGGAGTACCTGAAGAAGAACCTGGAGGTTATCCCGGAAAATTACAACCTTCCGAATGTTGTCCTTTCGGTTCTGTACGCAAAGAAAAAAGAGCCCGTGCTCTACATTCCGATCACGTTCCGTCCCAGACAGGGCGGCGTGAATTCCATCAACATGAAAAAAATCTTTAAGATCGGGAAGCAGGCCTGGAAAGACTTCCGTGAGATCAACCGCTGCATCAAGCGCAGCATGAAGGCGGAGAAAGAGGAGAAGGAGAAGAAATGAACAACGGAAAGAGATATACCTATCTGTACGCCACCGTATTTGCAGTCTTCCTGTTTTTCCTGTTCTTTTCCCTCGGACTGCACTACCTTGGCTCTTCGGATTTTTCCTATGTGCTTCGCTGGTGGCTCACGCTTCTGATCCTCGGCCTGGCATTCCAGCCGCTGACGATCGTCATTTTCCGCAATCTGCGGGACGGCGGCTGGCTGTTCTCGAAGACGCTTGGAATCGCCCTCGCCGGATGGCTGATGTGGTTCCTGTCCTCCTGCAGACTGTTTAAGTTCTCAAGGTTCAACTGCGCGATCGCCGTGCTTGTGGTGTTCATCATCAACCTGGGGATCTACTATCTGATGGATGTCCGCAAGGCGAGAAAAGCGTCGCTTCGGAAGTTTTTCACCGATGAGAGAATCTGTGCCATCATCGGCGTCGAGGCGATCTTCTTCTGCGCATTCGTGTTCTGGTGCTACCTGAAAGGCGTCAACCCCAAGGCTTACGGCACGGAGCGTTTCATGGACTACGGTTTTATGATGTCCATGTTCAAGTCCGATTACATGCCGCCGAAGGATGTGTGGCTTGCCGGCAAATCCATCAACTACTATTACGTCGGACAGTATCTGATGACCTATCTGACGAAACTTGCCGGCGTGCCGGTTGCGCATGGGTACAACATCGCCATGGCGATGCTGGCATCCATGGGGTTCGCGCTTTCGTACTCCATCGGCAACAACCTGATGAATATTTATCTGAGTTACCGCAGCAAAAAGAGCTACACGCAGCAGGAGCTGCAGAGGCTTGCGGAGCTCGGCTCCGTGACGACGGAGAAACAGCCGCAGTTCTTCCGGCCGCTGATGGCGGGAACGCTGTCCGCACTGGCAGTGGCGGTTGCCGGCAACATGCACTACCCGTACTACAAATTCCTCTATCCGAAGCTGCAGCGGCTTTGGGGAGTTGAGGAGGCGGAGATTTACTCCAAATACTGGTTCCCCGACGCTACCCGGTATATCGGATACCGTCCGGATGTGCCGGATAAGACGATCCATGAGTTCCCGATTTACTCCTATGCGATCGGAGACCTGCACGCCCACGTTATCACCATGATCTTCGTGCTGACCGTGCTGACGCTTCTGATCGCATGGCTCACCTACCGCAGAAGAGCTATGGACATCGTGAGGGATTACGACCGTCGTCCCCGTATGCTGGGGTATGTCAAAGAGACGTTCCGCCCCGAACTGGTGCTCTGCGCTTTCCTGGTGGGATTGTTCCAGACGACCAACTACTGGGATTTTCCGATTTATTTTGTCGTGTGCGGAGCAGTGATCCTGTTCTCCAACCTGGTTTCCTACCGTTATAAGGCGGAGGCGTGGATCCTGACCGGTTTCCAGGCGGCGATGTTCCTGGTTGTGGGAGCCATTACCGCGATGCCGTTTACACTTTCCTTCGACAGCATTTCCTCCAGCATCGGGATCAACGACCTGACCCATCACACGTCGCAGTTCCAGCTGCTGATCCTGTGGGGACTTCCGTTCTTCTGCGTTTGCATGTTCCTTGTGCTGCGGATCCTGGAGTTCGGTGCGGAGAGCAGGGCGAAGAAGAGTGCGGGCCAGAAGCCGCTTCCGAAAAACCTCGAGTCGGAGGTCATCACGGATGCGGAGGGAGATTCGCAGTACCGCGGCTGGAAGAGCCGTCCGGCAATCCAGCGCCTTCTGGACAGCCTTGAGATCAGTGATCTTTTTGTCGTAATCATCGGGCTGTGCGCATTCGGTCTGGTGCTTCTGCCGGAGATCATCTATGTCGTGGATATTTACGGCGGGGCTTATCAGCGGGCCAACACCATGTTTAAACTGACTTATCAGGCCTTCATCATGTACGGCCTGAGTATGGGATATATCATCACCCGGTTTGTGACGATGCCGAGCAGCCGTCTCATGAAGGGAGCGGGAATCTTTGCGATGATCCTTCTTCTGTCCTGCGTGGGATACTTCAACGAAGCCTATGTGAACTGGTTTGACGGGTATTACAAGGGCTTGGATGCATCGGCGTTCATCCGCGAGGACTGCAATACCGCGGACGCGGACATCATCGATTACATCAATACAAACATCGACGGGCAGGTGAATATTCTGGAGATGTCCGGGCTGAGCTACACGTACTTTAACCGTATCTCCACATTTACCGGAATGCCCACCGTCCTCGGCTGGCAGACCCACGAGTGGCTTTGGAGAAGCAGCGGAGCGGACAAAGCGTATCCTCGAATGGTAGCGCACCGCCACGAGGACGTGATCACCCTGTACACTTCAAAGGATAAAGCCAAGGTGTCGTACCTGATCGAAAAATACGACCTCGATTACATTTACGTCGGTATCTGCGAGCACGTGGACGGATACGTTGAGGGCACGGGAGAAGGCTCCACCTATGTTCAGGGCAAAACCTGCCGGAATATCACGGTCAACGAGGAGCTTTTGAAGAGCCTCGGCGAGGTTGTCAAGGAGGCTCAGGACAATTCGGGTAACGTTGCGTACCTGATCAAGATCGACCGCGAACTCACGGCGAAGGAAATGTTGTCATATGAGTTGACTGTGGCAGACTTCTCCAACGAGTACGAACTTTCTCCGATCAAGGTGAATGTGGACGATTACGCCGCCGAATAACAGTTAAGAGTAAGACAAGCTGATACACGAAAGGCCCCGGGAATTCCCCGGGGCCTTGATTGTTCTTGTGTTATGATCGATTCCAAAGTTGTTTCGGTTATTCTTCAATGTCTTCCGAAGGCAGGCTCCGTTCCGCGGGTTCCTCCCCGGCGATCACCGTGGGAAGAATAAGACGGACGCGGTCGATACGGTTCTTGTCGACCTCCACAACCTCATAGGTAACGCCGTTTTCGTCGGTCACGGTTTCCCCTTCGGAGGGGATGCGCTCCAGCAGGTGGTAGAGGTGGCCGGCGATGGAATCATAGTCGTCGGACTCCAGGGAAAGACCGGTGGCGTCGTTGACGTCCTCCAGCTTGGCGGCACCGTCGATGAGATACTCGGTGTCGCTTTCCTTTTGGATTTCATCCTGCTCATCGGCGTCGTACTCGTCGCGGATCTCGCCGACGATCTCCTCGAGAAGATCTTCCAGAGTGATGATGCCCGCGGTGGCGCCGTATTCGTCCAGGACAACCGCGATGGTAAGGGAGTCCTTGCGCATCTCCGCGAGAAGCTCCGCAGTCTTTTTGAACTCGTAGGTGTAGTAAGGCTTGCGCATTACCTTCTTGACATCAAAGTCGTCCCTGCTTCCGTCATAGTGGAAGAGGTCTTTCAGAAAGAGGATGCCGATGACGTTGTCCTGCGTCCCTTCAAACACCGGAAGGCGGGAGTAGTTGTTGGCGCGGAACGCTTCCACGATCTCGTCGTAGGACATGTCCGCCTCCGCAAAATCCACATCGATCCGGGGGACCATGACATCCTTGGCGACGGAGTCGCCGAAGTCCACCACGTTGTTGATCATCTCTTTCTCTTCATTTTCCAAAACGCCGTCCTCGTGGCTTGCTTCCACCACCGTGAGAAGCTCGTCCTCGGTGATGGTCGGGCGCTTGTGCGGGTCGATGCGAAGAAGACGCAGGATCCCGTTGGAGAGTACGTTGACAAGGAAAATGACGGGAGTCATCACGACGGTGTAGACGCTGATCACGCCCGAGTACGCCATCGACAGCCGCTCGCTGTACAGGGCGGCGAGGGTCTTCGGCAGGATTTCGCCGAAAATGATGACCAAAAAGGTGAGAACGCCGGTTGCAATCGAAAGATATGTCTTGCCCCACAGATGCTGCGCAAGCACCGAGGTGAGCGCGGAGGCCGTGAGGTTGACGATATTGTTCCCGATCAGGATCGCGGACAGAAGCTTCGGCTGGTTGTCGAGCAGGCGAAGAACGCGAACGGCGGCCTTTTTGGTATCCGCGAGGCTTCGCATCTTCATTCGGTTGACCGACATCAGCGCGGTTTCCGCGGAGGAGAAAAATGCAGATAAAAGCAGTAGTATCAGGATAATTGCCAATTGTATTCGTGAGGCAGGATCCAAGTAGAAATCACACTCCTTCGTGCCGATGGTTGTAATCTGCGGCACTGTCTGCATTATACAGGAAGTGAACGGAAAATGCAAATCCTCCCCAAAACGCGACTATGCGAATGACGGAATTTATGATATAATAGTCTTGGTGTCGGCATTTTCCGAAGAATGAAGAAAACCGTGGGGCAGGATCATGGAACAATCCGCCGGGGACACGGGCGCCGGCACGGGAAAGGACTGTGTATGCTTGAACTGCGAAATGTCAGCTTTACCGTCTCGGATGAGAATGACGGGCTGACGAAAGAAATCATCAAAAATGTATCATTGACAATACAGGACCGCGAGTTTGTCGCGATCACCGGTCCCAACGGCGGCGGCAAATCTACCCTTGCCCGTCTGATCATGGGCATCGAGCGCCCCACGGGGGGGCAGATCCTCTACAACGGTGAGGATATCACCGGACTTTCCATCACGGAGCGTGCAAAGAAGGGTATGGGCTTCGCCTTCCAGATGCCGGTGCGCTTTAAGGGCATCACCGTGAAGGACCTGCTGACCCTTGCCTACGGAAGCAAGCTGACCACCTCCGAGGCGTGCCAGTACCTCTCCGAGGTCGGCCTGTGCGCCCGCGACTATGTGAACCGCGAGGTCAACGCAAGCCTTTCGGGCGGCGAGCTGAAGCGCATCGAGATCGCGACGATCCTTGCGAGAAAGCCGCAATTTTCCGTGTTCGATGAGCCGGAGGCCGGGATCGATCTGTGGAGCTTCCAGAACCTGATCCGCATCTTTGACCGCCTTCACAAGGAGATGAACGGCTCCGTTGTCGTCATCAGCCATCAGGAGCGCATCCTCAACATCGCGGACCGCATCGTGGTCATTGCGGGCGGCGAGGTTTTGGAACAGGCGGCAAGCGAGGAGTTGCTGCCGAAAATTCTGAGCGACTCGTTGGGATGTCTCTTCCACAAGGATGCCGAGGGACTGTCAGCGTTCGGAAAGGACGGTGAGTGAGCATGGATGCGATCCAGAAGCAGTTGTTTGAACAGATCGCGGACCTTCATGAGGTTCCGCAGGGCGCTTACAATTTCCGCGTGAACGGCGAGGGCGCGGGCCGCAATACGACGGAAAATATCAACATCATCACGAAGTCGGACAAGCCCGGCATCGATATCATCATCAAGGCCGGCACAAAGAAGGAGAGCGTGCACATTCCCGTGGTGATCTCCCAGACCGGTCTGCAGGAGTGTGTCTACAACGATTTCTATGTCGGTGAGGATGCAGACGTGACCATCGTCGCAGGCTGCGGCATTCACAACCCCGGGGACAAGACCTCGGAGCATGACGGTATCCACACGTTCCATCTTGCGCAAAATGCCCATGTCCGCTATGTGGAGAAGCACTACGGAACGGGCGAGGGAACCGGTGAGCGCATCCTGAACCCGGAGACGGTGGTGTTCCTGGACGAGGGAAGCACCCTGGAGATGGATACCGTGCAGATCGAGGGCGTTGATTCTACGGTGCGGAAGACGCGGGCGACGGTGGGAGACAAGGCTTCCCTTGTGATCCGCGAGAAGATCATGACCCATGACCGGCAGTTTGCGAAGACCGATTTTTCGGTGGAGATGAACGGCGAGGACAGCTCTGTCGACCTGGTGTCCCGCTCGGTTGCTAAGGACAATTCCCATCAGGAGTTTCTCTCCGAGATCGTGGGAAATAACCGCTGCAAGGGTCATTCCGAGTGTGATGCGATCCTGATGGATCACGGTGCGGTTGCCGCAGCTCCGAAGCTGACGGCCAACCATCTCGATGCTTCGCTGATCCACGAGGCTGCCATCGGCAAGATCGCCGGCGACCAGATCGTCAAACTGATGACTCTGGGGCTTACGGAGGAGGAAGCGGAGCAGCAGATCATCAGCGGATTCCTGAAGTAAGAGACATTGGGGAAAAGAAGGATCCCGGGTACCTGGGAAGAAAAAAGAACGGATTTGTGTGGGAAATCCAATAAGATGAGGTTTGAATGATAAGACAGGAGAACAAAAGAAAAACGGTACGCATGTTCGTCGTGCTTATGGCGGCGGTTATCGCATGTGTGCTCTCTGCGTGCGGCTGTACGCACAAAAACGGAAGCGGGGATACCACTCCGTCGTCGACGGTGACGCCGGTGTCAACCGGCTGCGAGGTGCATTTCCTGGCGCTCGGCAAGGCAGATGCGATACTGATCCTTGCGGACGGACATGCGATGCTGATCGACGCGGGGTATCAGCACAATGCGGACGAGGTGGTTTCCTACCTGAAAAGCCACGGCGTCAGTAAACTCGATTACGTCATCCTTACCCATGGGGATAAGGATCATGTCGGAGGAATGGCGGATGTGCTCCGGACATTTTCCGTCGGACAGATGCTGATCAGCCCGAAGAAGGAAAAATCCGACCTGTACGAGGCGATGGTGTCGGCCATCAAGGAGAAGAATATCTCCTGTGTGTCTCCCGAGGTCGGAACGACCTATGAGCTCGGAACCGGCAGCTTCCAGACGCTGGCACCCGGGCCGAAAGCACTGAAGGAAGGCTCGGACAACGACGCTTCCATCGCGATCCGGTTTACCTATGGGACCAAGAGCTTCCTGCTGATGGGGGATGCCCTTTCCACCACCGAGAAGGAGCTGGTGGATTCCTCCCTTTCCATCCGGGCGGATGTGCTTAAGACCGGGCATCACGGCAAGAGCGATGCGACGAACAAGAAGTTTCTTAAGGCCGTCCAGCCGGGCTACGCAGTGATCTGCTGCGGTGAGTCGGAGGAGGGCGATGAGCCCGGCGAACCGTCCTCGAAGGTTTTGGAGCTTCTTTCGGACTTCCACGTGAAGACCTTACGTACCGACGAGACGGGGACCATCGTGTTCACCACGGACGGGACAAAACTGGAATGCAATCAGAATGCGGAGTGAGAAAAACGATGGAATACAGGGATTTACTTGCGGAAGCCAAGGCGGCGAGAGAGAACAGTTACTGTCCCTACTCGGGATTTGCCGTAGGGGCGGCGCTCCTTACAAAGGATGGTTCGGTGTACCGCGGATGTAACGTGGAAAATGCGTCTTACGGCGCCACGAACTGTGCTGAGCGGACAGCCTTGTTTGCTGCGGTCGCGGATGGCAGGAAATCCGGCGATTTCGAGGCGATCGCCATCGCCGGAGGCCCGAAGAACGGCGCGCTGATCCCCTGTCCGCCCTGCGGGATCTGTCGGCAGGTTCTGTCGGAGTTTGTGGATCCTGCGGACTTCCGTGTGCTCTGGGTGAAGGAGGAGACCGACGACGGCTTTAACTGGGAGGAGCATTCCCTCGCGGAATTGTTTGCAAGCGCGTTTGCACTTTGAAATATTTTTGTTTCAAATGCTTGACAAACGGTCGGTAAATGGTATAATAGCGAAGTACCGCTCAAACCGCGGTACTTTTTACGGCGAAGTAGCTCAGTTGGCTAGAGCATACGGTTCATACCCGTAGTGTCGAGGGTTCGAATCCCCCCTTCGCTACTAGAGGCAGATGCAAAGTGCACCTGCCTCTTTCGTTTCCATATAGGGAGAATCGTTCATCGTGGATTCCTATGGAAATCAGAAAAAACGGGGAGGTAGAAGTATGGGGTATTCTTTTGAGAACAACAAGATCATTATCACGGTGCAGCACACGGAGTCGGTGCACCACACCAACGGGCATGTCGGTGCCTGGGGTGACTGGCCGCTCTCGGAGCGTGGCCGGGAACAGGCCCGGGCAATCGGGCGCTGGCTTCTTCCGGAGATGAAGGGCATCGACGGTGATGCAGAGAAGAAATGGATTATGTACAGCTCGGATCTGCAGCGCGCAGCTATGACCGCGGAGGGGATCAACGAGACGTTGGGACTCGTGCCGGAGTTTCGGCAGGTGATCCGCGAGGTCAATGCGGGAGAGGGCAACGGCAAGCTGTACTCCTGGTATGTGGAGAATAAACTGCCTCGCACGAAAGAGGGATTTGATCCGGATTACCGTCCCTTTGCCGATGCGGAATCCGACCGGGATGTCTGGAACCGGCTGCTGCCGTTTTACAAGGAGATCACGGAGAGCCCGGAGAACCGGATATTGATCGTCTCCCACGGGACCGCCCTCAGTTTCCTGCAGGCGATGCTCTGCGGGTATGAGCTTGAGGACCGCGGAAGGATCCGGTTCCACGGCAAAGCGGGATCGGTGTCGCGGTTTGAGATCGAGCCGGACGGGCAGAGGGTAGTGCAATACCTGAACCGGACGATCCCGATCGACTATACCTGAAAAACGAAAAAGAAAATGCCATGGCTTCCGGGGAGGCCATGGCATTGTTTGTTTTGAAGTTACATGTGCTCCGTAAAGGAGAGATTTGCATTTTCCGAAGCCGCATCGCGGATGACCGAAAGGAGCGTCTCGCCGTAATCACCGAGAGAGGCAAGCATCAGGGCTTTTCGGTAGAGCACAAGGGTTGTCGGCTCGCAGGGGTCAGTGAGGACGTCGTGAAGGGCGTCTAAGTTGCGGCCGTAGTAGGAAGGCAGCTGCAGGCGGAGCGCAAGGTAATGATGGGTCGCCTCGCGGGTGTTCATATATAAGCCGTCAAGAATGATCGTTCTCATGAAAGGCCTTCTTTCTGTAAGGATTTTTTCTTCCGCATCGGAGGTGCGGTGTCAATACAGCCTGGTGAACGTCTCGTAATGGTCGTCGGTGTAGTAGATAAGACCGTCGTTGGAGAAGATGATGCGCTTCGCGCCGCGGCTCTTGGCGCCCTTGGTGTCGATGTCGCACTCGTAGTATTTGCGGCCGTTTTTCTTGGGGAGCTGTCCTTCATAGTTGCCGAAGTAATCGCCGCCGATGGCCTTGCCCTTGGCGTATTTTTCGATGCTTCCGCCGCTCCAGCCGAGATCCTCGGCCTCTTTCTTGGTTATGTAATTGCCCGGAAGATGTCCGTAGGTATGGATGTACAGGGCAACGTTGGTCTTGTCGTAGTACCAGCCGTCCTCATCGATCTCAGCGCTCTGGCCGGGGGTCGGAGTCGGTGTTTTCGTCGGCTTCGGCGTAACCGTGGGAGTCGGAGTCTTGGTGGGCTTCGGCGTAACAGTCGGAGCCTGGGCCTGTGTCGGCGTTGCGGGAGCCGTTGTCGGAGTCACGGTCGGCGATGCGGGGGCATCGGTCGGCGACACGGGAACATCGGTCGGCTTGGCCGGATCCGTCGGCGTCGCCGGAGCGGGAGTTACGGTACCGGTCTGGGCAGGCACAACGGTGAGCTGTCCGCCGCCTTCGCCGGAGTCTTTGTTACCCGTAACGTAAAAAAAGACGAAAAGCCCGACCACGGCGAGTATGATCAGAGTCGCGAGAACCGGGTGCTTTTTATAAAAACGCAGTAAACTGTCGCGTGATAGCATAGGATACCTCCGAAATGTTCGTTCCCTGTAACGATAGCATTTTTGACACGGAAAATCAACCATGCCCCTTCGGAATTGTTTGCATTTACTGTCATTTCGTGGTATTATCGACAGTGTGTGCGCGGTGTGAGGGAGAGGGAGAAACATTCGCTCCGGAACACTGTAAAACCGCTGTTGGGACAGAGGAAACCGGACGGTCGGAAGATCGGACGAGCCAAGGAAATACGGAGACCAGACGATGATGAGGATCGGTACAGGATACGACGTGCACCGGCTTACAGAGGGACGCCCCTTGATCTTAGGCGGCGTGACGGTGCCTTTTGAAAAGGGATTGGACGGGCATTCCGATGCGGATGTCCTGCTCCACGCGATCATGGATGCCCTTCTCGGCGCGTGTGCCCTCGGGGATATCGGGCTTCATTTTCCGGATAAGGATCCGGAGTATGAGGGAATTGACTCCCGGGTGCTGCTCCGGAAGGTCGGAGCGCTCATTGCAGAGCAGTGTTACCTGATCTCCAACGTGGATGCCACGATCATCGCACAGCGCCCGAAGCTTCGGGACTACATCAACGAGATGCGCGGCAATATCGCGGAGGATCTGGGGCTTTCCGTCGATCAGGTGAGCGTCAAGGCGACGAC